>CAZRJG010000008.1:0-56201 GCA_964600365.1 uncultured Acidimicrobiia bacterium
TGGACTACGACCTCATGACGACGGTGCCGGGCCTCTTCGCACTCGGGGAGGCGAACTTCTCCGACCACGGCGCGAACCGCCTCGGCGCCTCGGCACTCATGCAGGGCCTCGCCGACGGCTACTTCGTCGCTCCGTACACGGTGGGGAACTACCTCGCCGACTGGCTCAACAGCCCCCTCGTCCCGACCGACGACCCGGCATTCGCGTCCGTCGAGCAGGAAGTGCGGGACCGCACGAACATGTGGCTCTCGAAGAGGGGCAACCGCTCGGTGGACTGGTTCCACCGCGAACTCGGCAAGATCATGATCGACGAATGCGGCATGGAGCGGTCGAGAGAGGGCCTCGAGGGCGCACTGCGGGACATCCCGGCGCTCAAGGAGGAGTTCTACGCCGACGTCAACGTGCCCGGTTCGGGCGACACGATCAACTCGTCACTCGAGAAGGCCGGCCGGGTCGAGGACTTCTTCGAGCTCGCCGAGTTGATGTGCATCGACGCCCTCGACCGCAATGAGTCGTGCGGGGGCCACTTCCGGGTCGAATCGCAGACTCCCGAGGGCGAGGCACTGCGCAATGACGAGGAGTACGCATACGTCTCGGCCTGGGAGTGGAAGGGTCACGACGCCCCGATACTCCACAAGGAAGAGCTCGTGTTCGAGAACGTCGCGCTGACCCAGAGGAGCTACAAGTAATGCGTGTCACGGTCCGACTCTGGCGGCAGGAGAGCCCCACGGCCGACGGCCGCTTCGAGGAGCACAGCCTCGACGGGATCAGCGAAGAGATGTCCATCCTCGAGATGCTCGACATCCTCAACGACAACCTCGTGGCAGAGGGCAAGGTCCCGTTCGAGGCCGAATCCGACTGCCGTGAGGGCATCTGCGGGACCTGTGGCCTCGTGATCGACGGCGTGCCCCACGGCCCCCAGCTCGGCACCGCCACCTGCCAGCTCCACATGCGCAAGTTCGCCGACGGCGCGACGATCACCATCGAGCCGTGGCGCGCTGCCGGGTTCCCCCTCATCAAGGACATGGTGGTGGACCGATCGCACCTCGACGACATCGTCGCCGCAGGTGGGTACATCTCGGTGAACACCGGCTCGGCGCCCGATGCCAACCTCATCCCCGTGCCCAAGTCCGTTTCTGACACGGCCTTCGATGCCGCCGCCTGCATCGGCTGCGGTGCGTGCGTGGCCGCGTGCCCCAACGGGGCTGCCCACCTGTTCACTGCGGCGAAGATCGCACACCTCAACCTCCTCCCCCAGGGCCAACCCGAGCGATACGCCAGGGTGGAGGCCATGGTCGAGGAGATGGACAAGTGGTTCGGCTCGTGCACGAACTACGGCGAGTGCGAGACGGCGTGCCCGAAGTCGATCTCGATCGACTTCATCGCCCTCATGAACCGCGACTACGTGAAGTCCAAGTTCAAGAACCGACGCCTGCTCTCCCAGACCTCGTAGTACGATCTTTGAACGAACGATCAAAAAGGAGTTCCCATGGCTACTGCCTTCCTGAGTGACGAGTGGATGGAGGCTGCGAACGCCGCCCTCCAGGAGAGCGCAGGCTTCCAATCGGCCATCGCTGGCAAGAACCTCGGTGTCCAGTTCGTCGTGTCCGATGGCGCCGATGGCGGCCAGCTCGACTACTACATGTCCATCGGCGATGGGGCAGCGACCCTTGCGAAGGGCGAGCTTGAGGGCGCCGACGTCACCGTCACGTCCAACTACGAGACCGCCGCGGGAATCGCCAAGGGCGATCTCAACACCCAGATGGCCTTCATGACCGGCAAGATCAAGGTCGGCGGCAACCTCGCCGTCCTCATGACCCACCAGAACATCGTGAGCCAGTGGGGCGCGGCGACCGCCGCCATGGACGTGGAGTACTAGGGGCAGCGCACCTCGGTTCCGGGAGCCCGATACCCGGGCCCCGGAACCGACCCCGACGCGCGGACAAGACACGGCTCCGTCCTGCCGTGGAGTTGCTGGGTCGCGCCAACTCTCACCCCACGGGGAGCCGTCCCTCTTCTCGCGGTCCCGATCCCGCCGGTTCCGTCGCCGACGTCGTCGAGGAGCCCGACGACGAGTTCCCCCACTGGGGCCCGACCCCGGCCGGTAGGCTGACCGCATCGAAGCGACCATCATCATTGAGCTCGTCGAGAACGTCCTTCTCCTCGCTGCGCTGACGTTCGCGTCCCTCGTCGCCGAGCGTCGCCTCCGCGGTCGACCGCGATCGCGTGCGATCACCCTCGGGCTCCTCTTCGGACTCGCCGGTGGGCTCGCCATGGTCTTCACCTTTGCCCTCGAGGACGGCGTGATCTTCGACGGACGGGCCATGATGGTGCTCCTGGCAGGGACGTTCGGCGGCCCGGTGGCCGGCGTGCTGTCCTTCCTCGTCGTCGCCGGCGCGCGCGTGACCCTCGGTGGAGCGGGGATGTTCGTCGGGGTCGTCTCCACCGCCATGGCCGCGGTCCTCGGCCTGGCGGCCCACGGGTGGGCTCGTAGGACCCGATCCACGTGGACCTTCCCGAGGCTCTTCGTCCTCGGCGCCATCACCTACGTGATCGTCCCGGCCTGGTTCCCACTCATCCCCGGGATCACCGCCGAGACGGTGCTCCTCGTCTCCCGCTCCATGTTCCTCGTCTTCGTACCCGGCGTGGTCCTCGGAGGGATGCTCCTCCAGGATGCCCGCCATCGGCTCGCCGCCGAGACCGAGCTCGACGTCCTCTCCTCGGCGGTCGCGCACTCCGATGATCCTATGTTCTGGGTGGACGCCTCAGGGCGGATCACTTGGTCGAACCCCTCCGCCACGGCGCTCCCCCCCGCCGATGGCCAGGAGTGGACGACCATGTTCCATCCCGACGAGCGGGCACGGATCGAGCAGGCGGTCGAGTCCCTCGAGGAGGGCACGGCCACGAACCTCAACGCCCGGTTCCTCTCAGCCGACGCCGCCGTCGGGGAGGCTTCGCTCTCGATCGTAAAGGTCCGCCCTTCCCACGCCCCGGAGCCCGTCTGGTGCTTCACCCTCCGCGACGTCTCGGAGATGGCGGCGACGAGGGCGATGCTCGAACGTGCCCTCGAGTCCAAGGACTCGTTCCTCGCCTCGGTGAGCCACGAGATCCGCACGCCCGTCACCGAGCTGTACGGCTTCGCCGAAGCCATCGCGCACGATCCCCACGGCATCACCGAGGATGAACGGCAGGAGTTCCTCCTCCGGATCGCCGCGGCCGGGGTGACGGTCTCCGAGGTGCTCGACAACCTCCTGGTCGCAGCCAAGATGTCGACCGGGGCGATCCACGCGGTGGCCGTGCCGATCGACCTCGGGGAGGTCGTCCGCGACACCCTCCTCCGACACCCCGAATGGGAGATCTCGTTCGACGCACCCGAGCACCCCTCGATCGCCATCGGCGACCCGGCCCGGGTCCAGCAGGTCCTCCGCAACCTCGTCACGAACGCCTTCCGGCACGGTGGGAACCGGTCGGGCATCAAGGTGATCACTGCAGAGGGTGGCGGCCCCGGGCTCCGCGTCTGGGACGATGGCGAGGGGATCCCGAACACGCTCGGCGAATCTCCGTTCGACCTGTACGCCACGACTGGCACCACCACGGGCACCGTTCCCGCCCTCGGCGTCGGGCTGTGGGTGAGCAGGCATCTTGCCGAACTCATGGGGGGCGCTCTCGCGTATCGACGCGCCGACGGGATGACCGTCTTCGAACTCACCCTCCCCCGCTCCTGAGCACGCCCGTCGTGGGCAGGGAGGGGCCATCCCCTCCCTGCCCACGGGGATCAGATGAGCCCGAGGGACTCCACGGTCTCACGTTCGGCCTGCAACTCGGCGACCGACCCGTCGATCCTGGCCCGGGAGAACTCGTTGACATCGAGTCCCTGCACGATCTCCCAACGACCACCCGAGATCGTCACCGGGAACGACGACACGAGGCCCTCAGGCACGCCGTAGGAGCCGTCGGAGACGACCGACATCGAGACCCAGTCCCCCGCGGAGGTGCCGTACACCCAGTCATGGACGTGGTCGATGGCCGCACTCGCCGCACTCGCCGCGCTCGATGCGCCGCGGGCGGCGATGACCTCAGCGCCCCGCTTGGCGACCTTCGGCACGAAGGTGTCCTCAAGCCACGGCATGTCGTCGATCACCTCGGCCGCAGGACGGCCGCCGATCTTCGCGTTGAAGAGGTCGGGGTACTGGGTGGCAGAGTGGTTCCCCCAAATCGTCACGTTCGTGATATCGGAGACCGGGACACCCACCTTCCCGGCGACCTGGGCCTTCGCGCGGTTCTGGTCGAGCCGCGTCATCCCCGTCACATTGTGCGGATCGACTCCCGGCGCGTTGTTGAGGGTGATGAGCGCGTTCGTGTTCGCCGGGTTGCCCACCACGAGCACCTTCACGTCGTCGGCTGCGGACGCGCTGAGGGCCTTCCCCTGGCCGGTGAAGATCGCGCCGTTGGCCTCGAGCAGGTCGCCCCGCTCCATCCCCGCCTTGCGGGGCATGGCGCCAACGAGCAAGGCGTAGTCGGCATCGCCGAACGCCTCGTTCGCATCATCGGTCATCACCATGCCGGCGAGGGTCGGGAACGCACAGTCCTCGAGCTCCATCGCCACGCCCTTGAGGGCGTCGAGTGCGGGCGTGATCTCGAGCATCTGGAGGACGACGGGCTGGTCCGGGCCGAGCATCGCGCCCGACGCGATCCGGAAGACGAGGGAGTAGCCGATCTGGCCGGCGGCGCCGGTGACGGCGACCCGGACGGGGGGCTTCGGCATGGGGTGTCCTTTCGAAGAGTCTGCGAAGACCGAGGCTACCGATCGTCCACCCCAACTCCGACTCCGATCATCGGTACCGTGCCCGGGTGCGTCCATCGACCACATCCAAGAGGGCCCTGGTACTGGTGCTCGCATGCGCAGCTGCGGCGAGCGCCTGCACAATCGAGGTGCCCACCGTCACCGGTCCGACCTTCGACCTCTCCCACGAGACGACGGCCTCGGGCCCCATCGAGATCGACCTGCGCGACGACGCCCTCATGGCACGCCTCGGGGTCGACTCCCCCGACGAGATCCGCTGGCTGCGGCCACTCGACGGTGTCGATCTCGTCGGGATCACCCCTGAGATCGAGCCCGGGGAGCACGAGCTCCTCATGGACGCACTCGCCGAGCTCCCCGAGGAGTTGACGACTCGCCCCCGACTCATCATCCGCTCCGATCGGCCCCCCACGGCCGAGTTCTCCGACCCGTTCGCCGTCGCCCGCGGCCCCGACGTGTGGCTCTTCGATGCCACATTCGAGTGGGACGGCGGCGGCGTGGGTCGCTTCACCATGGCGCGGGTCCTCGCCCACGAGTTCGCGCACATCGCCCAGTTCGCGGCGCTCGACCCCGTGGTGGTCGGCGACGTCGCCGCTCGACGCTCCTCGAACCTGTCGCTCGCCAACTCCCTCCTGCTCCAGGACTTCATCGCAGCGACTGGGTGGGAGCGCGACGGGGACGGGTGGCGCCTCGAGGGTGCTGCGTCGTCCGAGTATGGGGCGACCAACCCGGTCGAGGACATGGCCGAGGCTGCCTCGCTCATCATTGCGGGGCTCGGCGACGGGGTTCCCGCTTCCCAGACGGCGTGGGTCGAACGGTGGCTCGGAGCAACGAGCGACAGACTTGCCGCAGGGTCCCCCTGGGCACCGGCGGGATCGGAGGAAGTCGTGTCCGGCACCCCCTTGTACGACGAGGTCCGAGTGGCACGCCTCGCCGGCGACGTCCCCCTCGAACTGCTCTCCTACCAGTTGCCCACCGACGCGCCACCCGCGGCCGATCTCGCGACGACCGCCGCAAATCGGCTCAGGGCCCGGGGCATGACCGGCGCGCTCGGACGGGTCGAGGACGATGCAGTGACCCGCTTCGCAGGGAGGTTCGACCGACCCGACGGTTCCATCCTCTGGGTCGAGCTCTGGGACTTCCGGGAGGCCCCCGGATACGACAACGTGCCCGATGCACCCGTCCTCTCGTACGTGCTCATCGATGGGGCCTAGCCTCGGTGGAGAACGAACCGGGAGATCGCATGAACGGACTCGAGCAACTCAAGGAACTGTGGGGAGAGCTGGACTCCGAGAAGCGCAAAGTGCTCGCCGGCGTCCTCGTCGTCCACTCGCTCCTCGTCCTCCTCGGTTTCAGGAACCTCTCCCGCACACCCGACGACCGGCTGCGTGGCCCCCGCTGGCTGTGGAAGCTCCTCATGCCGTCGAGCACCCTGAAGGTGGATGGCGACACGATCATCTTCGTCCCCACCGGCCTCACCGCCTACCTCCTCGTCGGCAAGAAATGGAAGAAGCCGGTCGAGGTCGAGGTCGAGGCGGAGGAGTAGTAGTAGCCCTCTGTCCTCCACGAAGTGGGGGAAGGGGTCCCCGCATGGTCGCCAGAGGCGACCTCATGCGGGGTAGGGGGCTCCCACGACTCCCGCCCGCTGCTCGCCGCCCCCTACCTCCCGCCTTCGGCGGCAGGGACCTTCCCCCGCAGGCGTGGGACAGACGTTCCCCCGACGCGACGTGGCCCCCGGCTTCCGCCGGGGGCCACGCTGATTCGGGGGCCACGCTGATTACTGATCGCTGAGAACTGAGGTCTGACCGCTACATCCGCTCGATCACAGCTGTGCCGAACTCGGACGTCTTCACCTCGGTCGCCCCCTCGGTGAGGCGGGCGAAGTCGTAGGTGACGATGGCATCGCCGATCGCCCCCTCGAGGCCCTTGACGATGAGGTCGGCGGCCTCGGTCCAACCGAGGTGGCGGAGCATCATCTCGCCCGAGAGGATCACCGAACCCGGGTTCACCTTGTCCTGCCCTGCGTACTTGGGGGCAGTGCCGTGGGTTGCCTCGAAAACGGCGACGCCGGTCTCGTAGTTGATGTTGCCGCCGGGGGCGATGCCGATGCCGCCCACCTCTGCCGCGAGCTCATCGGAGATGTAGTCACCATTCAGGTTCATCGTGGCGATCACGTCGTAACTCGCAGGACGGGTGAGCACCTGCTGGAGCATGGCGTCGGCGATCACGTCCTGGACGAGGAGCTTGTCGCCCGGGTCACCACCACAGTCCTCCCAGGACACCGCCACGTCGGAGAACTCCTCCTTCACGAGCTCGTAGCCCCAGTTGCGGAAGGCGCCTTCGGTGAACTTCATGATGTTGCCCTTGTGCACGAGCGTGACGCTCTTGCGGCCGTTGGCGAGGGCGTAGTTGATCGCGGCGCGGATGAGTCGCTTCGAACCGGTGATCGAGACCGGCTTGATGCCGATGCCCGAGTCGTGGCGGATCTCCCAGCCGAACTCCTCCTTCATGAAGGCCATGAGCTTGGCGGCCCCCTCGGAGTTGGCCTCGAGTTCCTTGCCCGCGTACACGTCCTCGGTGTTCTCGCGGAAGATCACCATGTCCACGTCCTGCGGGTTCTTCACCGGGGACGGGACGCCGGTGAACCAGCGAACCGGGCGCACACACGCATAGAGGTCGAGCGTCTGGCGGATCGCCACGTTCAGGGAGCGGATGCCACCACCCACCGGCGTCGTGAGCGGACCCTTGATTCCGATGAGGTACTCGTTGAAGGCGTCGATCGTCGCCTGGGGGAGCCAATCGCCGGTCGCGTTGAAGGCCTTCTCGCCTGCGAGGACCTCATGCCACGCGATCTTCCGCTCGCCGCCGTAGGCCTTCTCCACCGCCGCATCGAACACGCGGACCGAGGCCGCCCAGATGTCGGGGCCGATGCCGTCGCCCTCGATGAAGGGGATGATCGGACTGTCCGGAACGACGGGGCCGTCGGGCCCGAGGGTGATCTTCTCGCCCATGGAGCGCACCTTTCGTGGGGTCTTCGTGGACAAACGATTGTGGCACGAGTCGTCGGGCTAGTGCCCCGAAGGCTCACCGATCGAGGAGCCAGAGCACCCGGTCGCGGTAGGCGATCGTGTGGAAGACCACGAGCGTCGCGAACACCCCTGCCACACCCGATCGGCCGACAGCGACAAGCGCTCCGAAGCCCGCTCCGAAGACGATGCCTTCCAAGAGGACTCGCACCCAGCCCGGCACGACGACGGGCGCCCCACCGGAACGGCTCGGATCACCGGGGACGTTGAAGACGACCCATACGGCCATCGAAACCCCTCCGACGAGCACTCCCCCGACCACCGAGGCGAGCGTGCCCTCGAAGAGCGATGCGCCCCACCACGCGGCCGAGCCCCAGGCGATGAGCTCCAACGCGAACCGCAGCAAGGCCTGGGTCCAGCCGATGGTTGGCCCGGCGTCGGTCACGCAGACGCCAGTGCCAGCGTGTTCGCCATGAGCATGGCGATCGTCATGGGGCCGACGCCTCCGGGCACCGGGGTGATCCACCCGGCATGGCCGACCACCGCGTCGTAGTCGACGTCGCCGACGAGGCCCTGGTCGGTCCGGTTGATCCCGACGTCGATCACCGCAGCGCCCGGCTTGACGAAATCCGCGCCAATCATCTGGGGGCGGCCCACTGCTGCGAAGAGGATGTCGGCGCGACGGCAGACGGCAGCCAGATCTTTCGTGCGGGAATGGGCGAGTGTGACGGTGGCATTCCGCTCCTTCGTCCCGAGCATGATCGAGAGGGGGCGCCCGACCAGGAACGAGCGGCCGACGATCACGACCTCTGCGCCCTCGGTGGGGATGTCGTAGTGGTCGAGGATCCGAAGACACCCCGACGGCGTACAGGGCCGGGGCCCGGGACGCTCAAGGGCGAGAAGGCCGAGGCTCGTGGGGTGGAGACCATCGACGTCCTTCGCTGGATCGATGGTACGCACGGCCGCCTCGCCGTCGAGGCCATTGGGGAGGGGGAGTTGGAGCAGGATCCCGTGCACTTCCGGGTCGGCGTTGAGGGCAGCGATCGTCGCCTCGACCTCCTCCTGGCTGGAGGAAGCCGGAAGCTCGTGGTGGAAGGAGGCGATGCCCAGCCGCTCGGCGGTCCGGCGTTTGTTGCGGACGTACACGTGGCTGGCGGGATCGTCCCCGACGAGCACCGTGGCGAGGCCGGGCACGACACCGGTGCGCTCGGTCAGGTCGGCGACGCCGGTCGCCACCTCTTGCTTCACCGTCTCAGCGACGGCCTTCCCATCGAGGATCTCTGCGGACATGGGGTGCAGGCTACGAAGAGATACCCGGCGCGCCAACCCGGGCGGTACGCTCGAGCCATGCGGTGCGCATGGTGCAGCAACGAGATGGCCTACCTCCACGGGCACGCCGCCTGCGTCACCTCGGGCTGCCAAATGCTCGGGCTCAACCAGGCCGAGTGCTGCGACGGCGAGACCGCCGGCACCTGCCCTACCCCCAACACGGACCTCCGATGAGCCGGCGACTCCTCGTAGTCCGTCACGGCAAGTCCGACTGGACGACCGCCGTACCCGACCACGACCGGCCGCTCAACGCCCGGGGGAAGCGCTCTGCGATCGCACTCGGGGCCTTCATCGGAAAGGCGGGCAAGGCGCCGGACCGCATCGTGACCTCGACGGCACTCCGGGCACGACGCACTGCCCACCTCGTCGCCGAAGCTGCCGGATGGGACGCAGAGATCGTCGAGGATCGCGCCCTCTACAGCACGACGATGGGCAGGGCACTCGACGTGATCGGCACGCACGGCCACGGTGTCGACTCACTCATGGTCGTCGGCCATCAGCCGGCATGGGGCCACCTCGTCCAGCATCTCACCGGTGCGGACGTTGCGATGAAGACGGGAACAGCCGTCGCGCTCGACACCGACACGTGGTGGACGAGCCTCCGATCGCAGTGTTGCGCGATCGCATGGGTGGTCCAGCCGAGGCTGATCACCGACTGACTCAGAGCACCTGCCACACGGCGATGAAGTGGAAGGCCGAGGCCGTCACGACCATGGTGTGCCACAGCTCATGGGCACTGAAGATGCGTGGTGCCAGCCGGGGACGCTGCGTCGCATAGAAGACCACCCCGATCGTGTAGAGCGCGCCACCGGCGAGCACCGGCCACACACCCGTCCACCCGAACCGCTCATAGAGCGCCGGGAGCCAGACGACCGCCGACCAGCCCATGGCGAGCTGGAGCGTCACGGACAGCCACGTGAGGCTGCGCCTGGCCACGAGTTTGATAATGATCCCGGCAACGGCGATCCCCCACACGGCCGACAGCACGGCAATGCGCGCACCACCGTCGAGTGCTGCGATCGCAATCGGGGTCATGGTGCCGGCGACGAGCACAAAGATCATCGAGTGATCGGCCCGCTGCATCCAGTGCCTCGTCCGCTCCTTCCACGGGACGGAGTGGAAGAGGGCGGACACGGTGTACAGGCCGACAAGGCTCAAGCCGAAGACGATCGCTCCCGCCACGTGGGTGGGGTTGCCCCAGACACGGGCGATGAGCAACGCGGTGCCGACCACCGAGGCCACGGCTGCAGTCCCGTGGAGGAAACCCCGCACGGGATTCTGCATGCGCCCCAGAGTGATTCGATCCATTGACGATCAGGGTAGGGGCGCCGTGGCTATGGGGGGCTGCAAGACTTCCGCCGTGCGCGACCCCACCACCCGAACCGCCCTCCACCTTCAGTACCTCACGATCGCCTGGAACGTCGGCGAGGCGTTCCTCACGATCGGCCTCGGCATCGCAGCTGCCTCACTGGCACTCATCGCGTTCGGGACCGACTCGATCATCGAGCTGTTTGCCTCGGGGGTCGTGGTGTGGCACCTCCGTCGGGGCGACGCGGGAATGACCTCCCGGGCCCTTCGGCTGCTCGGGGCTTCCTTCGGGGTGCTCGCGGTGGTCCTCGGGAGCGCCGCGATCAGGGACCTTGCCACGGGCCGCGTCGCCGAAGCCTCCCCGTGGGGCATCGCGTACCTCGGCGCCACCGCGGTCGTGATGACCGGGCTGGGCATCGCCAAACGGCGTGCCGGCAGGACCCTCGACTCCCCTCCCCTCGCCCGGGAGGGCGACCTCACCCTCCTCGACGGGGCGCTTGCCTTCGGCACGCTCATCGGCCTCTCCCTCAACGCCGTCCTCGGGTGGTGGTGGGCCGACCCGGGCGCCGCGCTCCTCATCGCAGTCATCGCCATGAACGAGGCGCGGGAGGCATTCGAGGAGGCACGGGAGCACGATGGGGTTGCCGAGGGAGGCCGGTAGCGTCGGGCCGTGATCGATCGCCACCTGAAGCGTGCACTCGGCCAGATGACCTACGGCGCGTACGTCATCGCGGCGTCGCATGACGGCGTGACCCGGGCCTTCACCTCCACGTGGACGTTCCAACTCTCGTTCGAGGAACCGATCATCGGCCTGTCGATCTCCCAGAAGCACGACACGACCCCACTCATCGACGCCACGGACCGGTTCACCGTCTCACTCCTGGCCGGGGACCAGGTCGAACAGGGCCAGTACTTCTCCTATCCCGGTCGCCGTTTCCAGTACGTCGGCGACTACCTCACCGAGGTCGAGGGCCACCCCGTGGTCCGTGACTGCGTTGCGTGGCTCGGCTGCCGGGTCCTCGACCGGGTGCCCGTGCGCGATCACACCGTCCTCATCGCCGAGGTCGACGCCTACGGGGAGGGCCGCATCAAGGAACCCGCGCTCACGTACTCCTCGAGGAAGGGGTGGCGCATCGCCGACTCCCCCGCACGCACCCCCGGCGAGTCCGTCCGGGACAAGCTCCTCGCCATGCTGGAGGAGGAGTGACCGACGATCGCGCCCTCCCCGTGGGCAACAGGCCCTTCACCGACGAGAGCTTCTCGACCGATGGGCTCCCCGACACGCCGGTCCGCACCTATCGCATCCCCGCCTCGGGGTGGAAGGAGGCGCCGCAGGTCCTCCTCACGCTCGGCGACGACCTCGGTGAGACGCCCGCCTACCTGCGGAGGATCCACGGCTGGCTTCTCTGGCGTGCCGGCCCGCCTGTCGGGGAGGCTCGTTACCTCGCCATCTCCGACGACGGCTCGACCCATTGGGCGTTCGCCCTCCACGGCAAGCGTGGCGAGGGCCTCGGCCCCGACGGCGAGGTACACGAACGCTTCCGCACGTGGAAGGAAGGCCTCCGCGACCACCCGCCCGCCTACAACCAAACGCAGGTCCCCCCTTCAGGGGGAACGGGACCCGTGAGCGAAGCGAACGGGAGGGGGTGACAGATCTTCCGCCCCTTACCGATGGGGATCTGCTGGTCACCCTCGGATCCTCCGCACCATCGTCCACTCGTAGAGCGGCGGCGCGACCCGCGACAGGATCCAGGCCATGCGCGCCGTACGGGACGGCAGGACGAGCCTCTTCCGCCGGAGCATCCCCTCGACGATTGCAACGGCCAGTTCCTCGGGTGTGGTCATCTCCCCCGTCGTCGACCACTCCCCCGCCGATCCCTCGGCCCGGTGGACTGCACGCTGCTCGATGCCGGTGGGGACGAACGATGGCGCCACCATCGTGACCGAGATCGCCGGCTCCTCGGCGCGCAGGCTCTCGAACCACCCATGGAGGCCGTGCTTCGAGGCCGCGTAGGCGGAGCGGTCCACAAGCGGGGCGAACCCGGACACGCTCGAGAGCACGGCGATCCGCCCCCGGCGTTCCAGGAGCCCCGGCAGCGCGGCCCGAGCGGCGGCGATCGCACCGATGAGGTTCACCTCGAGCACCGTCCTCATCGCATCCATCGGGATCTCCGACGCAGGGCCGAGCGCGGTGATGCCGTGAGCGAGGACGAGCCCATCGAGCGGGCCGAGGCCGGCGATGACCGCCTCGGCCGACGCACTCGTCACGTCGAGCGATGCGCTCGGCTCCGCGAGCCCATCGGTGGAGAGGTCCATCGCGATCACTTCGGCTCCCCGCGCTCCCAACTCGGCGCACACCGCAGATCCGATCCCACCGCCTGCGCCTGTGACGGCGACGCGAAGGCCGGAGGCCGACTCAGCCACGACTCAGCCTGAACGCTCGGAACGCCTCGAGGGAGGTCATCGTCGGAGCGAAGCCCCACTCCTCCTTCAACCTCCGATTGGCGAGAACGGGCCGGTAGCGGAGGAAGTCCACCTGCTCCGGGCCGTAGGGGGCGACGCGGAGCGGCCTGAAGATGGCGAGTGCCGCCCGGACGAGGCCAGCCGGGAGCGCCACATATGGCTTCCCCATCTCGGCGGCGAGGTCCCGCAGGGGGATCGCCCCGTCGCCAGCGAGGTTGAAGCGGCCCTCGCGGAGCCCGAGCGTCCCTTCCACGACCACCTCGACGACGTCTGCATCCCAAATGAAGACGAACGGGGTCGGCGCGCCGAGGATCCCGAGGACCACCCGCCGTTCGAAGAGGGCAGTCAGCTGGTTGTCCACCCGCTCGCCCAGGATCGTCGAGGGACGCAGTACGAGTTGGTGGAGTCCCGGGTGCTCCTCCCGGTGGTGGGCGAGGAGTTCTTCGACGAGTCGCTTGTGGTCGGAGTAGGCGAACGCCGGGTTGCCGCGAAGTGGATCGTCCTCTTCGATCCACTCGGGGTTGTCGGGGTGGTACCCGTAGGCGGCACCCGAGGACATCACCGTGAGGTGGGCTACGCCGGTGGCGAGGCACGCCTCGAGCACGTTGCGGGTCCCGTCGACGTCGACCTCGTGGAGGAACTCCCGGGTGTGGTCGGAGCGGGGGTTCACGATGGCGGCGAGGTGGACGACCCGGTCGATGCCCTCAAGGCGCACCAACTCGGCCAATGCCCCGTCCCGAATGTCCATGACGCGGTGGTCGGGGACGCCGGGGCGTTCACGGACATCGATCCCGACCACGCGATCGGCACGAGGATCCGCGAGGAGCCGGTCGACGACCTGGGAACCGATGAAGCCCGCCGCCCCGGTGACGAGCACCCGAGCGGTCATGCCGCCTCGGGGACCGCGACCGGTCGACGGCGCCAGATCGAGGCGATGGTGAGCCCGGAGAGGAGGTGCCACACGCCCCACCATGCGGCGATGATCGCCATGCCTCCGAGGCCGTCGAAGAAGCCGAAGATGAGCACGAGCGCGAGCGCCGAGTTCTGGATCCCCACCTCGATGGAGATCGCCCGGGCGTCGTAGCGCGGCGTGCCCGTGCCCCTGGCGACCCAGTACCCCATGAAGAGGGCAAGGCCGTTGTGGAGCGCGACGGCGATGGCGACCGCGCCGACGTTGTCGACGAACTGCTGCCAGTTCCCGGCGAGTGCACCGACCACGAACCCGCCGAAGAGTACGAGCGAGACCCGCCGCATGGGAGTCCGCAGGCGGGCGGCGACCGTCGGGCGCCGTGCGGCGACGAGCATCCCCACCACCAGTGGGATCCCGAGGATGAGGAGGATCGTCACGAGGAGGTCGATCGGGTCGAGGCTGACCTCGGTGAGGATCGCCTTCGTGCCCTCGTTGCGGTTGCCCCAGAACGCCAGGTTGAACGGCGTTGCGACGATCGCGAGTGCCGTGGAGATCGCCGTCATGCTCACACTCATCGCCGCGTTCGCCCCGGCGTAGGAGGAGAGGAAGTTCGAGAAGTTGCCGCCGGGGCAGGCGGCGACCATGAGCATCCCGAGGGCGATCGACGGCAGCGGGTCGATCACCTGGATGAGCACGAACGTGAAGGCCGGGAGCAACAGGAATTGGGCCCCGAGTCCGATGAGCGGCCCGCGGGGATCGCGCACCACCCTCCTGAAGTCGTCCACCCTGATGTCGAGGGCGACCCCAAACATGATGAGCCCTATGAGGACGTTCAGGATCGTGAGCGTCGTCGGACTGAAGTTGAGCTGGACCTGGTCGATCGCCTCCACGGTCAGCCCTTCGGTTCCTGGTGCATGTCCTTGAAGGTGCGCAGCTCGGGCGCCCACATGTGGGCCACCGGGTCCACGTCGACGTGCAGCACGGCAGGAAGGCCCGATGCCGCCGCCCTGCGGATGGCGGGAGCCAGCTCCTCCTCCGTCGTTACCCTCTCCCCGTGGGCGCCCATCGCCCGGGCGAGCTCGTCGAATCGGATCTCGGAGAAGTCGGCGTTGATCGTCTCGCCTTCCGAAAGCGACTTGCGCACGATGGTCTTCACGGGACGCAGCGCGAACTGCTGGTTCATCTTCACCATGCCCCACTGGAGGTCCACGAACACCACCCAGATGACGGGGAGGCCGTTACGGACCGCCGTCTCCACCTCTTGGGGGTGGAAACCCATGGCGCCGTCGCCGATGAGGCAGACCACTCGTCGGTCGGGGGCCGCGACCTGGGCACCAAGTGCCTGGGCGACCCCGGCGCCGAGCATGCCGAACTTGAACGTCGCCAACACCGAGTTGGCCCGACGGGCCTCGTGGTAGAAGTGCGCCCACACGGTCGTGTTGCCCCCGTCGAAGACCCAGATCGTGTCGTCGGGCATCTCTTCCTGGGCAATCACCGGGATCCGGCCGGGACCGACGCCCCCGTCGGACTTCGCAGCCTTCTTGGCAAGTTTCTCGATCGTGCAGGCGCGCGCCTCGGTCCACGTGTCCTCCTGCTTGCTGATGGGCCCCGCCGCCTCGAGGGCGTCACCGAGGCGGCGCAGGAAGACCCGCACGTCCGCGAGGACGCCGAGGTCGATGGGTCGGGTGCCCCCGATCGCCGCGTCCTCGATATCCACCTGGATGACCTGCTGGTCTGCTGGCTTGGCCCAGTGCGGGGCCTTCCCCCACCAGTCGGTCTCACCGATCCGGGATCCGAGGGCGAGCACGACATCGGCCTTCGTGCGGAGGCGCTGGTAGAGCTCGATGCTGTTCATCGGAACGGCAAGCGGGTGGGTCTCGGGCACCGCGCCGCGCCCTCCCCAACTCGTGGTGATCGGGGCACCGAGGAGCTCGGCGACCCGCTGGAGTTCGTCGTGGGCTCCGCAGTGGATCACACCGGTGCCGGCGTGGATGAGGGGCGCCGTCGCGCTCGCGAGCATGCGGGCGGCGCGCTGCACCTGGATCGGATCGGGCTCGATGGGGTCGAGGCGACGGTACGCGACGGGTCGGCCGAGGGTCCGTTCATCGAACCGCTCGCCCTGGTTCATGATGTCCTCGGGTACATCGACATGCACGACGCCGGGACGGCCGGACCACGACGCCCGGAAGGACCGGCGCATCATCTCGGGGAGTCGCTCACGGCTGGGAACGGCCTGCGACGACTTCGCCATCGGGCCGATGACGCCGACCTGGTCGAAGTACTGGAAGGTGCCTCCCCGTTCCGGGTAGGAGATCCCCGTGCGCCGTGCCGACGTGATCAGGAGGACGCGGTTTCCCTCTCCCTGCTCCACGGCGATCCCCGGCAGCGCGTTCGCAACGCCTGGACCATTGGAGGCGATCGCAACCCCGAGGCGACCGGTGAGCCGGGCGTACGCCCCAGCCATGTGGAGGGCGGATGTCTCGTGTCTCGGCGAGACGAGGCGGATGCCCTGCGACTCAAGGGCCGAGTAGAGGCCGAAATACGTCCCGTCGATGATCCCGAACACGACGTCCACCCCTTCGGCACCGAGCATGCGGGCGATGATCGCCCCACCGGTCAGGTTCGCCATCCTCGCGCTCCTCCGCTCGCGGGCCCGCACTCTCCAGGACGCACACGACGATAGCGACCGCGACTGCCACGGCTGCGGTCAGGGACGGGCGAATCGGGCCTCGAAGACCGTGTCACCATCGACCCGGTGGTAGGCGAGCGTTCCCCCCATCGCCACCATGAGCCGGTGGCTCACCGCCAATCCGAGGCCGTGGGATCCCGAGATCGAGTGGGCCACGTCCTGGGCATAGGGCTCGAACAACCGCGGGGCGAATCCTTCGGTGACCCCTTCCCCGTCATCGATGACCCGCAGGGTGGGTCCCCCTTCGGGGCTGGCCTCGACCTCGACTCGCACACCGTCACCGCCGTACCGGCCAGCGTTCGAGAGCAGGTTGCGGACGATCTGGCGTACGCGGGCCGGATCCGCACGGGCCTCCACGGGCCCGCCCGACACCCGCTCGACGGGCACTCCGCCAAGCCGCATCGCATCAAGGACGTGCCGGGCCTCGGTGCCGAGATCCACCGTTGTGGGGACCACACGCAGCGTCTCGGTCTCATCGCGCATTGCCACGAGAAGGTCTTCAGCGAGGTCGCCGGACCTGGATGCGTACTGCCGGAGGAGGGGTATCAACTCCTCCATCCGGCTTCCATCGGCCCCACCCCCCTCCAACTCGGCGGCGACCCCCGAGACCACCGTCAGTGCGTTCCTGAGCTCGTGGCTGACGAATCCGACTGCCTGTCGCTGAGTGAGGAGAAGCTTGTCGAGCTCTCGGGTCCGGCTCTCCAGCTCGCGGTGGAGTCGTCGGAGCTCCACCGCAAAGGCCAGTTGTGAGACGATCACGCGGATGATTCCCACATGTGTCTCGTGGTACGTACCGGCAACGAGGCTGTTGAAGAAGAGGAAGCCCACCACCGAGTCGGAGTGGACGAGCGGACAGGCCAGGGTCGAGTGGTATCCGGCAGCCACGAGGAGCGACACCGGATGCTCAGGTGGCTTCCCCTTCGCGTACTGGACGAGGTCGTCGTCCACGAAGGGCACCCGGTAGCGGGGCGATGTCGCGACGGGTTCGACGCGACGGTACACATACCCGACGGGGACAGGATCGTCCGCCACATCCGGGCTCACCCACTCGGTCCGGAGCTCCCGACCATCGCCCCGCACACGCGCGTACTCCACGCGGTCGAACGGGATGAGGGGAGCGATCTGGTCGACGAATGCCTGCAGGATCCCCTGCACGCTGCTTCCCTCGGAGATTCGCTGGGTGATGGCGAGGAGGAGTGCGCGCTCATCATCGGACACCCCTTCACGGCCGATGTACCCCTCGCCCACGGACGACACTCTACCTGCCACAAAGGGGGGTCGCACGACGTCGCCCAGTGAAGGCCTCACTCCTGGAGGAGATCTGCGATCGCGCGCCGGATGCGCTGCTCGCTCACCTTGCCCCTCGTACCGAGCGCCTGGGCGTGGAGGCTCACCCGGAGCTCTTCGAGCATCCAGCGAATGTCAACCAACTCGATCGAGCGCGGCGCGACCGAACGCGCCCGCTCGTATTCGCCTGCAAGGTCTGCGAGCACCGCCTCGTGCCTGGCATCCCGAGCCGGGTCCTCGGGGAAGCGGTCGAGTCGCACGCCCATGGCCCCGACGTACCTGATGAGGTCGGAGACGCGCCGGTCGCCGAGATCCCAGAACCACCCGCCCACGGAGAGTTCATCGAGGCGCGCCCTGATCGAGTCCACGGCGACCCGGAGCGCAGCCGCAGTCGACCGGTCGATCCTCGCCCGGAGGTCGATCACGGCTGTGCCGAGGCGGATCGAGTCGCGACCGATGCCATCGACGATCTCGGCGAGGGAGTCTTCGGCGATCCCCACGACGCGGTCGAACCCTGTGGCGTCGGACGGGGGTCCGCCCACTCGGTGGAGCAACCCATCGAGCGAGAGCCGGAGGCAGTCGTCCATCCACTCGCCCTCCTCGAGCCCCAGTCCCTGTCCGATCGCGAGCCTCGCCTGCTTGTCGAGGAGGGGGCGGAGGATGCGTTCGGGGCGGACGAGGAGGAGGGCGAGGAGGCGACGGGTGCCGTCCCACATCCCGCGGGCGCGCTCGGCAGGCGTGGCAACGAGTCGCACGGAGACCGAGTCGCCGTCGTCCACCAACGTCGGGTAGGCCCGGGCGGCGGTCGGGCCCTCACCCACCACCACGTGGTCGGGGAGCTCGCCAAAACTCCACTCGGAGAGGCCGTCCTGCTCGATGGGATGCGACGCCGTCGTGACCGCCTCCCGGGCCTCCTCCCTGAGCAGGTCCCGCAGCTCGTCGAGGTCCGGACCCTCGGCGCGGAGCCGGCCGTCGGCATCCACGACCTCGAAGGAGGGCCTGAGGTGCGATGGGAGGGCGTCGAGGTCGAACGCGTCGACGGGGAGTGGCACCTCCGACCGGTGGGCCAGGGCGGCACGGAGCGAACCGATGAGGGTGCCTGAGGCGGGGTCGAGGGTTGGGAGGATCTCGGCCACCGTGTCGGGGATCGGCACGAACTGACGGCGCAGTGGCTTCGGGAGGGATCGCATGAGCGTGGTGATGAGCTCCTCGCGGAGGCCGGGGACGAGCCAGTCGAAGGTTGCCGGATCGATCCGATCGAGCCCCTCAAGGGGGACCCGCACGATGAAGCCGTCGGTCTCGGTGCCGGGCTCGAGCTCGTAGTCGATTGGCATCTCGACGTTCCCGACCCGCCACTCCTCGGGGAACGCCTCATCGTCTGCTTCGGCGTCCGGGGCGAGGACGTCGGTGAGCGAGAGGTGGAGGAGGCGGGGGGTCGAACGTTGCTGGTCCTTCCACCATGTGTTGAACGGACCCGCACCGGTGACGTCCTCGGACACCCGTTCGGCGAACCACGCCACGAGGTCGGCCTCGGGGAGGAGGAAGTCGGTCCGTCGGTGCCTCGCCTCGAGTGCCGCAACCTCGTCGAACACGCCTGCGTTGTGGGCGATGAAGTCCCAGCGGCCGTTCCACTCCCCCCGCACGAGGGCGTGGAGGAGGAACATCCTCCTCGCGTCGGCCGGGTCGGCGCGGCGGTACTGCACGGTGCGGTCCGAGGCGAGTTGGAGCCCGTACAGGGTCACCGACTCGAAGCACGCCGCCGAACCCCGTTCCTCTTCCCACCAGGGATCCGACCACGAGCGCTTCACGAGGTGCTCGGCTGCCTCCTCGGCCCACGTGGGGTCGATCGGGGCGAGGTGGCGTGCCCACGTCCGAGTCGTCTCCACGATCTCTCCGGCCATCACCCACTCAGGCGCCTTCTTGAAGAGGGTCGACCCCGGGTTGATGGAGAAACGAGCCTGACGCGCCCCCCGGTACTCGTGGCCGTCGGGCTCCTTGCGACCGATGTGGCTGAGGAGGCCGGAGAGCGCTGCACGGTGGATGACCTCGGGAGCTGCCGGAGCACGATTGCGGTGGAGGTCGAGCCCGAGGCACGCCTCCCTGAGCTGGGCGTGCACGTCCTGCCATTCCCGCACCCGTCGGTAGTTGAGGAAGTCGGTGCGGCACATGCGCCGGAAGGCACTCGAGGTGCGGTCGCGTTGGTTGCGTCGCAGGTACTGCCACAGGTGCACCCAGGTGAGGAGGTCGGACGCGTCGTCGCGATGGCGAGCGTGCTGTTGGTCTGCCTGCTGTTCGAGCCCGAGCGGACGTTCGCGGGGATCCTGGATGGCGAGCCCAGAGACGATGACGAGCATCTCCGACAGGCAGCCCATCCGATCGGCCTCGAGGAGCATGCGCCCGAGCCGTGGATCCACGGGAAGACGGGCCAAATTCCGCCCCGTCAGGGTGAGCCATCGGCCGGTCCCCTCCCGCTCGGGGTCCACGGCACCGAGCTCCACGAGGAGGTCGATCCCGTCGCGCACCGCGCGCCGGTCGGGGGGCTCCACGAACGGGAACGACTCGATGTCGCCGAGGCCCAGTGCGCCCATCCGGAGGATGACCGAGGCGAGGTTGGTGCGGAGGATCTCCGGCTCGGTGAACTCATCCCGTTCGCCGAAGTCGGCCTCCGAGTAGAGACGGATGCACACGCCGGGGCCGAGTCGGCCGCAACGGCCGGCCCGCTGGTTCGCAGACGCCTGGCTGATCGCCTCGATGGGGAGCCGCTGCACCCGAGCCCGCTTGCCGTACCGAGAGATGCGGGCGACGCCCGTGTCCACGACGTAACGAATGCCGGGGACGGTGAGCGAGGTCTCGGCGACGTTCGTGCTCACGACGACCCGGCGTCCGGTGTGGGACTGGAACACACGGTGCTGCTCAGCGGCTGAGAGCCTCCCGAAGAGGGGCACCACCTCGGTGTGGGGGAACTCCGCCCCCTCGAGCGCTTCGACTGCGTCACGGATCTCCCGTTCGCCGGAGCAGAACACGAGGATGTCGCCGTCCCCCTCGGTGAAGAGCTCCGTGACGGCCTCGACGATGCCATCGGCCTGGTCCCCGGAGCGTCCGGTGTCAGGATCGTCGAGTGGTCGGTATCGCACCTCGACCGGGTAGGACCGACCGGACACCTCCACGACCGGCGCTCGGCCGAAGTGTTCGGAGAACCGCTCGGTGTCGATGGTCGCCGAGGTGATGACCACCTTCAGATCGGGTCGGCGTGGGAGGAGCGTCGAGAGGTAGCCGAGGAGGAAATCGATGTTGAGGCTGCGTTCGTGCGCCTCGTCGATGATGAGCGCGTCGTATCGGAGGAGGTCGGGGTCGGAGTGGATCTCGTTGAGGAGGATCCCGTCGGTCATCACCTTCACGAGCGTGTCGTCGCCGACCCGATCGGTGAAGCGCACCGTGTACCCGACGAGTCCACCGACCTGCGTTCCCATCTCCTCGGCGACTCGCTCGGCGATCGACCGAGCTGCGATCCGACGGGGCTGGGTGTGGCCGATGAACCCTGTCCGTCCCGCCCCGGTCTCGAGGAGGAGCTTGGGGAGCTGGGTGCTCTTCCCGGACCCGGTCTCGCCGGCGACCACCACCACTTGGTTCCCCGCAAGGGTGTCGAGGATCTCGTCCCGCCACATCGTGATCGGGAGGTCCGGGTAGTCGAGATCGGTTGGGATGAGGGACGCCCTCCGGGTCGCCCTGGCCCGAGCGGCGTCGAGGTCGCGCTCGATCAGGTCGAGCACCTCGGAGCGCCGTTGCTCTGAGCGGATACGCGACGCCCCACCGATGCGCTTGCGGAATGCGAGGCGGTCGGCGGGGAGGAGGTCGTCGGTCCGGGCGCGCAGCGCCCTGGCGGAGGCCATGGGGGCATGATCCCAGACCCCTCCGGCTGGGCGGTCGGATTCAGTGCCGGAAGTGGCGGGCGCCGGTGAAGACCAGGGCGATACCGTGCTCGTCGGCGGCTGCTATCACCTCTTCGTCCCGCACCGAACCGCCCGGTTCGATCACTGCGGTGACGCCGACGGCGGCGAGGGCGTCGATCCCGTCGCGAAACGGGAAGAACGCATCGGAGGCGGCAACGCTGCCCGCAGCGCGGTCTCCGGCACGCGCCACCGCTCGCTCGGAGGCACCCACCCGGCTCTGGTCGCCGGCGCCGACGCCGATGGCGGCACGGTCCTTCGCGATGACGATCGCGTTCGATTTCGTGTGCGCGGCGATGCCCCAGGCGAACCGGAGGTCGGCGACCTCGGCGTCGGTGGGCGGGCGTGAGGAGACGACGTCCCAGGCCTCGTCGGGACCGATTGCGTCACGGGTCTGGAGGACGAAGCCTCCGTCGATGCGCCGGAAGTCCGGGTCGGCCAGGTCGGGGCAGACGCCTTCGATGAGGCGGAGGTTCTTCTTCCGGGCGAAGGCCTCGGCGGCATCGGGCGTGACCGAAGGGGCGATGACCACCTCCACGAACCCTGCGGCCGTGATGCGTCCGGCAGTGTCGCCGTCGAGCGGGCGGTTGAGGGCGACGATCCCGCCGAACGCGCTCAGGGGGTCGCACTCCCAGGCGGCCGAAAAGGCGTCAGCGATACCATTGGCCTGGGCGACGCCGCAGGCGTTGGCGTGCTTGATGATCGCCACGGTCGGGATGTCGATGAACTCGTGGACGAGTCGCCACGCTGCCTCGGTGTCGAGGTAGTTGTTGAAGCTCATCTCCTTGCCCTGGAGCTGGCGCATGCGCTGCCACCAGGGGTTCGCCTCGACATCGGCGAATGCTGCAGCCGGCTGGTGTGGGTTCTCCCCGTAGCGGAGCGTCGCCTTGCGCTCGAGGGCGATGGCGTGGCGGACCGGGGGGAACTCGCCACGTTCGAGCCAACGGACGATCGCGGCGTCGTAGGAGGCGGTGTGGAAGAACGCTTCCTTCGCGAGCTCGAGGCGGAGCACGTCGTCAAGCCCGCCCGACTCCACCGCGGTGGCGACCTCGTCGTACCGGGAGGGATCGGTGACGATGGCGACCGAGGCGTGGTTCTTCGCCGCTGCGCGCACCATGGTCGGGCCGCCGATGTCGATCTTCTCGATCGCCTCGGCGTGCGTGACATCGGGGTCTGCGACCGTCTCCCGGAACGGGTAGAGGTTCACGACGACGAGCTGTATGGGAGCGATGCCCCGCTCGGCGAGGTCGGACACGTGGGAGGGCTCGCCGAGGTCGGCGAGGATGCCACCGTGGATGGCGGGGTGGAGCGTCTTCACCCGACCTCCGAGCATCTCGGGGGCGCCGGTCACCTCACCGACGGGGACCACGGGCACCCCGGCCTCGGAGAGGGTCCGGGCCGTCCCACCCGACGAGACGATCTCCACACCGGCAGCGGCGAGCCGCTCGGCGAAGGGCACGAGGCCGGTCTTGTCGCTCACGCTGAGCAGGGCGCGACGTACGGGGATGGCGGTCATATGGGTTCCTCCCAGTGGACGGTGCGGCCCTCCACCCGGAGGCGGCCGGCCGAGAAGGCAGCGACAACCTCCGGATAGAGGGCGTGTTCGATCTGTTGGATGCGGGCGTGGAGCGAGTCGGCGTCGTCGCCCCCCTCGATCTGGACGGCCCGCTGGGCGATGGTCGGCCCGTGGTCCACCTGCTCGTCGACGAAGTGGACGGTCACACCGGTCACCTTGGCGCCGTGGGCAAGGGCGTCCTCGACGGCGTGCGCCCCGGGGAAGGACGGCAGGAGCGACGGGTGGATGTTGAGGATGCGGAGGGGAAAGCGTTCCACGGCTTCGGCCGACAGGATCCGCATGAAGCCGGCGAGGACGAGCGCCTCGGCCCCGGCCTCCTCCACCGCATCACAGACGGCAGAGGTGAACGCCTCACGGTCGGGGTGGTCGGCCCACCGGATCACGGAAGTGGGGATACCCGCCCGGCGGGCCCGTTCGAGGCCGAACGCGTCGGCCTTGTCGGAGAGCACGAGCACGATCTCGGCACCGAGGCCGGCGCCGGCGTCGAGCAACGCCTGCAGGTTGGAACCCGATCCGGAGACGAGGACTGCGATCCGCACGGGCGGGAGGGTACCCCGACCGGGAAACCTGCCCGCCGGGTAGGTTTCCGCCGATGCACGACCACGAAGAACTCGACAGGCGGACCGGTCGTGGCTCCCCCGTCCTGCGGTGGATCACCGCCGCCGTCGGCGTCGCCGTCGCCGCAGTGCTCGTGGGCGGGTTCCTGCTCTGGCCAACGAGCCAAGGCCGCGACGAGGCCCTGGAGACCGCAGCGGCGCTGGGGCTGGCCTCCGACCGCATCGTCGCGGAGATCGTCGTGATCGAGGACGGCCAATGCTCGTACGCCTCGGAGGAGAACCCCCAGGAGTGCCGCACGTTCGTCGCCGAGCCGTCAGAGGGCCCGGCCGAGGGAGCGTTCGTGGAGCTCCCGGAGTTCAACCTCCGCTTCGACACCTCGCTCCCCTCCCTCGAGGTGGGCGACCGCGTGATCCTCGGCTACGAGCCGTCGACCGACTTCTGGTTCTACGCCGACCGGGAGCGAAGGGCGCCCCTCGTCATGCTCGCCGTTGTGTTCGCCGCCGTGGTGGTCGCCCTGGGTCGCATGCGCGGCGTGCGGGCCCTCGTGGCGATGGCCGGGACGTTGGCCGTCCTCGCCGCATTCATCGCCCCCTCCGTGCTCGAGGGCAACAACCCGCTCGCGGTTGCTGTCGTGGCGGCAGGGGCGATCGCCCTCCTCGGACTTCCCCTCACCCACGGCTTCAACGCCACCACGACGGTCGCCCTCGCTGCGACGATGGGCGCTCTCGCCCTCACGCTGGGGCTCTCGGCCGCCTTCTTCGAGCTGGCGGCATTCACCGGGTACGCCACCGAGGAGTCCACGATCATCCCGTTCCTCGCGACGGGCATCGACATGCGGGGCCTGCTCCTCGGCGGGGCAGTGATCGGCGCACTTGGCGCACTCGACGACATCACCGTCACCCAGGTGGCAACCGTCGCCGAGGTGCACAGGCGGTCCCCTTCGCTCGGTTTCCGCGAGCTCCTCGGTTCGGGCCTGCGGGTCGGCAGGGAGCACATCGCCTCGACCGTGAACACCCTCCTGCTCGCCTACGCCGGCGCGGGCATCCCGGTCATCCTCCTGTTCGCCGTGTCGGACCAACCCCTCGGGATCATCCTCAACTCCGAGCTCATCTCCGTGGAGATCGCCCGCACCCTGTGCGGCTCTATCGGCCTCGTCGCCGCCACGCCACTCGCCACGGCACTTGCCGCGGGCGTCCTGGTGGGTGGTCCGAAGGAGGCGCCGGCCGACCGGTAACCTCGGCGGATGGACATCGCATCCCTCCCCAAGGTCCTCCTCCACGACCACCTCGATGGTGGGCTCCGCCCCATCACGATCCTCGAACTCGCCGCCAAGTGCGGGTACACCGACCTCCCCGCCGACACCCCCGAAGGCCTCGAGGAGTGGTTCGACCAAGGGACATCGGGGTCACTTCCCCGGTACCTCGAGGCGTTCGACCACACGATCGCCGTCATGCAGACCGCATCGGCGATCGAGCGAGTGGCCTACGAGTGCGGCATCGACCTCGCCGCCGACGGCGTCGTCTACTTCGAGAGCCGGTACGCCCCAAGCCTCTCCACGGCGGGCGGACTGACCCGCCGCGAGGTGCTCGAGTCGATGGCCACGGGTTTCCGCCGCGCCGAGCAGGAGACTGGGATCGAGTGGGGGATCATCGTCGATGCCATGCGCCAAGACACCGATTCGGTGGAGGTCGCCCGGGTGGCGATCGACTCCCGTGACCTCGGGGTGGTGGCGTTCGACCTTGCCGGCCCCGAGGCCGGCTTCCCGCCCGACGAGCACCTCGAGGCGTGCCGGATGATCCGTGAGGCGAACATGGGCCTCACCCTCCATGCCGGTGAGGCCGATGGTCCCGAATCCATGTGGCGGGCGATCCAGCGCTGCGGCGCCCACCGGGCCGGCCACGGGTTCAGGGTCATCGAGGACTGCATGGTTGACGATGGCCGCATCATCGAACTTGGACCCGTCGCCACGTACGTGCGCGACTTCCGGGTCCCCCTCGAGGTGTGCCCGTACTCGAACACGCACACGGCGGGCATCACGATGGCCGAACACCCGATCCGCTTGCTCCACGACGCCGGCTTCAACGTGACGGTGAACACCGACAACCGGCTCATGAGCCGCACATCCATGACGCAGGAAATGACCGCCCTCGTCGACGAACTCGGATTCACCCTCCGCGACCTCGAGCGCCTCACCATGCGAGCCCTCAAGGCCGCCTTCTGCCACCAACCGGTGAAGGACCGCCTCCACAAGGTGATCAGGGACGCCTACCGGGGCTGACGGAACTGAACGGCCCGAGCCGGCGGGGGCCCATCACGTCACAACCCCGTGATCCCCATCCAGACCAACCAGGCACCGACACCAACCATCACCACGGCCGAGGCGACCACGGTCCGATGGAGCCATCGTCCCTGCAGTGCCGACCGTCCCCGACCCACCACGGCGGCCAGGACGACCTTCACCCCGACGAGGCCGAGGTAGAAGACGGCCAACCACGCAATTCCCAGACCGACGCCGTCGTCGAAGGCCCGGGCGAGCAGCGGCGCCCCTCCCCCGAGCCAGAAGAGCCATGGGTTCGGGTTCAGCATGTTGACGAAGGCGCCCTTCAGGTAGTCCTTCGTCGGAGAGTCCTCGACGACCTCGAACCCGTCGCCTGCGGGCGCCCGACCCGCACGAAGGCCGAGCCAGATGATGAAGAGGCCTCCGACGACCGCCATGCCCCGAAGGAAACCGTCGGACAGCGTCGCCGCAGCGAGCAGGCTAAGCAGCACCGGGGGCGCATCGGAGATCAGTGGCGCGAACGCGTAGCGCACTGCAGGACGCGCGCCCCTGCGGAGCGCGGCCGAGAGGATGATCGAGTGGAGCGGCCCGGGCGTGAGCCCGCCGGCCACACCCAGGGCCAACGCGGCGAGGACCTCCGTCATCGCCGGGTGGCCTCGGTCAGCCCATCGCCTGCAACATCGCCGCACCCATGTCGGTTGGGGTCGGTGCCACGACCACGCCGGCTGCTTCGAGCGCAGCGATCTTGTCGGCCGCCGTGCCCTTGCCACCCGAGATGATCGCCCCGGCATGGCCCATCCGCTTCCCCGGAGGGGCCGTGGTGCCTGCGATGAACCCGGCGACCGGCTTGGTCATGTGCTCGGTGATCCAGTCCGCAGCCTCCTCCTCGGCGGAGCCACCGATCTCACCGATCATGATGACGCCCTCGGTTGCGGGGTCCTCGTTGAACATCTTGAGGCAGTCGATGAAGTTCGTGCCGTTCACCGGGTCGCCACCGATGCCGATGGCGGTCGTCTGGCCGAGCCCGTTCTGCGTGAGCTGGTGCACCGCCTCATACGTGAGCGTGCCCGACCGGCTCACGACGCCGATCGTGCCCGACGTGTGGATGTAGCCCGGCATGATGCCTATCCGGCACTCCCCCGGCGTGATGACTCCCGGGCAGTTCGGGCCCACGAGCCGCACCGGCTTGTCGGCGAGGTAGCGCTTGGCGCGCACCATGTCGTTGATCGGGATGCCCTCGGTGATCGCCACGATCACCTCGATACCGGCCTCGGCCGCCTCCATGATGGCGTCGGCGGCGAACGGCGGCGGAACGAACACCACGGACGCGTTCGCACCCGTTGCGTCCTTTGCCTCCTCGACGGTGCCGAAGATCGGGACGTCCACCGAGTAGGTGTCGGGACGCCCCGGCACACCCGAATGGTCGGTCTCGCCCTCGAACGTCATCATCTGGCCGGCCCGCGTCGGGTGGACACCGCCGACGACCTGCGTGCCGTAGGCGATCGACTTGTCGGCGTGGAACCGTCCGGTCCCGCCCATGCCCTGGACGAGGAGCTTCGTGTCCTTGTTGATCAAGACGCTCATCGGGTCAACTCCACGATCTTCTGGGCGCCGTCCTTCATGTCGGCGGCGCTCACGACGTTCAACCCCGCCTTGTCGAGGATCTGCTTGCCGAGTTCCACGTTCGTGCCCTCGAGGCGGACGACAAGCGGGACCTCGAGGCCCACTTCCTGCACTGCGGCGATCACGCCCTCGGCGATGGTATCGCAGCGCATGATCCCGCCGAAGATGTTCACGAAGATCCCCTTCACGTTGGGGTCCTTGGTGATGATCTTGAAGGCTGCGGTCACCTTGTCTGCGGTGGCGCCCCCGCCCACGTCCAGGAAGTTGGCGGGCTCGGCACCGAAGTACTTGATGATGTCCATCGTCGCCATGGCGAGGCCTGCGCCGTTCACCATGCACCCGATCGTCCCGTCAAGCGTGATGAAGTTGAGGTCGTACTGGCTCGCTTCGATCTCCGAGGCGTCCTCTTCGGTCTCGTCGCGCATCTCGGCGATGTCCGGATGGCGGAACAGCGCGTTCGAGTCGAATGCCATCTTCCCGTCGAGGGCCATCACTGCGCCGTCCTTCGTGACCACGAGCGGATTGATCTCAATGAGGTCCGTGTCCATCTCGAAGGCGGCCCTGGCCAACTCCTTGATGAACCGGACGCCGTTCTTGGCGGCATCGCCCTCGAGCCCGAGGCCCGACGCGAGGCGATTCGCCTGGAAGTCGAGGAGGCCAACTGCCGGGTCGATCGTCTCCTTGAGGATGAGCTAGGGGGTCTCCTCGGCGACCACCTCGATCTCGGTCCCGCCCTCGGTGGAGGCCATCACGAGGAGGCGGCTCACAGAGCGGTCGAGGAGGACCGAGAGGTACAGCTCCCTCTCGATGTCGATGCCCTGCTCCACGTAGAGGCGGTTCACCTGCTTGCCCTCGGGGCCCGTCTGGATCGTGACGAGGGTCGAGCCGAGCATCTGCGACGCCAACTCCCCGACCTTCGCCTCTGCCGCCTCGATCCCACCATCGATCCCGTCGAGCACGACATTCACGCCGCCGAGGTCGGGATGCTCGACGAAGCGGCCCTTGCCACGGCCACCGGCATGGATCTGGCTCTTCACGACGACGACCGAGTTCCCGGACGCCTCGACGAGAGGACGCACCGCTGCGACGGCCTCGTCGACCGTTGTCGCCATGCGGCCCTCGGGGACGGCGATCCCCCGCGCAGCCATGAGCTGCTTGGCCTGGTACTCGTGGATCTTCATGCAGCGCCTCCGGGCGTTGGTCGGTCAGTCGATGGGAACGTGGGAATCGACCCACGCGGTGATCTCCCCGAGGGGCGTCCCGGGGGTGAAGATGGCCGACAAGCCCGCCTCGAGGAGACCGGGAATGTCGGCGTCAGGTATGATGCCGCCTCCGAACACGACGACGTCATCGAGTCCGCGGGCCCGCAGTTCCTCGACCACCTTGGGGAAGAGCGTCGCATGGGCGCCGGAGAGCACGGAGAGGCCCACGGCCCGCACGTCCTCCTGGAGCGCGGCCTCGGCGACCATCGCGGGGGTCTGGTGGAGGCCGGTGTACACGACCTCGTTGCCCGCATCGCGCAGCGCCCGTGCAATCACCTTGGCTCCACGGTCATGCCCGTCGAGCCCAGGCTTGGCGATGAGAATCCGGCGCGGCATCGAACGGCGAGGATAGCCCCGCGCCGCTCGCTGCCATCAGGCGGGATCAGAACTCGAGCGAGAGCGGCGCGTAGGCCAGTAGCAGGCGCTTCTGGCCCGCACGCTCGAAAAGGACGAGCGCCTCGGCCCGATCGCCCGACCCGGTCACCTCGCGGATGATGCCCGGACCCCACCGTTCGTGCATGACGCGGTCGCCCTCCGCGAACGAGATGGTGTTCTCTCGCTTGCGCTCATCGCCCGTGACCGTGCGGGGCCGCGCTGCGGGGATCTCATCCCACGACCGTCGCGTCGAGGCCTCCCTCGACCTGCGGGGAGGACGACGTCGCGGCCCGGCGAACTCGACGGTGCCCTCCGGGATCTCGGCGAGGAACCGACTCGGAGGATTGTGGTTCACGCCCCCGAACAACATCCGGCGACTCGCACTCGTGAGGTAGAGGCGTTCCTCTGCCCGGGTGATGCCGACGTAGCAAAGGCGACGCTCCTCCTCGAGCTCCTTGGGATCGCCGAGCGAACGGGAATGGGGAAACACCCCATCCTCCATACCGACCACGAACACCACCGGGTACTCGAGGCCCTTCGCATTGTGGATCGTCATGAGGGTGACGGCGCCGTCCTCACCCAACTCGTCGGTCTCGGCGACGAGGCTCACCGTCTCGAGGAAGTGCTCGAGCTTGGCGAGGCCACCCATCTCGTCCCACTCGGCGTCGTCGACGAGCCCCCCAGCCATCGACTCCTCGTACTCCTCGACCACGCCCGCCAACTCCCGGAGGTTCTCCACCCGTCCGAGCGCTTCGATGTTCCCATCCTCGGCGTACGCATCGAGCAGGCCTGAGTCGTCGAGGACCGCCCGCATCGCCTCCGAAGGGCCGCCCGACCGAGTTTCCTCCCGCAACTGGCCGATGAGCCCGACGAACCCACCGATGCCGCGACGGGCACGGGCGGTGAGGGTCTCGACGTCCCCGACGCGCCCGAGCGCCTCGAAGAACGTAATCCCCTCCGACTGGGCGAACCGATCGAGGTGGGCGACGCTCGTGGGGCCGATCGAGCGCTTCGGCACGTTGAGGACCCGCTTCACGCTGAGCTGGTCGTCGGGGTTCACGAGGACCCGGAGGTAGGCGATGGCGTCGCGTACCTCGCGGCGCTCGTAGAACTTCACCCCGCCGACCACGTTGTACGTGACCCCCATGCGCATGAACACATCCTCTATGACGCGGCTCTGAGCATTCGTGCGGTAGAAGACAGCGATATCCGAGAGCGGGCGGCCCGAGGCGGTGTGCTCACGGACCCGGTCCACTATGAACGACGCCTCGTCGTGCTCGTCCTCCGCAGCGAACTGCACGATCGGTGCACCGTGGTCCCCCGCCGACCACAGGTTCTTCGGGATCCGCTGGGTGTTGTTGGCGATCACCGCGTTCGCCGCCTCGAGGATCACCTGCGTCGACCGGTAGTTCTGCTCGAGCTTGATGACCGTGGCATCGGGGTAGTCGTCCTCGAACGAAAGGATGTTGCGGATGTCGGCACCCCGGAAGGCGTAGATCGATTGGTCGGAGTCGCCCACCACGCACACGTTGCGGTGGGCCTGCGCGAGGAGACGCACCAGTTCGTACTGGGCGTGGTTCGTGTCCTGGTACTCGTCGACGTGGATGTGCGTGAACCGTCGCTGGTACCACTCGAGCACCTCGGGGAACGCGGCGAGGAGCTCGACGGTGACCATGAGGAGGTCATCGAAGTCCATCGCGGACGCCTCAACGAGCCGCTGCTGGTAGAGCCGGTACACATCGGCGATCTGCTCGTGGAAGAACCCCGATCCTTGCGTGCGAAACGAGTCCACGTCGATGAGTTCGTTCTTGGCGTTTGAGATGCTCGCCCGGATGCTGCGCGGCGGGAACTTCTTCGGGTCGAGGTCGAGCTCGCCGAGACACTGGGTGATGAGGCGCAACGAGTCCTGGGCGTCGTAGATGGTGAAGCCCGACCGGTAGCCGATCCGGTGGGCCTCTCGCCGGAGGATGCGCACACATGCCGAGTGGAAGGTCGAGACCCACATGCTGCGCACCGAGTCGCCCACGAGGCGCCCAACCCGTTCCTTCATCTCGTTGGCGGCCTTGTTGGTGAACGTGATCGCCAGGATCGAGGACGGCGTGACCCCGAGATCGCGGATGAGGTGGGCGATCCGATAGGTGAGCACCCGGGTCTTCCCCGACCCCGCGCCCGCAACCACGAGCACGGGGCCTTCGGTGGTGGCCACCGCTTCGCGCTGGGTCGGGTTGAGGTCGTCGAGCAACGACGACGTGGCCGTGTCGGGGAAGAGGGAATCCATCGGACCCGATGGTAACGAGCCGCTGGGACCGAATTACAGGGGTGTGATCAGCCCCAGCTGAGGCCCGTGGTGTCCACGGCGCTTGCAACCATGGAGCGGTTCATCGCCCCCACGTGGGTCTGGGAGAGCGGGAAGCTCACACAGAAGCGCGAGCCGGTGGGAAACCGTGGCTCGAACCAGAGTTCACCACCCATCTGCTGGGCGAGCTTGCGGGCGATGGGGAGGCCGAGGCCCATCCCCTGGTTCGCACGGGCGTCGCCCGACGATCCCTGCTCGAACTGCTCGAAGATCGCCCCACGGCGCTCGACCGGCACGCCGGCACCGTTGTCCGAGACGGTCAACTGGTAATGGGTGCCGATGTACGTGCCTTCCACGGCGATCGCATCGCCGCCGTGGAGGCGGGCGTTCGCAAGGAGGTTGCGGAGGATCTGTCCCACCCGCTTGGGATCTGCGTAGACCTTCACCCCGGTCGGGACGAACACCTGGAGATCACGACGGTGGGCCGGCGTGAAGATCGTGGGGACGATTGCGTCGAGCACCTCCGACACGTCCATGACCTGAGGCACGAGGTCGAGGCGCCCGGCTTCGATGCGGGGCACGACAAGGATGTCCTCCACGAGGGTCGAGAGGTGGTCGGCCTCACGGCAGATGATGGCGAGGAACTCGTCGCGTTCGATCGGGTCGAGTGCATCCCAGTCCTCACGGAGGGACTCGGCGAACCCGGCGATCGAGGTGAGCGGGGTTCGCAGCTCGTGGGAGACCGTCGAGACGAACTCGTTCCTGAGCCGGTTGGCGCCCTGGAAACTGCGACGGGCCGCGTCCCGTGCCCTCCGCGCCCACACGAGCGATCCCAGCGCGACGACGCCTGCACTAAGGGTCACCAGGTACATCGCCGGACTCGCGCCCGCGAACAACTCACTCAGGGGCATCGTCGGTCTCCTTCGAGATGCTCATCGGCGTTTTCCCGGCGATCCTTTATGAGATCTCTCACGGCGGCGACGAAGGCGCCGCGGGTGAGGCCGGACTTCTCGAAGGCGAGGTCGGCGCCCGCGGCGAGCGCTCGCTCCAACTCCTCTCCGGAACCGACGCCGGTCAGAACGGCGATCGGCGCCTCGATCCCGCGGGCGCGCAGGGACTTGATGAGGGCAACGCCGTCCTGGCCGGGCATGTCGAGGTCGGTGACGATGAGCGATGCGTCCCAGATCTCAGGGTGGCCGAGGAGCTCGAGGCCACCGGAGAAGGGTCGTACGTCGAATCCCTCCGAGGTGAGGCTGGCGGCGAGGAGCTGGCGGGCGGCCCGGGAGTCGTCGACCACGAGGATCCTCGGACGGGGGCCGGTCTCGGGCATCGGCGATGCGACCATCGACGTGATGGCACCCCGGTCGAGCATTGCGACGAAGTCGCCTCCGCCCAACAGCGCTGCTCCCGAGAGGAGGTCCACCCCAGCGAGGGACAGTCCCAACTGCTTGGCGATTCCACGAACCTGTTGGACGCCCCCCTCGACGCCGAGCGCCACTGCCCGGCCGACCGACGCCACGACCACGACCTCGGTGACCGGACCCTCGCTCCCTCCGAGGATCGCTGAGAGGGGTGCGTACGGGATCGGTTGATCCCCGTGCAGGAACGACCGCCGCCCATCGCGCACGGCGAACAGGTCCTCCCTTGCCTCGACGACATCGACGATCGACGAGATGGGCAGGCCCCAGCGCTGGCCTTGGGAACCGACGATCGCCACTCGCTGCATGGCGCGCAGGCGCGGCACGCGCACCGTCACCCGCGTACCCCCCGCCCGGTCACTCGCGACCCACACGGCTCCGTCGAGCGACTCGACGACCCGTGCGACGAGGGCGAGACCGACGCCATCACCGGAGAACTGGGTCGGAACCTCCATGGTGGAGAATCCCTGTCGGAACAGCACCTCGGTGAGCGCATCCGGCTCCCCGCTCGCCTCGGCCACCGTGCTCCAGCGGACCCCCCGCCCATCGTCCTCCACGCTGATCGTGAGGACGTCGTCCTCGGCTTCGAACCTGATGTGGACATGTCCGGTACGGGGCTTCGACGCTGCGAGCCGCTGCGAGAGGACCTCGATGCCGTGCTCGACGGCATTCACCACGAGGTGTCGGATCGGTTCACGCAACGCGTCGAGGATGTACCGGTCGGCCGCGACGACCTCCCCCTCGACGAGGACCTCCACGTCCTTGCCAGAACGGCGGGCGATGTACCGCACCAACTGGCCGAGCGTGTCGGTGACGAGGGTGACGGGAGCGGACGTGAGCCCTGCGGCATCGTCGAACAGCTCGCGCACCGATGCGAGGAGGCTCGAGGTGGCTGCCTGCCACTCACCGGCCTGCTCAGAACCGAGCGACTCTTGGAGGGCACCGATCAGGGCCTCGGTGTCGAGGCGCTGTTGTGCGATCGCGTCGACGAGTTGGCCGAACGCCGCCGAGTCGATGGCCGCGGTCTCGTCGAGGAAGTGGGGAACGGAGTCGACGACGAGGCCGCCGAGGTCCGGGAGGTCACGGGCGAGGGAGTAGAAGGTCTCTTCGTCCTCGGCACGGCGGCCGGCCTCGAACGGATTGTCGACGCCTAGGAGGGAGGCGAGGTGGTCGAAACCCTCCGCCTCGCGGCGGTTCGAGGATGCGGCGGCGACGAGGGCATCGCTCGCCCGCACCAACGCCTCGGCGAGGTCGTCGTCGAAACTGCGGGCCCCTCGGCGCACCTCAGACCACGTCCGCTCGAGCAGCCTGCCGGCATCCACGAGTTCGTCGTCGGACATGAAGGCGGCGTTGCCCTTGATCGTGTGGGCGTCCCGTTCGGCCTCCTCGGCCCAGTCGTCACGCCATTCCCCGTCGCGCCATGCGCGCGCGGTCCGGAGCAGGCGCGCTGCCCGCTCCTGGATCTCCTCGACGAATAGTTCGACGAGGTACGGATCGTCCATGGGCGTCACGAAACCTCCGACTCCTCAGCCCGTGGGGAATGCATCGGCGGAGGCGGGGCGTACTTGAGGATTGCGATCGAGGGCCCAAGGGGGCTCTCCGGACCGGGGCCAAGGCTCGACGAGAGGAAGAACTTCCCTCACCCCCTTGAGCGGGGACCTGAGATGGGAGGGGGAACTGCTACTTGGTGTTACTCCCACTCGATCGTGGATGGGGGCTTCGACGAGATGTCGTAGGCGACACGATTGATGCCGTGGACCTCGTTGATGACCCGGCTGCCGATCCGCTCGAGCACCTCGTAGGGGAGCCGTGCCCAGTCGGCGGTCATCGCGTCGTCGCTGGTGACCGCACGGAGGATGAGGGGGTACGCGTACGTGCGGAAATCACCCTGCACGCCCACGCTCTTGATGGCGGGGAGGACCCCGAACGACTGCCACACCTCGTTGTAGAGGCCTGCACGGGTGATCTCCTCGAGGATGATCGTGTCGGCGGCACGGAGGATGTCGAGTCGTTCCTTCGTCACCTCGCCGATGATCCGCACGGCGAGCCCGGGACCCGGGAAGGGCTGGCGCCAGACGATCTCCTCCGGAAGCCCCAGCTCCTCGCCGACCGCCCGGACCTCGTCCTTGAAGAGATCCCTGAGCGGCTCGACGAGCTCGAAGGCGAGGTCGTCGGGGAGCCCACCGACGTTGTGGTGCGACTTGATCTTCGCTGCGTCCTTCGAACCGGACTCGATGACGTCGGGGTAGAGGGTGCCCTGGACGAGGAATCGGGCGTCGCTCAGCTTGCGCGCCTCCTCCTCGAACACCCGGATGAACGTCTCACCGATCGCCTTCCGCTTCTCCTCGGGATCGGTGATACCGGCGAGGCGCGCGAGGAACCGGTCCTCCGCCTTCACATGGACGAGGTGGACGTTGAAGTTGCGACGGAAGGTCTCCTCGACCTGTTCGCCCTCACCCGCCCTGAGCAGGCCGTGGTCCACGAAGATGCAGGTGAGCTGCTCCCCGACGGCACGCTGCACGATCGCTGCTGCCACGGAGCTGTCAACACCCCCGGAGAGCCCACACACCACCTTCTCCTGGCCCACCTGGGCCCGGATGGCGTCCACGGAGTGCTCGATGATGTTGAGGTGCGTCCAGGTGGGTCGGGCCTCACACACCTGGTGGAGGAAGTGGCGGAGGATCTCGTTGCCCCGCGGGGTGTGGCCGACCTCGGGGTGGAACTGCACGCCGTAGAGGCCCCGCTCGGGGCACTCCATCGCAGCGACGACCGCTCCCGGCGTGGTGGCGACGGCGGTGAAGCCGTCAGGGACCGCCACGACCTCGTCGCGATGGCTCATCCAGACGGGCTGTTCCTCGGGGAGATCGTGGAAGAGCACCGCTTCGGCATCCGTCACGGTGAGGTCAGCCCGGCCGTACTCGGCGCCATCGGAGTGGGCGACCTCGCCTCCCAGGGTGGCGGCAAGCAATTGGTGGCCGTAGCAAATGCCGAGGACCGGGATCCCGAGCTCGAGGATCTCCGGATCGATCGTGTAGGCATCCTCGGCATACACCGAGGCCGGACCACCGGACAGGATGATCCCCACCGGCGCCTTCTCTCGGACATCGGCGGCGGTCACGTCGCGGGGGACGATCTCGCTGAAGACGTGTGCCTCGCGCACCCGGCGGGCGATGAGCTGGGCGTACTGCGCCCCGAAATCGACCACGAGGACCCGGTCGACGTCCCCACTCGATGCCTGCCCGTACGTCATGTGGCCCTCACTCCTCCCCCATTCCGCACCTGCAGGGGGCCGCTACGGTACCAGCCTCCATGCTCCGCTCCCCCTCGCAGGACGCGCCCACCGAACCACGGCCATCGCCGTTCACCGCCTCCGATGTGGCGATCGTGCTCGGATGCGCCCTGCTCCTGCCCCTCCTCGTCGCCCCCGTCGTCACCGAGATCACCGCACTCACCGTGTTCGGAATCCTCCTTCCTGCCCAGTGGGCAGGCAACGGCATCGGACTGTTCATCGTCGCGCGTCGGCGTCGGGCAGATGAAGCTGCGTTCGGCCTGCCGATCCTCGGGCGGGACTTCGGGGGAATCGGCCTCGGTCTGCTCGCGTTCGTCGCCATCCTCACGCTCCTCGGGCCCATCGTCGAGGCACTCGACCTCGACGACACGAGCCAGGTCGCCGTCGAGGCGTTCTCGGACATCGACTCCCCCCTCCTCCTCGCTGCGGCGATCATCAGCATCTGCGTGATCGCCCCGCTCCTCGAGGAGCTCACCTACCGCGGCGTCCTCCACGGGGCGTTGGGCAACCGGCTCGGCGGTCCCGCCACGGTGCTCGTCGGCTCGGCCGTCTTCGCCGTCGCCCACCTCTCGGGGATCGACACGTCTGTCGATCGCTTCTGGCTCGTCGCCGGGATCTCGATGCTGCAGATCTTCCTGTTCTCCCTGCTCCTCGGATGGCTCCGGGAACGGGATGGTCGGATCGGCAGGGCGTTCCTCGCCCACGGCGCATGGAACGCCCTCAACCTGATCGCGATCCTCTCGCTGCCCTACCTCGAGGTCTGAGCTCGCTCGCAGCTAGGCGATCCCGACCGCCTTCCGGACTTCGCGCAGCGTCTCCTCTGCCATGTCGCGGGCCCGGGCGGCGTGGGCGGTGAGGATCCCCCCGACGTCGCCGTCGTCGAGGGCTTCGAACTTCTCGCGGAGCGGGCGCAGGCCTTCGACGACCGCCTCCCCGACGGCGACCTTGAAGTGCCCGTAGAGGGATCCGCCCCACTCGGCTTCGATCTCGGGGATGGTGACTCCGGTGAAGACCGAGAAGATCTCCATGAGGTTGCTGATCCCGGGCTTCTCGTCCCAGTCGTAGCGCACTTCGTTGCCGGAGTCGGTGACGGCACGCTTGAACTGCTTCATGATGCGGTCCGGGTCCTCGAAGAGCATCACGGTGGCGTTCAGGTCGGGATCGGACTTCGACATCTTGGAGGTCGGGTCCTGCAGGGACATCACCCGGGCCCCGATCTCGGGCGTGATCCGCTCCGGCACCGGGAACACCTCGCCGTAGAGGCCGTTGAAGCGCTGCGCGATGTCACGGGTGAGCTCGAGGTGCTGCGTCTGGTCGTCGCCCACCGGGACGGCGGTCGCCTTGTGGATGAGGATGTCGGCTGCCTGGAGGAGGGGGTAGGCGAAGAGACCAAACCGCTCCCCCGCCTTCTCTGACTTGTCCTTGAACTGCGTCATACGGGTGAGCGGCCCGAAGGGCGTGTCGGCACCGAGGATCCACATCAACTCGGCGTGCTGGGGCACATCCGCCTGCCGATACACCAGCGAGCGCTCCGGGTCCACGCCGGCGGCGAGGAACGCCTTCGCGAGGTACGTCCGGTTCACCCGGAGTTCGGTCGGATCGTGGGGCATCGTGATCGCGTGGAGGTCCACCACGCAGTAGATGCAGTCGTACTCCTCCTGCATGGACACCCAGTTGTTGAACGCGCCGATGAGGTTGCCGAGGTGCACGGAGCCGGTCGGCTGCATGCCGGAGAAGACCCGCTTGGTCACGATGGCCCTTTCGGTCAGGAGGTGGAGGCTGGGAGGTTAGGGACCTCCTCCTCCAATCCCGTCCCCGATCAGTCCGTCCGGTCGGGGAGCACGAGGTTCGCCACGACGCCGATCGCGGCGGCGAGGGCGAGTCCGGAGATGCTCACATCCCCGATGGCGAGTGAGTCGAGGCCACTCACCCCGAGGCCGAACACGAGGATCAACCCCACGATGAGCAGATTCCTGCTGCGGGAGAAGTCCAGGTCGGCATCGGCGAGCGTCCGCATGCCAACCGACGCGATCATGCCGAACAGCACGATCGAGACGCCGCCGAGGACGCCCACAGGAACGGTCGCCAGCAGCCCGGCGAGCTTCGGGATGAACCCAAGGATGAGGGCGAAGACGGCGCCGATGCGCAGCACGGATGGGTCGTATACACGGGTCACGGCGAGCACGCCGGTGTTCTCCGAGTACGTCGTGTTGGCCGGACCTCCGATGAGCCCGGCGAGGATCGTGGCCACGCCGTCGCCGAGGTAGGTGCGGTGGAGGCCCGGATCCTCGAGGAAGTCCTTCTTCACCACACGTCCGTTGGCGACGATGTCGCCCACATGCTCGATCATCGTGACGAGGGCCACAGGGGCGATCAGGACGATGATCTCCCAGTCGAACGACCCCCATGTGAACGTAGGGGCCCCGGCCCACGACGCATCCGCCATCGCCCCGTACTCCACGCGACCGAGCACGGCGGCGACGACGTAACCCACCACCACGCCGGTGAGGATCGGCAGCATGCGGAAGAGACCGCGGAAGAAGATCGACGCCACCACCACAGAGGCGAGGGTGACGACGGCGAGGAGCCAGTCGGCCGAAGCCATGTCGATGGCGACCGGGGCAAGGGTGATACCGATGATGGCGATCACGGGGCCGGTGACGACGGGCGGGAAGATCCGCCGGATGAAGCCCGGACCGACGACGCGAGCGATCGCCGCCACGATGAGGTAGATGACGCCTGCGGCAGCGATCCCTCCTCCGATGGTTCCCCACGAAGCGCCTCCGGCGCCCGCAGCGATCATGGGTGGCATGAAGGCGAAGGAGGAACCGAGGAAGACCGGCACCTGCATCTTCGTGAGGACGTGGAAGATGAGCGTGCCGATCCCCGCCGCGAACAGCGTGACTCCGGGGTCGAGGACCGCCGTCCCACCTGCCTCGGCGATCGCTCCGTTCACCAGGAGCGGGACGAGCACCGTCGCCCCGAACATCGCCACTGTGTGCTGGAGGCCGAGCACGGCCTTCTTGGGTGCGTTGATCGTCTCCACCGATATCCCTCCGTCGAGCGTGCCGCAGCCTGAGACCCGCCGTCCCGGCTTCGGGTTACGCACCCACGCCACACGAGTCGGGAGATGGGGCGCGCTGGGGTTCGGGGGAGGAGGTCGGGCTGCGGGGCCCGTGGACGGGTACTTGCGCCACGACGCTACGGACCGGCGGCCTCGACTCCCCTTGGCGCACGCAGCGTGAGCCAGGCGCCGACGACGATGAAGCCGACTCCCCCCACGAGCCCCGTCGCGAAGGGCCCGAGTAGCAAGCTCGGCTCGGCGCCCGTGGCGAGGAACAGCGCGCCGAGCGATGCCGTGGCATTGACGGCACCGTGCCCGAGGGCAGCGGGGAGGGCGCTCCCGGTCCGCTCAGCCGACCAACCGAGCAATCCGCCGACGGAGACGGTGAACACGGTCATCGCGAGGAACCCGGTCCATGGTGCGCCCGGGTAGTCGAGGCCGTAGTTGTGGCCCAGGGCGATGATCGGCCAGTGCCAGACGCTCCAGATGACGTTCACGAGGAGAAGCGCCCCCGTCCATCCGAGCGGCCGAAGCTTCCACTGGAGGTATCCACGCCATCCGAATTCCTCACCGAAGGCGGGGATCGCGTTGATGAGTGGAGCGATGGTGACGGCCGCAATGATCTGGATCATCCCGAGGAGTTGGGCCGGGATCGGGACCGCTTCGCCGGTGAGGTCCTCGACCGTTTGGAGTTGCTCGGCAAGGATCGGCATGGAGGAGTCGAACTGGTCAGGGAAGACCACGAAGTAGGCGACGATCCCAAGCACTGTGAGGACCGTCGGTCCGAGCAGCATCACCACCCACGGCCAAGCGGGGCCATTGAACCGGGCATGGTGGTCCTCCCACCCCTCCCTGGTGATCCACCGGGTGAGGAACACGCCGAAGGCCGGTCCGAACATCGACACCGTGAGGAGCGGCAGCGCCAGTGTGAGACCGCCGACGAGTTCGGGGCTGTCTGCGAGCCCACCGGTCGCCCAGATCGCGAGTGCGATCGACCAGGAGAACCCGAACGTGAACACGAGGAAGAGGGTGATCCTCCGACGATCGAGCATCAGGCCTCCCTCCGATCAGGGTCGTGCCTCCACACCCACCACGAGTACGGCGTAACGACGAACAGGGAGCCCAACACGCCGCCGAGGAACACCCAGAGCCCGACCTCACCAAGGTCGAGGAGCCCGAGGACGACGGAGACGAGGCCGATTCCAACCCAGAGCCAACCGGTGAGCCGATGCGTAGCGACCCAGGAGCGCTCACTCGTGAGCGTCCATGGGGTGCGGACCCCAAAGGTGTACGTCGAGCGAATCTTCCCGAGGAGGTTGCCGATCACCACGAACAAGGCACCCATGCCGATGAGCATGAGCTGGCTGATGTCGACCTCGCGGCCGAGTGCCGTCTCGGCGATCACGACGGTGAGGCCGACGAAGAACACCGAGAGGGCGGTGATGAGCACACGCAACGGCCCATACGACATCCGCATGTGGCCCTGTCGGGGCTCGATCGCAGGGATGACGGCGACGAGGCCGATCACGAGGAGTTGAACACCCGGGCCCAGCAGAAGGCTCCACCGGCTCCCGAAGGCGTCGGGTTCCCCACTCGAATCGAAGTGGGTGGGCACCTGCGCCCCCTCCGGCACCTGTGAGATCCCCCAGAGGGCGTAGACGAGGCCTGCGAGGAAGAGTACGACCAGGGTGATGACGAGGCCCCGGGTGAGCAGGGGGGCCTCCTCTTCATGGACGGGGTCAGTCATGGTGGTCTCCCTCGAGGTCGAACATCGAGACGAGGCCCATGAGCGCCTCCTCGAGGACCGACAGGTTCAGGTGGTAGACGATCGTGGTGCCGGTGCGCTCCCCTTGGATGAGCCCTGCCTCCTTGAGCACGTTGAAGTGTCCGCTCAGCGTCGAGAGTGCGAGGTCGAACTCGGTGGCGATATCACCCGCAGGCCTGCTCCCTGCCCGGAGTACCCGGAGGATCTCCCTCCGCACCGGGTGGGCGAGCGCCTTGTAGACCGATTGTTTCGGCATGACCCGAAATACTAATTCGGTGTTTGGCGAAAGAACGAATCAAGGTCCGGTTGGCCGCTCGAGCGATCAGCCGAGGACGACCTCGTCGCCCACCCGTACGACCACCGGCCCTGTGAGGTGCCCGAGCCCCGTGACAAAGCCCCTGACCCCTGCGTCGAGTCGACGGAGGGCATCGGAGAGCACCGAGGGCTCGGGACTCCCCGTCATGTACCCACTGAACTGCACGCAGGGCGCGCACACGGCGAGGTCACGCAGAACCACGGGGTCATGGTCGCCCAGGATCGTCACGCCACCCGCCAGGTCGGCTTCGGAGAAGCACCGATCGGTCTCGATGACGAGGTTCTCGGCCGCGTCCCTCCCCCGGTCGTGCCCGAACTCCCGGGCCATGTGGTCGTGGTGGGAGGTGAAGCCCACCGAGACGGTCCGACGATCCGAGGGCCCGTTCCGACGCGGGCCCGGGTGGTCGAGGTGGTGGATGTCCAGCACATGAAGCCCACCCTGCTCGGCCACACATCCCCGGGGCGTGAGCCACATCTCAGGGGTCTCCCGCAACCGGGATGGGTCGTACGGCCCGTTCCCGAGCTTGAGGTCGGCAACCGCCAGTCGAAGGGCGGAGACCCTCCCGATCGGGGCTCCCATCAGGGTCGACTGCTCCGCTCGGCGAGCACGTTGGTGAGGATGTCGGGCCGATCGGTCACGAGCCCATCGACCCCCATGTCGAGCAGCCGCTCCATTTCATCACGTTCGTTCACGGTCCACACGTGCACGTGCTTCCCGGCAGCGTGGGCCGAGTCGATGAACGCCCGGTTCACCAGCGTGACACCGGCGCGTACCGGGACCTGGAAGGCGTCGGCCCGGGTGTGGGCCGGCCGGCGTGCCAACGATGCAGCCTTCACCTTGAGGGTCTCGAGCGTCGCCGACGACGTCGCCACCACCCCGCCTGACAGCCGCCGAAAACGGCCGAGACGACGATCGCTGAATGAGCCAACGATCACCCGGTCCTCCGCGTCGAGGCGGTCGAGGAGGTCGGCGAGGAGCGGCTCGACTCCCGGCGCCTTCATATCAAGGATGAAGCCGACGTCCGGGAAGGTGGCCATGGCCTCTTCGAGCGTCGGAATGCCAACGCCGGTACCACGAAGGGGGAAGTCGCCATCTCGCTCGAAGCCGTGGGCTGCGTCGAACTTCCCCAGTTCGGCGAGGGTCCGCTCGGAGACGAGGCCGGATCCGTCGGTGCACCGGTCGAGCGTGGGGTCGTGGAAAGTGATGAGCGCGCCGTCAGCGGTGGCGTGGAGGTCGGTCTCGATGAATCCCACACCCAGGTCCACTGCCCCCTGGAAGGCTGGCATCGTGTTCTCGGGCCAAAGGATGCGACTCCCACGATGGGCCGCTGCGAGGGGGTGGGCGCGGGTGAGGACGGGGCGCATGCCGAGATCGTAGGAACGCCGGGAACCGAATCGGGCGGTGTGGACGTCTCACAGCTGACCGGGAACCGAGAGGCCGGTCCCGAAGACCCCGAAAGGAACCACCATGAAGCGCAGCGTCCTCCTCCTGCTCCTCGTCCTCGGCGTGCTCACCGCAGCGTGCACCACCGAGTCGGAGCTCCCCATCGACCACCCCGGCAACGGCGACGCGCCCGTGAGCCAAGGCGCATGCATCGAGGACGAACCCGACTGCGAGGACACCGGAGTCGTGAACGACCTCCCCGACCAGCCCCTCGGCGCAGGCGGCGGCGCAGCAGGCACGTGCCTCGAAGGCACCGTCGACTGCAACGACACCCCCGGGGCGCCGATCGAGCCACTGCCGACCCCCGATGACAACGGTGAAGGCCCGGGCGAGACCGACACCGTCACCGGCTTCGTCGTCGGCAACGGCCTCACCGTGACCGAGGCACTCAGCGGCAACGCCGAGGGAACCCTCGCGGTCGGTGGCTTCATCGTGGCCAACGAGTCCGGCACACTCCTCTGCGAGGCGCTTGCCGAGTCGTTCCCGCCCCAGTGCGGTGGCGAGTCCGTCCCGGTGGAAGGCCTTGCGATCGAGGAGTACCCGGTCGAGGAGGAAGGGTCGGTCCGCTGGACGAACAACGCAGTGGTCCTCTTCGGAGAGGTTGTCGACGGCGTCCTCGTCATCGACGACATGGTGAACGGCTGATCCCCGACGCACCGTCGGAGTCGAAGGGCCCGGGCCACGCCCGGGCCCTTCCTCTATCGTCGGCTCATGCAGACGACCTACGAGTCGAAGGGCGATGTCGCCCTCATCACCATCACCCGCCCAGACGTCTTCAACGCCATCGATGCGGCAACGTCGAAGAGCCTCCGCTCCCACCTCAGCCGTGCAGGAGAGGAAGCCCGCGCAGTCGTGCTCACCGGCGAGGGGAAGGCATTCTCGGCCGGAGTGGACCTCGCGTCCCAGAAACACGAGTACGAGACGACCGGGCCCGACCTCTCCCGGACGATCCGGGAGGTGTTCAACCCGATCGTCAAGGCCCTCCACGACTGCGCGGTGCCCACCATTGCAGCGGTGACCGGCGCCAGCGCAGGCGCAGGAATGGGTGTCGCCCTCGCGTGCGACCTGCGGGTGATGGGACCGTCTGCCTTCTTCATGAGTGCCTTCATCAACGTCGCCGTCATCCCCGACACCGGCTCGTCCTGGGCGCTCCCCTCAATGGTCGGCCTCTCGCGGGCAATGGAGATCGCCTTTTCGGGCAGAAGGGTGCCCGCCGACGAGGCAGTCGAGATCGGCCTCGCCCATCGGATCGCAGACGACCCGATTGCCGCAGCGCTCACATGGGCAGCACGACTCGCCGACGGACCCACCAACGCCTACGTCGCCACCAGGAAGCTCCTCCATGCCGGGGCGTCGCTCACTGCCGCTGACGTACTTGCCATGGAGGAGGAGATCCAAGGGCGCCTCGGCTCGGCTCCCGACCACCTCGAAGCGGTCGCCGCATTCCTCGAGAAGCGACCACCCGACTTCCACCGATGACGGTCGCCCCGACACGGGGAGCGCTCGAGTCGCTCGACATCGAGATCCTTCCCGGCGTCGACGTCGACGAACTGGCGGAGCGGTTCCGCATCTGGCAGGCGCTCACACATGGGTTCCTCATCGACAACCCGATGACCTCCGACACTCTCGACCGGCTGATCGACGCGCTCAGCCCAGAGTCGGGGATGCGCGCGGTCGATATCCCGGGCGGTCGAGGCGAGCTGCTCTGTCGACTCGCGGCGCGCGGCGTCGGAGGGACCGGCGTGGACATCTCTCCCTGGGTGCTCTGCGACGCTGCGACGCGTGCCACCGCGCGCGGTGTCGACCTCCACCTCGTCCTCGGTGATGGAAAGGCGTTCCCCCGAGAGCCACGGTGGGACCTCGCCACCTCGATCGGCGGCTCGTGGATCTGGAATGGCACCCGGGGGACGCTCAACGCCCTCTCGGACCTCCTCCGTGACGGTGGCCGGGGAGCCCTCGGCGACCTCGTCCTTCGCGAGGGCGTGGATCCCGTTTCACTCGATGGTGTGGGCGTGCCCCTCACCCGGGACGTCCTCCTCGACCAGGCCAGGGCAGCGGGTCTCGAGCCACTCGGAGTGATCGACTCCGACGAGGAGGCGTGGCGCTCCTACGCCGAGCGGTGCGTCGAGTTCGCCCAGTTGTGGACCGATGACGAGGCGTTCACCCGGGAGGCAGTCGCCTTCGCCCGCTCAGGCGTCAAGGAGTTCGACGCGGAAGTCGCCTCGTTCGAGTGGATCGTGGTGGTGTGTGAGCGTCAGGAACGCACGAGGTAGACGGTGAGCGAGAGCGCAGGCCCGTTCAGCTCCCCGAGCGCAACACCGAGCGCACCGTTGAGGAACGCGAGGTCCTCGTTCGCAGTCTCGAAGGTGACCCATTCCTGCGGGAACATCTGGCCCCTGGCATCGCCCGGAGTTGCGACGCCGCCGGCGCTGTAGAACACCGTCTCCTTCCCCTCCCCGATCCGAGCACGGATCTCGAGGTTGGAGTGGCCGTCTCCACGGACCACTGCGTAATCGACCCCCGCGACCGGGCGCTCGCCCTGCCAGTGGGGGGAGGTCGCCGTTCCCTCGAAGGCCGTGTCGACGCGGAACCCGAGCGGGGTCTTCCCCGTGGGGTGGTAGGCCGCCGACGCCGTGATCGTGCAGAACTCCTCGAGGTGGGCCATGGACGCTCCTTCTCAGTGCCGTTCCAACACCCTATTGGAGGAGGGCAAGGATACGAGCGGTCAGCGCATCACCGAGGGCCGCTCGATCGAGCCGTCCCTCGTCGCGATGCCAACGCTCGACGCTGTTGAGGATGCTGAGGACCGAGATCGACGCAATCGGCACATCGAGGTCAGCGCCGAACGACCCGTCCGCGACCCCATGCCGGATCATCTCCCGCAGGCGTTCCTCATAACGATCACGCAGCCTGACCGCACCAGCCCGCTCCTCTGGTTCGAGGAACTTCGCCTCGTTGAGGAACGTCCGCACCTCGGCGCGGTGGTCGAGGACGACATCGAGGTGCCCCCGCACGAACGCAGCGACCCGCTCCGACCCCGAGCCTTCGACGGCTTCAGCCCGAACCGCCGAGGCCTCGAAGAACCGGGAGCCCTTCTCGATCACCGCAAGGAGGAGTTCCTGCTTCGACCCCACGTGGGAGTAGAGGGACGAGCCGAGGAGGCCGAGTTCGGCTCCGAGATCGCGCATGGACGTGCCATGGAAGCCGCGCGCACCGAAGAGCCGACCCGCCGCCTCAACGACGTCATCGAGCGTGTTCCTCGTCACGCGGCCAGCGTACCGAACGCTCGTTCGTCTCGCCTACGCAAAGGGGTCGGCCCCAATGTCCGGCGTGTCCACCTGGACGGCCGTCACCTCACGCCGGCTCTCCATCGCCCGCTCAACCGACGAACGGTCGAGCGTCGCGTCGCCACGCCTGCGGTGCCAACGGTCCCACAGGACGAGCATCGAAGGCAGCACGAGCACCGAGGCAAGGAGGGCGAAGGAGATGGCGTAGAACGTCACCGCGCCGAACTGCTGGAACGGCTTGAGGTTCGAGGTCACGAGGGAACCGAATCCCGCCATCGTCGTGAACGCGGAGCCGGCGAGCGCTCCACCCGTGTGGATGGCGGTCGACTCGACCGCATCTTCCGTGGTCTCCTCCTCGAGTCGATCCTCGAGGAAGCGATGGGTGATGTGGATCGTGTACGGCACGCCGATGCCGATCGCCAGCGCCGAGATCGTCGCCGTAACCGGCCCGAACGGGATGCCGGTGAGCGCCATCATGCCGAAGGTCCACAGGACCACGAGGGCGACCGGAAGGATCGTGATGAGGCCGAGCAGCGGACGGCGCGACTCGATGAGGAAGTTGAGGGCGAGGATGAGTGCCGCCACCACGATCGTGATGAACAGCGAGTTCACCTGGGACGCCCCGAGGGACTCCACCACCACGTTGCCGATGATCGCGTCGGACGTCACAACGGCCTCGAGGCCCTCGTCGCGGAGTACCTCGACGTCGTCGCCCATGTTCACGCGGAGGTCACCGACCCGCTCCTCACCCGACTGGGTGGAGACCCGCCACAGCATGGCGTCCACGCCGGAGCCACCTTCGTGGGCGTACGTGGCCCAGCCGCCGGGGTCGGCAGCGGCCATCGCGGCATGGAGCGACACGACGTCGGCCCCCGCGGGCACGCGGAGGTCGTCGCCCACGCCGATCTCGGCAGCGACCTCGGCCACCGACTCCGAGTACGCGGGGGTGCCGGACTCCAGCATCCCCGCAAGGAGCGAGTAGGGGCCCTCGACCTGTGGTGCGTCGTCGAAGGTGAGCACGTCGGGGGTGTCACCGAGGTTGTCCAAGGCGTCGAGGCCGGCGTTGTGCGCAGCAGCCGTGGAGAGGTCACCCTTGATGAGGACGGACGTCGTCTCACCCAGGCCGCCCCCGAACTCCTCGGTGAGGATCTCGTACGTGGCGAGCAGCGGGGAGTCGGTCGGCACGAAGTCCACGAACGAGAACTTCGTCTCGAGCTGCGTCACGCCCCAGAAGCCGACCCCACCGAGGAGGAGGGCCGCGATGACGGTGATCGTGGGGATGCGCTTGGCGAGCCAAGAGGTCTTGCCGATGATCTTCGGGAGGATCCGCTGCTTGCTGGCGTAGAGGTCCTCGGCGGGCCAACGACCGAGGCGCTCGGCGCGCCGGTCGAGGAGGAGCCGGGCCGCGGGAACGAACGTGAGCATCAGGATGAAGGCGGCCACGATGCCGACGGCGGCGAGCACGCCGAAGTCGGCGAGGGCACCCACCGGGCTCACGAGGTTCGTGAGGAAGCCGACGACCGTGGTCATCGTGGCGAGCACGAGGGCGATTCCGACCGTGCGGATCGAGTGGACGACCGATCCCTCGACGTCGTTTCCGCCGCCTGCCTCCTCCTTGTACCGGCTGTTCATGTGGATGCCGTAGTCCACGCCGAGGCCGATGAGGAGCACCGGGAGGATCTGCGCGATCTGGTTCGTGTACCCGATCACGTCGAGATAATCGGGGCCGAGGAGGACCCCGATGCCCTGCATCCACCCAATGGCCATGAAGATGGCCAGAAGGGTGAGGAGCGTGTCGGCGACGGTACGCCGAGTCGCCGCCACGAAGCGGAGCCGTCCGTGCGGCTTCACCCAATACACGAACAAGAGGATCACAACGATGATGAGGCCAGCGAGGCCGAACATGCGGCCGACCTCTCCGCCCACGTCGCTCCCCTCCGAGAAGATGAGGCCGAAGGAGAAGGCACCCGCCTCGAACCCACTGGGGAGGCTGAGGGCGTCGATGTCCTCGCCGAGCGCAGCCTGCAGGTCGCTCAGCACGACCTCGTCATCGAGGTCCCGGGGGGAGTCGATGAACACGACCAGCAGCGCATGCTGGGCAATACCCGCCTCCACGTTCGCGTCCGCACTGAGGAGTTGGTCGAAGAAACCCGCCTGCTCAGCCGGCACGAAGGCGAGTCGATCGTTGTACGCCTCGACGAACGTCGCCTGGTCGGCGTCCTGGGGAAGGTGACCGATCCGGTAACCGTCGGGGACCTCGATCAACGCCAACGCCTCATCGAGCTCGGCGAGGAGTTCGACCGAGGGCTCCTCTGTGAGGCTCGAACTGACGAGGCCGGAGTGTGCGACGAGCGTCTCACGATCGAAGTCACTCGAGAAGAGGAAGGGGAGGAAGTCGGCGATCCCGGGCGGGAGCTCTGAGGCAACATCCTCATATGCCGCCTTGACGGCGTCCGCGGTGTCGAGGGCCGGGGGTTCCTCGGCCCCCTCGATCGGGACCTGGGTGAGCGAGAAGCCCTCCCCGAGGGGGATCGAGCCGGCGATCTGGTTGAGGCCGTCGAGCGCCGGGCTGGGGAGCGGCTCGGCGAAGTTGAACACGATGAGCCCCGACGTCGCCGAGGGGGCTTCGAGGTTCACGTCGGAGCCGAGGAGACCGGTGATCTGGCCCTGGAACGCAGTCGGGATGCCAGCGAGCCCGTCCAGGTACACCTGTTTCACGGTTGCGTCGTCGATCGCTCCCTCCGGGAACGAGCCGGAGCGAATCGCGCTCATGACCGGATTCAGGAACGAGGGGATCGCCGGGTTCATGGGTGTGTCACCGATGAGGAGGGCACCGAGGCCGGAGCCGCGCACCGTCTCGTCGAACTGCTGCACGACGGCGAGGCCTTCGACGGAGACCACGTCGGGGCCGGCCAACGAGAAGGCGATCTGTGCAGCACTCGGCGCACTGCCCTGCACGAGGGCGACCGGAAAGGCGAATGAGGAGACGCCCGGCTGCTCACCGTCGGTCGGGAGGAGGTCGGCGAGCACCTCGCCGAACACCGCCTCGACCTCGCCGGCCAGGGCGATGGCCTCGGGCGTAAGCACGTCGCCGCCCTCGGAGGCGATCACCACCTGCACGGACGGGCCGCCGGCGCCGCCCTCGAGTGCGGTGAACGGAGAGACAATCGGGGGCTGACCGCCCGTCGACTGGAGTCGTTCCGAGATGTCGGCGTTCTCAATGCCCTCGACGACGCGATCGACCGCGTCACGGCCTGCCGGCGAGATGATCGTCCCACCGTCGGGAGCCGACACGATGACCTGGAGCACCTGACCCGACGAGTCGTCGCCGAACAGTTCGCTGATCTCACCGAAGGCATCGAGCTCGACTGCCTCAGGGGCGAACCCTTCGTTCCCTTCGGCGAGCACCTGGAACTGGATGTAGTAACCGAGGACGCCGGTGATCAGCAGGGAGACGACGAGCACGATCGCCGGGATGCGCCGAACGATCGCAGAGATGGATGAAACGAGGGTGAGCATGGTGTCGGGACCCCTGGGGGAGACGCTTGACGAAGTGATACGGACGGACGCGTCCGCACGGACGGTGGGAGGCTATGAAAGTTTGGGGAGAAAACGAAATGCCGGGTGGGCCTACAGGGTCTGGTCGAGCGCCATGAGGAACCTACGGTTCTCCAGTTCGGTGCCCACGCTCACACGAGACCACCCACCCGGGTAGGTACGGATGATCACGCCTCGACGCAGCAACTCCTCGTAGAGCCGCTCGGTGTCCGGGCCCAGGTCGCAGTACACGAAGTTGGCCTGCGACGGGACCACGTCCAACCCCCGCTCGGCGAGGCCCTCGAGCAAGAGCGTCCTCCCCCGCTCGTTCTCCGCCCTCCGCTCCTCGACACGGCCCGGGTACCGCAGTGCCTCACGCGCCGCCTCTTGTGCCAGCTGGCTCACCGTGAACGGGCGCTGGGCGCGTCGGAGTCCGGCCAACGTCTCGGGCATACCGACGGCGTACCCGATTCTCAACCCCGCGAGTCCGTAGATCTTCGAGAACGTGCGTAGGACCACGACATTGGGATCGCGAAGTGCCACGGGGATCATCGTCCCCCACTCGGGGGCCGTCACGTACTCCGCGTACGCCTCGTCGACGACCACCAGGACGTCTCGGGGAACCGCCCGGATGAATGCCTCGACCTCGGCGGCCGATCGGTAGGTGCCCGTTGGATTGTTCGGGTTGCAGACGTACACGATCGAGGTGGCGTCCGTGATCGCATCCCGCATGGCTTCGAGGTCGAGTCGGTGGTCCCCGTCGAGGGCCACCGGAACGCCCACACCCGATGCCAGGACGGTGAAGACCGAGTACAGCCCGAACGACGGGTCGCCGAACACCGCCTCGGAGTCCGGCCCACCGAGTGCGGTCGAGATCGATCGCAACAGGTCACCCGAGCCACCACCGAACCACAGCGACTCCACCGGGGTGCGGAGCCGTTGGGAGGCGTCGAGGGCAAGGGCGTGGCACCGATCATCCGGGTACCGATTGACCGTCGCCGCCATCTCCCTGATCACCTCGAGCACCTCGGGGAAGGGCTCCGTCGGCGACTCGTTCGACGCAAGCTTCACGACGTCGCGGACCCCGTACTCGCGCGCGACCTCCTCGATCGGCTTCCCACCGACGTAGGGCGACATCCCATCGAGCGCAGGGTTCCAACGCATGGGGAAAGGGTAGGACGCGGACGGAGTTGGCTTGGGTGCGGCAAGGACCCGAGGGGGGATACGCTCCTCCCATGCACGTCACGGTCTTCGGCGCCTCCAAGCCGCTCCCGGGCGACCCCGCGTACGACGAGGGCGTCCGCATCGGGCGGGCCATCGCCGGCCTCGGCCACGTCGCGGTCACTGGGGGCTACAGCGGCGTGATGGAGGCCGTCTCGAAGGGCGCGGCCGAGGCCGGGGGGCACGTGATCGGTGTGACGACTCCCACTGCGTTCCCGGACCGCCCCGGGGCCAACCCGTGGGTCGTCGAGGAGGTCGAGACGCCCGACCTGCCAGCCAGGATCCGCACCCTCATCGCCCTCGGCGACGTGGCGCTCGCCCTCCCAGGGAGCATCGGGACCTTCGCGGAGATCGTGCTCCTGTGGAACGCCAACTTCATCACGACGTTCTCCGGCGACTCCCCGACCCCCCTCCTTGCGATCGGTCCGGTCTGGGCCGAACTCCTCCCCCGGCTCGAGACGACATTGGAGACCGAGCCGGGCCACGTGGAATGGGTCAAGGGCATCGACGACGCCATACAATGGCTCTCCCTCCGCCCATGAGCCAGCCCACGAACCACATCGCCGCCGGAGGCGGGGTCATCCTCCGCCAGCACCGACGCAAGGGGCTGCAGGTCCTCATCTGCTATCGCCGCCGCTACGACGACTGGAGCCTCCCCAAGGGCAAGCTCGATTCCGGGGAGGGGATCCTCGCAGCAGCACTGCGCGAGGTGGAGGAGGAGACCGGCCTCCGCTGCGCGCCGATCGCCCACCACGGCAAGGTCGAGTACACCCTCAAGAGCGGGACCGAGAAGGTCGTCGACTACTGGACGATGGAGCCGATCTCCGGCGAGTTCGCACCGAACGACGAGATCCAACGCGTCCGGTGGCTCACGATCGACGACGCCATCGAAGCGCTCAGCTACAAGCACGACCGACGTCTCGTGAGGGGCGTCTCTCCCACCTGGGCCGACGACCACCCCGTGCTCTACCTCGTACGACACGCCCACGCCGGGGACCGGTCTTCATACGAGGGAAGCGACGACACCCGCCGTCCCCTGTCGGTCCGCGGGTGGGCCCAGGCCGAGGGCATCACCAAGTTGCTCCGGCACCGGGGGATCACCCGCCTCATCACCTCCCCCTACGTTCGCTGCTTCGAGACGCTCCTCCCCCTGTCGGAGAAGCTCGGCGTGCCCATCGAGCCACATCCCGCACTCACCGAGGAGGCGAGCTATGGAGCAGTGGCCGCCCTCATCGACGAGGTGCGGGGAGACCGCGTGGCGATGTGCTCACACGGCAACATCATCCCTGCGGCGCTCCAACACCTCGAACGCACGGGAACCCAAATGGTGGATCCCTTCGACTGCAAGAAGGGCTCGATCTGGGTGGCGGCCACCCCCGAGGGCGAGCAGACCCAGGCCCGCTACGTTCCGCCCACCGCCTGACCGGCGGTCAGGCCGAGAACGCCTTGGCCACCAACGCGGCCTGCTCCCGGTGGTGCCGGGCATTCGAACCGGTCGCCGGGCTCGCGCTGGCAGCACGAGACGCAATCGTCACCCGACGCTCGAGCGCCTGCTCGAGACGGGGCAGGATCCACGAGGCAGCGCCCATGTTCCTTGGTTCCTCTTGGCACCACACCACGTCAGCGCCCACGTGGCGGCCCACCACCTCGACGAGCTCTGCCTCGGGGAAGGGATAGAGCAGCTCGGAGCGCACGACCGCAACGTCGTGCGGTGCCTCGGCCATGAGGTCGTAGAAGACCTTCCCGGAGCAGAGCACGACCCGGCGCACCCCTGAAGGACCACGGGGGTCGTCGAGCACCCTCGAGAAGGTCCCCGATGTCAGCTCCCCGATCCGCCCGAACGACGCAGCCGTGCGCAACAGCGACTTCGGGGTGATCACGACGAGCGGCTTGCGATGGGGCATGTGCGCCTGTCGCCGGAGCAGGTGGAAGTAACTCGGCGCGGTGGACGGCATCGCAACGCGGAGGTTGTGCTCGGCGCACAGCTCGAGGTAGCGCTCGAGGCGGGCCGAGGAGTGCTCGGGGCCTTGACCCTCGAATCCATGCGGGAGGAGCATGACGACCCCCGATTGCTGGCTCCACTTGTCCTCTCCCGCAGCGATGAACTGGTCGATGATGACCTGCGCGCCGTTGGCGAAATCGCCGAACTGCGCCTCCCAGATGACGAGGGTCTCGGGCGACTCCACCGAGTAGCCGTACTCGAACCCGAGCGCAGCGAACTCGCTGAGCAGCGAGTCGTGGATCCGCACCCGGACGTCCTCGGACTCCAGTGACTTCAGCGGGCTCCACTTCTCACCGGTTCGATGGTCGACGAACTCTGCGTGTCGATGGGAGAAGGTCCCCCGGTTCACGTCCTCCCCAGCGAGCCGGATGCTCATGCCCTCCCGGGCGAGCGAGCCGAAGGCGAACGCCTCGGCGAGGCCCCAGTCGACCTCGTCGCGCTCGATCGCCTCCCGCCGGGCATCGAGGACCCGAAGGAGCTTGGGGTGGGGCTCGAACCCCGCCGGGGGCGTCCCGAGGAGGGCCGCAAGCTCGGCGAGCTCCTCCAGCGACGTCGCGGACTCCACGCGCACCGGATCGGGATCGGGAACCCTCCCCGCCGAGGCGGGCGGGGGCAGGTCCTGGGTGGCCTCGAACGCCTCCCCAAGCAAGGAGTCGAACTCGGCGACGAGGTCGGCGGCCTCCTCGCTCGTGAGGTCGCCCGACGCCACGAGCCGACTCAGGTACAGCTCCCGAACGGCCGGATGGCGGTCGATCAGTCGATACATGAGCGGTTGGGTGTAGGAGGGTTCGTCGCCCTCGTTGTGACCCCGGCGGCGGTAGCAGACGAGGTCGATGACCACGTCGGTGTGGAACGCCTGTCGGTAGGCGAACGCCAGCTCGACGGCGCGGACGCTTGCCTCGGGATCGTCTCCGTTCACGTGGAAGATCGGGGCGTTCACCGTCTTGGCCACGTCCGTCGCGTAGAGCGAGGAGCGGGCCTCACGTGCCGACGTCGTGAAGCCGACCTGGTTGTTCACCACGAGGTGCACCGTGCCCCCGGTCCTGTACCCCTGGAGGAGGGAGAGGTGGAGGGTCTCCGCCACCACACCCTGCCCGGAGAACGCCGCATCGCCGTGCACGAGCACGGGGAGCACCAGGTACTGGCCCCGGCGGGGAAGGCGATCCTGCTTCGCACGGACGATGCCCTCGAGCACGGGGTCGACGGCCTCGAGGTGCGACGGGTTGGCAACCACGTGGACGCGTACTTCCCTGCGGCCCCGCGTGTGCACGCCGGACGCCCCGAGGTGGTACTTGACGTCGCCTGATCCCACCGTCGTTTCCTCGTCCTCCTCCTCGTCGTCGCCCCCCATGAACTCCCGGAACACCTGCGCGTACCCTTTGCCCACCACATTGGCGAGAACGTTGAGGCGGCCGCGGTGCGCCATGGCGATCACCACGTCCTCCATGTTGTCGTCGGCAGCGGCGTGGAGCAGCGCCCGGAGGGCCGGGATGAGGGTCTCGCCACCCTCGAGCGAGAAGCGCTTCTGGCCGAGGTACTTCGTGTGGAGGAACCGCTCGAACGCATCGGCCCGGTTGAGATCGCGGAGGATGTCGATCTTCCGTTCGCGGCTCAACTCGCCACCGCCGCGCACCTCGATCCGCTCCTGCAACCACGCCTTGCGCTCCGGCTGCTGGATGTGCGAATACTCGATCGCAAGGGTCCGGCAGTAGGCGTCGCGCATGACGCCGAGAACGTCGCCGAGGGGCATGACGGGCCTGCCGAGCAATCCCCCTGTGCCGAACTCCCGGTCGAGGTCCCAGATCGTGAGCCCGTAGGAGAGGGGATCCAACTCCAACGGCATCGAGGGAGCTTCCTGGCGGAGCGGATCGAGGTTCGCGATGAGGTGCCCACGCTCCCGGTAGTTGTCGATCATCCGCAGGACCTTCGCCTGCTTCTCCGACCACGCAGCGGTCCCCGGCGCCGGGTTGTCGTCCTTGGCCCATCGCGCCGGCGTGTATGGGACGTCCATCGAGGTGAAGATCTCGTCGTAGAAGCCGTCCCCTCCGAGCAGGTAGCGGTGGATCTGCCCGAGGAGCTCCCCCGATTGTGCTCCTTGGATCACCCTGTGGTCGTACGTCGACGTGACGGTGATGACCCGGCCGATCCCCATGCGGGCCAGGAACTCGGGGTCTGCGGCCTCGAAGGCCGGGGGGTGAGCGATGGCGCCGACCCCGATGATCACTCCGTGGTCGTCCATGAGCCGGGGCACGGACTGCACGGTCCCCAACGTTCCCGGATTGGTGAGGCTCACCGTTGTCCCGGCGAAGTCCTCCGGGGTGATCCTGTTGTCACGCACCCGGCGAATGACCTCCTCGTACGCCCGCCAGAACTCCACGAAGCCCATGCGATCGGCGCCCTTGATGTTGGGGACGAGAAGCGAACGGGATCCGTCCTTGCGCGGCAAGTCGACGGCGATGCCGAGGTTGACCTGGTCGTGGCTGATGAGGTGCGGCGTCCCGGCCACGAGGCTGTAGGCGACGTTCACCTGCGGCCGTTCGGCGAGGGCCCGCACGACCGCCCATCCGATGAGGTGGGTGAAGCTCACCTTCCCGCCACCGGGCGAGCGCCCGAGGTGGTTGTTGATGATCTTCCGATTCACCTCGAGCAGCTTCGATGGGACCGACCGCACCGACGTCGCGGTCGGCACCGAGAGGCTGTCCTCCATGCGTTCTGCGATGCGGGCGGCCACGCCGCGCATCGGCACGGCACCGGGCGGGGGCTCCTCCGGGGAAGGGGAGTCCGACGGCGGCCCGTCAGGTACCGGGGACGCGGGCTGGGGAGCGGCCACTGCCTGCTGACTGGCGACCGCTGGGGGCTGGACGCCATCGGCGCCCTCGAACATGGCACGCCAGGCAGGCCCCACCGACGCCGGCGAGTCGGCCCACCGCCGACGCATCTCCTCGACGAGCCAGTCGTTCGATCCGAAGCCGTCGGTCATCGATCCGCGAAGCACATGGTGCGCCCAAAGGTAGCGGCGGAAGGGGAACGCGCGCCCTCACCCGCCCTAGCCTCCCCTCCCATGGCCGACTTCTTCCTCGGGGGCATCCTCGACGCAACCGGAACGCCCACCGACGAGCACCTCACCTACG
>CAZRJG010000009.1:0-55604 GCA_964600365.1 uncultured Acidimicrobiia bacterium
GATCTCGTTCTCGAAGGTGCAGGCAAAGCGCTCCGCCTTGCCGATGCAGAACGCTGGGGAGTTGTCCCACTGGAACGCCCTGAGGTGGTCGGAGCCCACGACGATGAGGACCTCAGCCCCCGCGGCAGCGATCCCCTCCCCGAATCGCTCGAAGAGTTGCTTGGTCCGGGAAAGGTCGTCCGGGACCGGATCGGAGCGCATGGTCCGCCAGAGGAGCGGGTTGTGCGGGACCCCGCAGATCGCGACGAGTTCGGCCATCAGCCCCGCAGTTTGGGCATCACCTCGGTTCCCAGCAACTCGATCGACTCGAACCACCGGTCGTATGAGAGCCGGAGGTCGAACACGAGGTGGTCGACCCCGACCTCGGCGAACTTCGCCGTCTGCCCGACGACCTGATCGGGGGTGCCAACGATGAGCGAGCCCTCGATGTCCTCGGGGGTCTCGAACCTGCCCGACGGCGGCTTCACCCACCACTTGCCACGCTCGTTCGCCCACCGGAGCAATCCCTCGATGCTCGTTCCCGCCCAGGCCTCCTCCTCGGTCTCCGCGATCGTGGTCGGGGGGACCACGCCGACGACGGGCATGGGCCGGCCGTTCTCGGCGACCAGCTCTTGCATCTTCGCCACGCGCTTCTCGATGGTCTTGAGGGTGATGCGACCGGGCATCCACCCGTCGCAGTACTCGGCGGCCCTCCGCGCCGAGGCCGGCGTGGCGCCGCCGTACCAGAAGGGGATCTTCCCGGTGGGCTTGGGGAAGAGGTTCACGTCCTCGAACGAGAAGTGGTCGTCGGCGTAGGTGACCATGTTCTCGTTGAACACGAGCTCTTGGATCCGGGCGTTCGACTCGACGAGCTCCGGTCGGAAGATCCCTCCCATGCCAACTGCGTCGAACTCGTGGTCGAACGTGCCCGCACCCCAACCCTGGATGATCCTCGGGCCGAAGAGGTGCGTCATCGAGGCGAGCGTGAACGCCGTGACGAGGGGGTGGCGGTACGGGATGAGGGTGGCGGTCCCGAGCGCGATCCGCTCGGTCACCGCACCGATCGCCGTGAGGACGGTGAGAGGCTCGTAGAAGTCGGTGGCCGCCGACTCGAACTCACCGTGCGGCTCGAAGAGCAGGTGGTCTCGGACCCAGACGGAGTCGAAGCCGAGCTCCTCTGCTCGACGGGAGCCGTCGAGGAGGCGGTCACGGTCGGCGTACTCGCCGAAGTGCGGGAGGAGGAGGCCGAACTGCATCGTCACACCCCCGCCTTCACGAGCTTGCCATGGCCCGGTTCAGCCGTCACCTCGCCGTCGACCCAGACATCGACACCACGGACGAGCGTGCGCACCACGGCTCCCTTCACCGAGCGGCCATCGTACGGTGTCCATCCGATCTTGGAGAGCACGGAGTCATTCGTGATCGTCCACTCCCGCTCGAGGTCGAGGAGGACGATGTCCGCATCATTCCCCGGGGCGAGGCTTCCCTTGCGGCGGAGGCCGAAGACCTCAGCGGGAGCCGTGCTCACGAGGTCGACGAGGCGATCGAAGGAGATCATCCCGTCGTGCCACGCGTCGATCATGAGTGGCAACTGGTACTGGATACCCGGGGTGCCGGTGTGGGCGGCCCATGCGTCCTCCCACCCGACCTCCTTCTCCTCGCGCGTGTGGGGTGCGTGGTCGGAGGAGAGCATGTCGACGATGCCGAGTTCCATTGCCTCCCACACCGCCTCCCGGTGATGGTCGGGGACGTAATAGCTGAGCACGTACGACCCCTGCTCGTCGATGTCGGACATCTTCCCGAGGAAGAGCGCCCAGTGGTTCACCTCTCCCGTGACGTCGATGCCCTTCGCGCGGGCCTCGGCGAGCATCTCCACCTGGCGGGCCGTCTGCACGTGGACGATGTGCAGGGGGCATCCGGTGGCCTCGGCCATGCGGATGAGCAGAGCCGTGGCGGTGTCCCAGATGATCCCGTCGTCCACGGCGAGGGTCTTGCCGTAGGCCTGGGGTGAACGATCGCCCTTCGCCCAGTACTCCTGCTCGACGACGTCCATGATCGCCTGGTCGTGGGGGTGCACCATGAGCCGACAGCCGGTCTCGGCGATGGCCTTCATGGCCTTGTAGAGGTCGCCGTGGTCGTGGACGCCGATCGCCGAAGGGTGGGGGTAGGAACGCCCGGTGTCGACGACCATGTAGATCTTGTAGGCGGCGATCCCCCGCTCGGCCATCCCCGGGATCTCCTCGACGAGCTTCGCCGCCGGGTTGTGGTTGTAGTCGACGATCGACTTGGCGTCGTAGAGGGCGAGGACCTCGTCGAGGTCGCCCACGGTCATGGTCGGAGGATCGAGGTTGGGCATGCCGAAGATCGTCGTGTACCCGCCGGCTGCAGCGGCTCGGGTGCAGGTGATGAGGTCTTCCTTGTGCGTGTAGCCGGGCTCCCTCGTGTGGACGTGGACATCCACGGCTCCGGGGATCGCGACGAGCCCGGTCGCGTCGACTCTCTCGGCGTCGGTCGGCCCGGACCCCGGGGCGACGAGGCCGTGGATCACCTCACCGTCGATGACGATGTCGAGACGGCGCAGGCCGCCATCAACCCAGACGTCTGCTCCTTCGATGACCCTCATTCGCGTACCTCCACGATCGTCTCCTCTTCTCCCACCGGGCCGCCGATGTGCCGGGCGAACCATTCCACGATCCGGGGGATCACCTCCGGGCCGTGCTGTCGGTAGGCGGCGTAGTGGGTGGTGTCGTACTGCATGATCAGTTGCTTGGGAGCCGGGGCGGCGGCGTACAGCGCCTCAGCGTGGTCGGTCGGCGTGACGAGGTCGTCGTCAACCGCGACGATGCAGAGTCCCGGCACCCGCGGCGCGGCTTCGACGGGGCGATAGGCGATGATCTCGTCGGCGGCGGCGAGCGGCACGGAGGTCGGGATCCGGCTGTCGACGTCCTTCTTGACGTTCGTCGTCCGTCGCTCGGCGGACGGGATCATGATCTCTTCGCGGGGGTGGGCCATCGCACCGGCGCCAGTGGTCACCCGCTCCACCCGATCGGCGGCGAGCCGGTCGAGGAAGGCCTGCCAATCGGCTTCCGTGGCCCGCATCCGGCGGAGCCAATCCCCGCCGTCGGCAACCGGAACCTGGCTCACCGCACACCGCACCCGGTCGTCCCGGGCGGCGAGGAGGACCGCGTTCCCGCCTCCGGTTCCGCCGGACCCGAAGACGCCGATGCGCGCATCGTCCACTTCGGGCAGGGACGCAAGATACGTCACCGCGTTCACCAGATCCTCGAGCTGGTTACGGGGAGAGAGCGTCCCTCGATCACCTCCTGAGTCACCGAACCCGCGGTAGTCGAAGATGAGGACGGCGAACCCGGCCGCCGTGAGTGCCTCGTGGTAGGGCTCGTAGAGGGAGGCGTCCTTCAGGCCCAACCAACCCGGTCCCTGCACGATCCCGGCAAAAGGCCCCTGTGCATCCGGCATGCGAAGGATGCCGGACAACGCCGTACCCTCTGAGAAGAATGTAACGTTCGTCGATCTCATTTCGCTCCCCGGACTCAGAGGGTGCGACAGTAGCAGATTGTATACGCTCAACACTCCCATGCGTATACAGCGAGTCGAGGGGGCGCAGGCTAGGATCGCTCGATGACGGACACCAGCAAGACGGACGGCACGCGACTGCGCGAAACGATGGTCGCTCCTCGGAGCGTCGAGGAATCCGTCACCGAGACACTTCGCGAAGCCATTCTCCGAGGCGACCTTCTCCCCGGGAGGCGTCTCGCTCAGGTCGACCTGGCGAACGAGCTCGGCGTCTCCCGGATACCCCTGCGGGACGCGCTCCGCAGGCTTGAGGCAGAGGGACTCGTGGAGATCGATGGTCGTCGGGGAGCTCGCGTCACCTCTCTCTCGGCGACCGATATCGCTGAGATCTACGACATGCGCATCCTCCTCGAAGAGGAGTGCGCCCGCAGGGCGGTGTCCCAACTCTCCGACGAGGAGGCCGAGGAATTGATTCTTCTCTCGAGGATCATGGATGAGACGGCCTCGAACCCCAGCGAAGGGGCTCTCGCTCGGAGGAACTTCTACTCGTCGCTCTATGCACACGCAGGGCTCCCGCGGATGCGCGCAACCGTTCTTCAGTTGCGCGGACTCGTGCAGCGATACCACCTCTTGAACGAGGCCCACCTCCACCGGCATGCCCATGAGGACCTCAGAGAGTCCATTCGTGCGAGGGATGCCGAGATGGCAGCGCGCGTCGTTCGATCGCACCTCGAAGCCGCCAGGGACGACCTCATCCGCTCCGTGGAGGATGAGTCGAGCAGCGCGGACCCCTCCTCGGGTTGAATCGTCGAGCCCGCTCGATGATGTGCTCTGTATACAAACATCTCGTTATCTCGTACTCAGTGAACAACCGCGAGGTATGGTCCTTCTGCGGCGACGCACAGCGATGCGCCGCAGAAGGCAGAAGGAGGAAGAGATGAAGAGCCGAATCAGGTTTGTGGCGGTTCTCGCGGTGCTAGCGCTCGTCGTCTTCGCATGTGCAGAAGGCACAACCGATACGACCGCAGCTACTGGAGCAGGTGACGACACCCCCGAAGCAACGGAGGCGTTCAATCCTGAGACCTACTACGAGGGCCAAACCATCAGGTTCGTAACCAGCTCAGGAGCTGGTGGCGGAACGGACACCAAGATCCGAACACTCGCGATCCAACTGCAGCGATTCCTGCCAGGAGAGCCCGGATCTCGCGTGAGCAACGTTCGCCCACACGTCGCTGGGATGAACTTCATGTGGAGCGCTGAGCCCGACGGCCTCACGGTGGGAATGACCGCTGCTCCGACGCTCGAGTTCGAGTTCTTCGACGAGGCCGAATGGAACAGCTCGGAGTGGACCTACATCGGGGCCATGGACTCGGCATGCGACAACATGCTGCTCGTGCGAGGTGATCTCGGATACGAGACCATCGAGGACGTGATCAACTCCGACGGTCCGACCTTGATCACGATGACCTCGGCTCCAAGCCCAGCTGACATCGAACCCGTCGCACTCAGCACGATGCTCATCGCCGACTACCTCGGCCTTCCCCTGGAGGTTCGGAGGGTGGCGGAGTCGGGCACGTCCGCACTGAACCTTGCCATCGAGCGTGGAGAGATCAACTTCGCCCGATATGGCTCGGATTGGTGTCGTATGCCGACTGCGAATCCGGGTTGGCTCGAGGATGGATTCCTCATCCCGCTCCTGGACGTCTCGACGAACGGACCGGGCGCACAGATGGCCGACGGAGTGGAGAACCGGCCACCCCACGTCAGCGAGATCCTCTCCGAGGAGCAGTACGCCGAGTGGGTCGGCTTGGTTGCCGCGTCGAGGGCGGGTGGAAACCCGATCTTCATGCCCCCTGGCACCCCCGACGAGGTGGCGGCGATCATGCGTGATGCGTTCAACGCTGCAATCGAAGACGAGGACTTCGTCGACTCGATGATGACGGCCTTCGGCGGAAGCGACATCAACTTCTTCACAGCCGAAGAGATCGATGCCATCGCAACGGAGAACCTCGCCATCATGGAGCAGTACGCGTCGACCTACGACGAAGTCGTCGAGCGGCTGTACGCGAAGTACGTCAAGTAGCCATCCATGCAGGGAGGGCGACCGATGCGTGCATCGGTCGCCCTCCCCCCTTTCGGGAGCACGGCAATGATCAGTCCGCAGTTCACAATGGCAGGCACTGTCAGGACTCGATACTTCTCAGCTGGAGAGGGCGAGCCCGTCGTCCTGGTACACGGCGGGCATTTCGGTCTTCGCGGGAGTGCGGAGGACTGGGAGCCGCTCTTCGATCGACTCTCCAATCACCATCGAGTGATCGCCTACGACAAGATCGGCATGGGTTTCACCGAGAACCCGGACTCGCCGCATGAGTACGTCATCGACACCACGGCCCGGCATCTCCTCGACCTCCTGGACTCCCTGGGGATCGATCGAGCCCACCTCGTTGGCCATTCTCGCGGCGGGTACGCCGTGACCAGACTCGCGCTGGACCACCCCGACAGGGTGCGCACGCTCACCATCGTTTCGAGTTCGTCCGTCACCGTCCCCCTCAACCCCGTGTACGCCGAGTGGCGAGCCCACGCCGCAACGCTCGGGGAGCGGGAAGCCGCTCGCTACCTCATCTCCGCCAACTCCTACTCCGATGACCACATCACGGATCGCATGGTCGACATCAGCGTTGAGGTCGGCCGCCTCGACAAACTCCGGGCGGCTGACGCGATCATGGCTGACGGTCAATACGAGGCATTCAAGAGTGATCTCCTGGAACGGATCGGGCAACTGAAGCACGACGTGGCCCTTGGCGGACTGAAGGTGCCCACCCTCATCATGTGGGGGTTCAATGATCCCTCCGCCACCATCGATCGCTGCGCGAAACCGGCACTCGACATCTTCTTCCCGTTCGTGGAGAGGTGCGAAATGGTGGTCCTGAATCAGGCCGGCCACTACTGCTTCCGCGAACAGCCCACCTCATTCGCAGACGCGCTTCTCGGCTTCATCGCCCGCTCGAAGAGCAGCGTGGGCGCCTGACATGGACGCCTTTCTCTCCGCGCTCTCGCAACTCGCGACCCCCACCTACTGGCTTGCGCTCTCCGCTGCCATCGTCATCGGCACCATCGTCGGGTTCATCCCAGGTGTCGGGGCCACCTTGGTGACCGCGATCATGCTTCCGTCGGTTCTCCTTCTGGTGGAGGAACCTGCGGTCGGGATCGTCTTGCTCGCCATGGTGGGATCGCTCAACAACACCCTGGACTCCATCCCTGCAGTGCTCGTTGGATTGCCGTCGAGCGAGACACAGGTCACCTACCTGGAGGGGCACCAGCTCGCCCGCCAGGGGAAGGGCGCCTACACGCTGGGCGCCGTCTACGCCGTTTCGGCGATGGGCGGCATCATCGGGGCAGTAGCGCTGGCCCTCTCCATCCCCATCATCAAGCCCTTCATCCTGCAGTTCAGCTATGCCGAGGTTGCCGCACTCGCGCTCTTCGGCATCGCAATGGTGGCGCTCCTCAGCAAGGGAAGCATGGCCAAGGGCCTGGCCTCTGGAGCGCTCGGCCTCCTCCTGGGCACGGTCGGAGTCGATCCGTTCTCTGGTGCCGACAGGTTCACCTTCGACCAACTCCAGCTCTGGACCGGCATCCCCGTCATCACGGGGATCCTTGGGTTCTTCGCACTACCCGAACTCATCGACCTGACCATGACCCGCGAGGCAGTCGCCGCAGACGGCGCGGTCGTGTCCCGCAAGGAGGTGTTCCGCGGCGTTCGTTACGGGCTCAGCCGTTGGCGGATGGTCATCCGGCAGTCGCTCTTCGGCACGTTCATGGGCGCCATACCTGGCATCGGCGGGGCCGTGATCGACTGGCTGTCGTATGCGTTCGGGATCAGCCTCACGAAGGACAAGGAGAAGCACAACTTCGGCAAGGGATCCCTCGAAGGAGTCCTGTTCGCAGAATCCGCTGCGAACTCCAAAGCGGGTGGCCAGGCATTGCCGACGCTCACCCTCGGTATCCCCGGGAGCACATCGTGGGCGATCATTGCCGTCGCCATGCTCTCCTATGGCCTGGCTCCAGGGCCGGCCATGGTGACCCAGCACCAAGACATCACGATGCTCATGGTCATCACCCTGGCCATCGGCAACCTCATCGTCGCCGTACTCGGCATGTTCGCCACGAATGGACTCGCACGGATCACGCGGATCCCCTACCCAACCGTCGGCTTCATGATCATGGGAACCGTGTTCTTGGCGTCCTATATGGACCTCAGCCAGTGGTACGTGTTCATCATCCTCGCGATCATGGTCGTGGTGGGCCTGGTGATGAAGCAGTTCGGATGGCCTCGTCCACCCCTGATCCTGGGCTTCATCCTGGGACCAATCGTCGAACGGAACCTTCTCTCGGCGCTCTCGATCTACGGGGGTCCGCTCGGCGTCCTCTCTCGTCCGATCGCCATCGGCCTGATGATCTTCTTGATCGTCTCCGTCATCACGCTCCTCCGTATGACCAGGGAGACTCCCGAACCACAGCTCGACTCGGCCGAAGCCGCCCCACCTGGCGCCGGGGGTGCGGCGGCCGTCGAGTCGTCGCAGGTTCCTCTCGTTCGCCGGATCTTCCATCTCGAGAACGCGGCTCCGACGCTCTTCCTCGCCATAGGCGTGGCCGCCGGCATCAACTCCTTCTCGTTCCCCACCGAAGCGAGGACACTCCCACTCTCGATGGGCATCGCCATTGCCGGCCTGTGTCTCTACGTCATGGTGAAGCAAACCGCCCAGGGCCATGGCGCTCGAGGCGAGATCATGGACCTGGGGATGAGATCCACGGAGATGGCCGGGGCCCTGCGGTCGTCCATGATGATTCTCGGCACCTTCGTCCTTTTCACCGTGCTCGCCGGCTTGATCGGTCTCCAGTACGCGAGCGTCATCTTCTCGACCGTAGGACCCGCCATCTTCTTGACCGGCCGGCTGCGATGGATCAGCGCCGCCGTTTCCGGGGGGTTCGTGTACCTGTTCTCCGAGTTCGTCATGTACCAGGTACTCGGAGTCATCTGGCCAGACCCGTACATCCTGAGTTGGCTGGGGCTGGTGTGACGGTGCCACCACCTCTCTCGCACGATCGCCCGTTCGGACGAACCGGCCTCCAGCTGTCGGCGCTGTCCTTCGGCACGATGGAACTGCGGGGACCGCCGAGAGGGCGGGATCTGTCCGAGTCACAGCTTGCGGAGATCCTCAACGCGGCGGTCGACGCTGGCATCGCGCTCATCGACACTGCCATCGACTACGAAGCAAGCGAGGAACACATCGGCAGGCACCTTTCGCACCGCCGTGATGAGTTCCTCCTTGCGAGCAAGTGCGGCTGTCTCGTGGGATGGGAACGCCCGTCCGACTGGAAGGGCGGTATGGCGGGGGGAGGACCGCACGACTTCAGTCGCGCCAATATCAGGGCTGGGGTCGAGCAGAGTCTGCGGAGGCTTCGAACGGACTACCTCGACCTCGTGCAGCTCCACGCCTCACCACCCGCAGACACCCTCGCCGAAGAGGATGTGATCGCGACCCTGGATGAACTCAGGCAAGAGGGCAAGGTCCGCTTCATCGGGATGTCAGGGGTCCTCCCATTCCTCGACGACCACCTTGCCTTGGAGGTCTTCGACACGTTCCAGGTTCCGTACTCCCTGGTCCAACCGGAACACGGGGGCTTCATCACGCGGGCTGGAGCGGCCGGCGCCGGCGTCCTCGTCCGCGGCGCGGCAGGCCGCGGCGTCCCCGCTGGAAGAACCGGGCCCCTTCGGAAGAACCCCGAGTTCGGCACGAACTGGGACCGTGTCGCCGGAGTCGCCGCCGATTCCGGGATCCCTCCCATCGAACTCACGCTCCGCTACGCGCTCGGCCACGATGGGGTCTCGAGCCTGCTCGTCGGGACCTCCGACGTGGAACACCTCTCCAGCAACGTCGAGGCGGCGAGCAAGGGCCCCCTGCCCCAGGACCTCCATGACCGCCTCCGATCAGCACTGGGGGCGTGAGAGTGATCGCAGCACCCCGTAGGCGCCGCTCACGTGCAAGCATGGAAACGACACCATCCCGTCGCGACGGAGGCCAGCCATGCCAGTGATCATCGTCCCCGTGGCCGATCTCGAACGGGGGAGAGACGCGGTAGCGCGCGCTCGAGAAGAGGCCCTTCGGACCGGAGCAGAGATCGCCATCGTTGGGGCGACGACGGTGAGCGGCGACGTCGTGGCGAATGTCGAGGCGCTCAGGGACCTCATCGAGAAGCTGGAGAAGGAACTCCTGAACGACGGCGTCCGGTGCCGAACGATCTGGAGGGTGGGAGAGTCCCTTGCCAGGGCAACCCTGGACGCTGCGTCCGAGCTGGACGCAGATCTGATCGTGACGAACCTCCGGAGGCGCACGCCTGTCGGGAAGGCAGTACTCGGAAGTTACGAGCAGACGATCCTTCTCAACGCGGAGTGCCCCGTGCTCGCCCTTCCGGCAGACCCTTGGTGAGCCCGGCTCGCCGAGGCACACAGCGCCCGGCACCCGATCCCGCCTGAGCCAGAGAGCGCCAGGTGCCCTTGGCTCCGGGCGCTCAGAACCGAATCGTCGCGACTTCGACTGCAGGCACCGACTCCAGTGCCCCCATCGCCGCACCGAGGGACTCGATCGCGGATCCACAGGACGCGAAGACCGTCCTCTCGCTTGGATCTCGCGTCCACCGCGTCACGCCCGCCACGACCTCCCCGAGTTCAGCGACGACTTCCGAGAAGTCGAACGCCCCCTCCTTCGCCGCAAGGAGAAGCTCACCCTTCTCGGCCCTGGCCGCCACCAACGTGTCGACGAACACGGTCGCGCTCGAGATCGCATCGGTGTCCAACTCCCTGTGCAACGGATAGTGGGCACCGATCGAGTTGACATGCGTCCCGTCCGAAAGCCACTCCCCATGGAGCACGGGCGTGTGCGAGGTGGTCGCAGTGATCGCGACATCGGCGCCGCGCACGGTCGCCTCCGGATCGGCCATCACCCGGACGGGCCTCTCACAATCGGCAGCGAAACGTTCCGCATGCTCCCGGGTGGGGCTCCACACCCGGATTTCGTCGAAGTCCCGCACGGCCAACGCTCCTGCGAGTGCCACTCGCGCCTGCCGACCGCTGCCGATGATCCCGAGTGTGGAGGCCCTTGGATCGGCCAAGTGCTTGATCGCGACCGCCCCCATCGCCCCCGTCTTGAGGCGCGAGAGGGTCGCTCCACCGATGATCGCCACGCACTCACCGGTTTCGGCGGCGTAGAGCAGGTAGAGCTTCTGACGGCGATTCACCGATGAACCGGTCTTGGATTGGCCGGCCGGAGCTCCCGAGTAGACGTTCGCGACGAGTGTGCCGAGTTCGCTCGACCCAGCGGTGAGGCTCAGGAGCCTGGCGCCATCCTCCACTGCAACGACCTTGCGCTCCGACACGCTGAAGCCACCCCGACCTGCTGCGGCAAATGCCGACTCGACCGCGTCGATGCAGCGATCCATGGTCACATGTGCGCGCACCTGATCGTCGGTGATGAGCGCGGTCACTGGGCCTCCAACGCCGGCGATCGACCGCGGATGCGATCGTCGAAGCGTGAGAGGCCCGGTCGAAGAGCAACGGCGGCAAGCACGAGAACGCCACCCACCGCGGCGAGGCCGCCATCGATACCGAACCAACCCGCCAGGGCTCCCACGAGGATTGGGCCCAGGAACTTCCCCCCGTTTCGTGCAGTCCCGTTCACCGCCACGAGACCGGCTCGCACATCTGCCGGCGTGCCTCGAGCTGCGTATGCGGACTGGAGGACGGCCACGAACCCGTCGGCGAGACCGACCGCGACCGCCGTCACCAGCACCATGACCACGGTCGTGGCGTACGCGAACGAGAGCACGCCGATCCCACCCACCACGAGGGCACCGGTGGCGACGAGAGACGGTACGAAGCGCTCCACGACCTTCGCCGTGATGGAGGCGCTCGCAAAGCCCAGGCCAGTCGCCAAGCCCATCACGACCCCGATCAAGGAGAGTGGCAGATCGAGCTCCCGGGTGAGGTGGAGCGGTAGGTAGCCGATGAGGCTGAACTTGCCGACGAACCGAACGAACCCGAGTAGGAGCACGCTGGGGAAACCCCGACGAACGATCGAGCGCAGGGCTCGGCCCGCGTACCCAACACGCTCTATGTCAGCGGGCCTTCCCCCGTCGAGGAGAACGAGCGACACAAGCCCAGGCACGACCATGACTCCCTGGAAGGCGAATGGGAGCGCCCACGTCACGAGTGCAAGTTGGGCCCCCAGAATCGGGAACGTCAGGTTCGCGAGTGCCATCGCTATCTGGCGCCTCGCCTGTCCTCGTACCTGAGCCAGTCCCTCGTAGGCGTCGCCAATGAGCGTAACGGTGAGCGGCATGAGGGCGGCGAAGGCCACACCCTGCACGAGGCGGCCTGCGATGAGCCACTCGAACGTGGGTGCGAACGCCTGGGAAGTCCCGACCACCCCGTAGAGAACGCCCGCCACAAGGAGCACCGGCCGACGCCCCCACAAGTCGGCGAGCACCCCGAGGGGTACCGCCAGGATGACGCCTGGGAGGACATAGGCGCTCGTCAGCCACGCCACCTGGAAGTCGTTGATGACAAAGACGTCTTGGACCAGGGGGAGCACAGGCGCAATCGCGTGGAGTCCGAACTGGAGGGCCACCGCCGTCCCAACGGCAAGGGCCAACGTCGAGCGTGCCCGGTCAGTCACGTGCGTTGGGACCGCTGGCCGAGTGAAGGGTGTGGTGCCAACCCGAGTCCTCCTCACCCATCCACTCATCGATGACGTGCTGGATGTGTTCCGACAACACCTCGATAGCCGAGCGCTCAGGTACTCCGGATCCGATCAGGTCCATCTCGGCACGGAGGCGACTTGCCGCCTCGTCCACGAGATCAATACCCTTGTCCGGCAGGTGGCGGTGAGTGATCCGCTCCTGACTCTGCACGACCGCCGTGACGATTGCCTCGTCCGAGATGCTCACATTGTGATGAGCCTCGTAGAGGGGGCGGAGCCCTCGCAACATCTCGATGGCCTCGGCCGCCGAGGGCTCGCGGACCTGCACCGGCTGGAACCGGCGCTCGAGCGCTCCGTCTCCGACCACGTGGGCGCGATAGTCCGCGATGGTCGTCGCTCCGATCGCCCGGAGCTCTCCCCGAGCCAACATCGGCTTGAGGAATCCCGCAGCATTGATCGCCCCCTCAGCCCCTCCGGCTCGAGCGAGCAGGTGAAGCTCGTCGATGAAGAGGATGATCTTTCCCCTGGAGGCTCGAACCGCTTCCAACAACGCCTGGATTCTCGACTCGAACTCACCCCTGTACTTCGTTCCGGCGACGAGGCTCCCCACGTCGAGGGCATACACATGGCAACCCTCGATCGACCTCGGCACGCGACCAGCCACGATCGACTGCGCCAATCCTTCCACGATCGCGGTCTTGCCGACCCCGGGTTCGCCGAGAAGCACCGGGTTGTTCTTGCGGCGGCGACCGAGGATGTGAATCACCCGCTCGATCTCCCTTCGTCGGCCCACGACCGGGTCGAGTGATCCTGCACGTGCCTCGTCGGTGAGGATCCGTCCGTGATCGGCGAGCATGCCGAAGTCGACTCGACCGCCGACAAAGGGAGCGTCGCCTATCTCACCTCCGAACACGGAACGGACCAGAGCGTCCTGCGAGCGAAGGAGCGCCCGTAAGAGGTGGACTTCACCCGCAGTTCGATCCCCAGTCATCTCGGCGAGCTGCCTTGCGGCGTCAAGGACGCCCATGAATGCAGACGTCACATGGACTGTGCCCAAGCCCGACTGGGCATGGTGTGATGAGGGCCGCGGCGCCGCCGGCAGGGCGTCTCGCGCCCGGGCGGCCACCTCCTCGGGGTCGTGACCCCTGTCGCGGAGGGACGCCTTGACAAACTCCGACGGCTCCTCCAACAACGACACGATGAGATGCCCGACGTCGGTGTGGGTGTCGCCACGGTTGAGCGCTACCTCGTGTGCCCCGGCGACGCGGTCCTGAACCGCGGAGCCGAGGCGCACCGAGGACGCTCCCTCAGCCAGGAGAACCCTCCACGACCACGGCGTCGTTGGCCTCGATCCATGCCGCAGGATCGGAGGCGTAGTCGGCCCAGTAGTCCCCAGGCACGCTGATGCCAGGGATCGGCGGCTTCCATGCCTCGGAGAGCAACTGCTCAGGGTCGCCATACTCCGCGGCGAGTTCCACGACCTCCGGATCGTCAAGAGCCGTGAGCCGACCATTCTCGATCACCACGTGATCGCCCCCCTCAGCCGTCTCCAGACGGTACGTTGGGTATTGCAGATGGATGTGCAGGTGCCCCCACGGGTGCCCTCGCTCCTCAGCCCAGGACTCCGAGACGTTCTTGTTACCCGTGCCAATCCCCATGTGGATGATGCCGGATCGCAGTCTCTCGAACATCGCGGCGTGGCCAGAGAGCGTGAAGGCCGACGGAGGACGCGCCATCTTGGGATGGGTGCCGATTGCCACCTCCCACAACCAGAACAGGCCAGGACCGGGGTACTCCGGGTACTGGATGTCCTTCGTCAGGTCCATGACCTCTCGCCACTTGTCCCCGTAGGGGCCGCCCCCCTCCACGGCGACGCACTTCCCACCCTCGAAGTGGGCCTTGGCGTGGGGGAATGGCCTCCCGAAGTGATTGATGGTTCCTGCAACGACCCCTTCACACTCGAGATCGTCTGCATACGGGGGGGTGGGCCATCCGAACTGGTGACCCAGGTAGTACTGCGGCTGGAATCGCCGTCGGTGCCCCTCGTAGTGCGCTGGGTCGAAGTACCGCTCCTTGAGCATCCAGGACATCTCGGTGCCCTCTGGATCCGTGAGGTAGACGCGAGCATTGCGGCCCTGATCCCAGATCGGCGCCCAACTCTTCTTGTTGATGAGATCCCATAGCGGCCACGGGAAGCCTGCTGCGGGGAAGGTGACCCGATGGAACCAAGGAATGCCCTCGTATCGAACCCCGTCGAGTTTCGGGAGCGCACCAGCCTCGCCCTGGAGCAGCAATGCGTAGCCCTGCTTCTCGGCGACATCCTCCAACCAACCGAGTCGACGCCGCCACTTCGAGAAGTCTGGGTCAGGCGAGATCCCGGTCACGTTGTGCATGAGTCCCCGGAACTCATCGAGGTACTCCATGGCCCGGTCGGCGATGTCGAGGTGGAACACGTCCACCGAAGCCCCCACCTCATGCATCGCAGCAACGAGCGCCTCCGTCACCGCTGGATCGTCCGTGGACTTCTCGACCAGGAGGATCTTCTCGCCCTCCTTGACGTCGTACCCGGCGGTCTTCGTGCGGTTGAACGACGGCCCACGGACGACCACGCGCGCGGCCTCGATCAACGTGGGCGCGACCACCATCTTCGGGGTGACCTTTGTCGTCGTTGGGGCCTCGTACTCGTGATCTGACATGCCTCTCCTCCGATCCCTGCCGCGACGCAGGGGAAACTCCGTCCTCCGCCCCGCTCTCGTATACAGTACTACACTCCGCCGTCCCGCCTCATGGATCCATCACCAGTTCCACGTCGCGGGTTGAGGAGAGCCAGCAGACGGGAGCGCGTTGCATGACCGAGCGAAAGATCATCAAGGAGTACGACGTCCACTCGTACACGCAGTACATGTGGGACAAGTTCAGCGCCTATGACACGTGGGTCAAGCAGCAGGGAATCCCCGTGCTGAGCGGATCGTTCGTCGGCGACGCGCGCGACGTCGAGGTCGAGCCGTGGGAAGCCCGCGGCGCAAAGGGCGCCTTGCTCAGTTTCTCCGACCAGCGAGTCGCCGACGGCTACGTGCTCGAGATCGAGCCAGCCTCATCCACCACGCCCAGGCGTCAGCTCTTCGAAGAGCTGATCGTGATCCTCGAGGGCCGAGGTTCCACGGAACTGTGGTACAAGGACGGAGAGACGAGGTCGTTCGAGTGGCAGCGCGGCTCAGTGTTCAGCATTCCGATCAACGCCTCCCACCGTCATCTCAATGGGAGCGGCCGTGACCGCGTCCGCTACGTGGCTCTCACGAGCGCTCCTCCGATCATCGAGATCTTCCGCGACCACGCGTTCATCTTTGAGAACGACCACGTGTTCCCCGAGCGTTTCGACCCCCGGGATCCGGAGTTCTTCGACAAGGAGCCCCAGTACCTCACCGAGTACTACGGCGGCATCCTCGACACCAACTTCATCTCGGACATCCGAAAGGTGAAGCTCGTGCCGAGGGAGGCCCGCGGCAAGGGCAACCACAACATGTACATCCACATCGCCGGCGCCACGATGTTCGCGCACGTGTCCAGGTTCCCTGTCGGCACCTACAAGAAGGCCCACCGGCACGGTCCCGGAGCCCACATCGTCATGCTCGATTCGACGGGGTACACGATGATGTGGAAGGACGGCGAGGAGCCGACCCGATACGACTGGGCAGAGGGAAGCGTCATCTCCCCCCCGGCCGGCTACTGGCACCAGCACTACAACACGGGGACGGAACCATGCAAGTTCGTGGCGCTCCATGCCTCCTTCGCACTCGCCAGCGGAGGTAAGGGAGGCGGAGTCGAACAGCTGGAGGCCGACGCGAGCGACGCTGAACTCCGAGAGTTGTACATCGCCGAATGCGCCAAGAACGGCGTCGAAGTGGCCCACTGACCCTCGATGACCGACCTCGACTCACCGATCGTGTCCGAACCGGACACGATCGTCCTCCGCTCGGCTGGCATCGACATCGGCTCCGCCACCACGCATTTGGTCACGTCTCGTATCACGATGAAACGTCTCGGGAGGTCGCACTCCAGCCGCTACGTGATCGTTGACCGCGAACTCGAGTTCATATCACCGGTGGCGCTGACCCCCTATGTCGATCGCGAGTTGATCGATGCCGACGGGCTCCTCGCGATCCTCTCGGAGTGGATAGACGACGATGCGTACGACGGGGAATCGATCGACACCGGCGTCGTGCTTCTCACCGGCGAAGCAGCTCGACGCAGGAACACGCGACAGATCACTGAGCGGGTGTCGCGCCTCGCAGGGGAGTTCGTGTGCGCTGCCGCCGGGGACCTCTTCGAGGTCGACATGGCTGCACACGGATCTGGATCGGTCGCGCTCTCCAGCGAGGGAGCTCCCGTCCTGAACATCGACATCGGAGGGGGAACGACGAAGATCAGCGTCTGTCGTGACGGCGCCATCGAGTCGCGAGGCGTGTTCCGGGTAGGGGCCCGGGCGGTGGTCGTCGACGGGAACGGCGCCATTACACGCATGGAGGAACCCGGCGACCTTGCCGTCAAGGCTCTGGGTATCGAGGCGGGCCTCGGAGATGGCATCTCGGAGGAGGAACGTCGGCAGGCAGCCCTCTGGCTCGTCGACCGCTTGGCTGAGTTCGTGCAGGGAAGCCTCGAGCACCCTGCCACCTCGGCGCTCACGATCGAACCACTTCCCCCTCTGCCACAGGACATCTCGACGGTCGTCTTCTCGTCGGGCGTTGGGGAGTACATCTACGAGCGGGAGTCAGAGACCTTCGGCGACCTGGCACCATGGATCGCCGACGGCGTCCGCAGCAACAGGGACTCAGGTGCCTGGCCATGGGAGTGGCACGTCCCGGACACTTCCCCCATCAGGGCAACCGTCACCGGAATCGCTGAGCAGACCGTTGAGATGAGCGGGGACACGATCTTCGTGAGTTCTCCCGACCTGCTCCCTCTCCGCAACAGAGAGGTCCGCACCGTCGACGTCACCGAGGAGGTCTCAGCCGCTGCGATCGCCCAGCGAATGCAGGCGGCGCTCGCCACCAACGCCCTCAGCACCATCGACGGCGGGATCATCTGGGAGGTCCGATGCGGACCGAGGAGGGACTTCCAGTATCTCTCTGAGCTTGCCCATGGTCTCGCTGCGGGCGCAGCACCAACCGCCGACGGGCCCGTGGGCATTCTCCTCAACAGAGACATTGCCATGTTGGTGGGCCGCCTGCTCTCGGACGAGTTGGAGCTCCTCCCGGAGGTGGTCGTCCTCGATGGGATCTCACTCCACGACGTGCACTTCGTCGACTTCGGCCGCTACCGCGAGGACAGCAACACAGTGCCGGTCGTGCTCAAGTCACTGGTCTTCGTCGACCGCGTCTCCGGGTGACTCGGCGCCTCGGGACTGCACCAACTCCCACACTCGCTCCGCGGTGAGCGGCAGCTGGGTCGGCCAGACACCCGTCGCGCGGCCGATCGCAGAAGCGACGGCGCCACCAATCGGGTTGAGCGACCCCTCACCGCCACCCTTCGCCCCGTAGGGCCCAACGCCGTCTCCGCGCGCTGCAATGTGGGTGTCGATGCGCCGAGGCATGTCTCCCATGCGCGGCACGCGATAGTCAACGAGGTTTGCGTTCTCCAGCTGGGGACCGTCGTACAGCAGCTCCTCCCCCAGCGCGGCACCAAGGCCCTGGGTCGCTGCACCGAGATCTTGCCCTTCGACCAGCGCGGGATTGATCGCAAACCCGACATCGCCGACGGTGACAAGGTGCTCGACCACCACCTGACCGGTTTCGCGATCAACCGATACCTCGACACCGACCATCCCGATCTCCCAAAACGGTGGAAGCTCCTCCAGATCTCCTGCCCGCCTGACCGTTCCGAACCCGAGGACCTCTCCTTGTCGTCCTCCGAACCAGGACTGCACGACCTCGTCGAACGGTGACTCCCGATCGGGCCCTGCGACTATTCCCTCGGCGGTCTTGACCTCTTCGACCCCACATCCGAAGACATCCGAGCCCATGTGTTCGAGTTGGCGCAACACGTCCGCACAGGCCCGGAGGATCGCAAGCCCGGTCAGCGTCGTCGTACGAGACGCGCCCGTCGTGCGTTCATACGGCGTCGCCCCGGTGTCGGACTGGACCACGCGCACGCGATCGAGGCTGATCCCCAGTTCGTTCGCAGCAATCTGTGCCAACGCGGTCCGACTCCCTTGCCCCATCTCTGTCGATCCTGTCATCACGTACACGGATCCATCAGCGAACAGCCGTACGGTCGCGGTTGAGACCGGATAAGCGCCGGCATCCGAGGCAGAACAGCCAAAGCCGAGACCGTGGCCATCGTGGACGTCCGGCCATCCGAGCGAGTCCACCACGAGATCGAGATCCTCGCGGAGATCTGCATCCATGCCCCGCTTCCCCGGGATGTGCCGCTCCCCGTATCCAACGAGGTTCCTCTTCCGGAGCTCCGCGGGGTCCATCCCGAGTGCCTCAGCAGCCTGGTCGATGTTCATCTCGCCGGCGAGGTTGCCCTGAGGCGCCCCGAAGCCACGGTAGGACGACGACGGGACCGTGTTCGTGTACACGGCGCGGCCCTGGGCTCGGAGGTTGGGTACACGGTATGGCCCGAAACACCTGTTCACGGATTTCGTCAGTACGAGCGGGCCGTTGTCGGCGAACGCGCCCGTGTCGAAGGTGATGTCGAAGTCACGGGCGAGGATCAGTCCATCCTCTGAGAACCCCGAACGCACTCGCACCTTCGCCGAGTCCGCCCTGGTCGTGTATATGGCCCCCTCGGCGTCGAGGGCGACTTTGACCGGGGCCCCGCTGACCCAGGCGCCGACGGCTGCCAATGGCTCGACCTTGGTGTATGACTTGGACCCGTATCCGCCCCCGAGCAGTGGTGAACGGACGCGGACCGAGTTGAGGGGGAGGTCGAAGATACGGGCGAGGTCTTCTCGGACCTGAAACGGATGCTGGGAAGTCGTGGTCACGTCGAGCACGCCCTCCTCGAACGAGGCCAAGGCGTTGTAGGGCTCCATCGCATACGCGTACAGCATCGGATAGCGCACCTCGGTCTCCACGACGAGGTGGGCCTCCGAGAGAGCCCGGTCGACATCACCCCAGGCGAGCTCGGCGGTGTGCACGACGTTCGATGCGTCTCGTTCGGATCGGGCCTCAGCGAACGACCGGTCCCCGACGGAGTACTCGTCGGTGTGCAGGATCGGCGCCCCATCGGCCATTGCCTCTTCCGGATTCATCACAGCGGGAAGGTCCTCGTACGTGACACGCACGAGCTCTGCGGCATCGGTCGCTGCGTACATGGAGTCCGCAACGACCAGTGCAACCGGTTCGCCGAAGTAGCGCACCCGATCGATTGCGAGGATGGGATGATCCGCGATGATGTGGCCGAACCACCTGAACAAGCCGGTGAGGTCCGCTGCGGTGACGATCGCCGCCACGCCAGGAACGCTGCGTGCCTCGGAGGCGTCGATGTCGAGGATCCGGGCATGGGCCCGGTCCGAACGGAGGACGTGCCCGTACAGCATTCCGGAACGCGCCACATCGACCGCGTAGACCGCCTCGCCGGTCACCTTGGCCCTGGCGTCGACCCTCTGGGAAGGCCTCCCCACGGATCCCATGCTCATTTCACTCCTCCGTGCCCTGCCTTGGCGGCAGCCTGAACAGCAGAGAGGATCGGCCGATAACCGGTGCACCGGCAGATGTTGCCCTCCAGGTAGTCGATGATCTCTTCCTCGGACGGGTCTGGGTTCCTTGCAAGGAGCGCAACGGCCATCATGACGAAGCCCGGGGTGCAGAAGCCACATTGCAGCGCGAACGAATCGATGAATGCCTGCTGCACGGGATGCAGCTCGACTCCGTTGGACAGTCCCTCGATGGTCAGGAGCTCCCGACCATCGAGGTCCACGGCAAGATACGTGCAGGCACTCACCGGCAGGTCATCGACGAGCACTGTGCAGATGCCACAGACCTGCATACCGCAGCTCGTCTTCGTGCCAGTGAGTCCGAGGTCGTCACGGAGGAACTCCGCGAGTGTTTGACGTGTGGGAACCTCCCTCTCGACCGTTCTCCCGTTGACGACGGTCGACACTGAGCGCCGGTTCATCGGGCGCCCTCCAACTGCGCGAGTGCCCGTCGGATGTGGACCCCGGCAATGTGGCGCTTGTACCGCTCCGACCCCGTCATATCCGGGATCACATCGATCTCGGCAGCGATGGCGTGTGCATCGAGTCCCTCCGGCTGGTCGGACTCGAAGACCTCCGGGCTCCCCCCGACCGCACCGACGACGAGCCTGCAGGTTCCCCCAGCGGTGATCGCGGCCGCCACTCCGATCGTCGGACGCTCCATCGTCTGGTACTTCACGTACACCGCAGGACGGCCAACCCGTTCCGGAACGAGGATCTCGACCAGCAACTCGCGCTCATCGCGAGCCGTCGTATACGGCCCTATGACGAACTCCGAGACCGGGAGAACCCGAGTGCCCCCGACGGACGCCAATCGGACTTCGGACTCGAGCGCTATCAACATCGTCGCCACGTCAGACTTCGGCTCAGCGAAACAGAGATTGCCTCCAAGCGTCCCACTCGCCCGGACACGAGGATTCCCTACTCGCTCGATCACCTCAGCAAGTATCGGCATGCGTGACTGCACGAGAGGATGGTCAATGACCTCCCGATGGGTCACTGCCGCGCCGATCGAGAGCCTGCCGTCCGCTGGTCGAATGACTCCCAACTCGTCGACGCCCTTCAGGTCGATCAACGCCTCCGGCCTCATGAGACCCGCCTTCATCGCGAGAAGGAGTTCGGTCCCGCCGACATATGGGGGGCGATCGAACATGGAGACGAGCTGCAACACGTCCCCGAGGGTCGTGGGGCGGTGATGAGCGAAGTCGGGGAGGACCCTCATGCGAGTTCAGCCTCCAGAGCGGCGAAGAACTGATCGAGGATCTTGTCCCCCTTCGAACGAATCATGGAACCTCCGAGCGATGCCACGCGACCAGTCACCTCATAGGTGCCGTCCACCTCGACGGTCGTACCGTCGGTCGCAGCGTGGAGTTCCAGCCCCGCCTCGATCCTGATGCGCGACGCCACCTGTCGATCCTCGCCTTGCGCGAGGAATCGAATCGACTCCCCTTGGGTGATGCTCGTCACGGTGACGTCAAGATCCGCGGACAAGCGAAAGGGCCCCAACTGGTCTGTGAGGACAGCCCCATAGTGCTCAAGCGAAGCATGCTCCACCACGGAGTCCACGACGTTGACCCAGCCAGCAACCCGCCGGACATCAGTCGCGGCTTCCCACACCCCTGCAGGGGTGGTCCCAACGGTCACCGCCCTTCGGAAACTCACGCTCGGCACAGGTGGCTCCCACTCGAAGTCGACATTGCTTTGGATCCTATCTCATCGGAGTCGGGGTGTCGAAGACGAAAGAACTCCTGCCCGAATGCCGCCTCGCCCGGGGATCCCCCCAGTCAAGTGACAGAATTGGATCCAATCGATAGGATCGCCCGAACCCAGAGAGGAGCAGGAGCCCATGAGCGAGACGAGGACGACCACCTCCCACTACGAGGTACAGAACAAACGCCGAGCCGACGCCCTCGACTACTGGAAGGAGAATCAGCGGTTTCTGATCCGGGGAGAAGACGTCGTCATGCACGACACACCCCGCGGAATGCGACGCGGGGTGATGGTGAGCGCCGACGGCGGCGTCCCCAGCCTCAACCTCGACGCGGTCACGCACGAGATCCCCCCGGGTGTGCACTCCACAATCCATCGTCACTCCTGGGATGCGATCCTCTTCATGACGGAGGGCTCCGGCTGGACCGAGGTCGACGGGAAGCGTCATGAGTGGCGACCGTGGGACACGGTCTACCTTCCTGGAATGTCATGGCACCGGCATGGGAACGATGGCACGAAGCCCGCGAAGTTCATCTCTTGGAGCGTTCAACCGATGGTGGAACTCCTCGGCTTGGCGATCCTCGAAGATGCTGGCGAAACGCCCTACCGCGAGCTTCCGCCACGCCCTCGTACGTCTGAGGCGGGCCTCGGCAGCGATCCGTACTCGAACCGGCTCCGTCGCATCGGCGAGAAGGGGGATGGCTTCGTGGAGTCCAGGGTCCTCACGGCATACGACGACATCAATTTCCGAGTGACACCCAAGGGAGCACGAAGCGGGTTCCTCGTTGACAAGTCGATCGGGCACCGCACCCAGGGGATCACCGCAGTGCTGCACCAACTGGCACCAGGTCTGTACCAGTCCCGCCATCGCCACGGCGGGGAGGCGTGGCTGTACGGCGTGTCAGGCGAGGGATACTCGATCGTCGATGAGCAACGATACGACTGGGGGCCCGGTGACCTCGTGGTGGTCGACCACTGGGCGTGGCACCAGCACTTCAACAAGTCGGACACGAACATCGCCTCACTGGTCCGCGTGCACAACTTCGACACGCTGTACCTGGCGATGAGGGCACTCCTGGCACCGCTGAACCTCTTCGAGGAGCTACCGACACTCGACGCACCAGATCTCACCGGTGTCGAGTGGCCCGACCCCGACGCAGGCCGGCCCGATGCCTGAGGACGAGACCGGAGGCGCGTGGCGCGAGGATCGGTACGGGTTCCTCCGTTGGACCGTGCTCCCACGCCCCGAGTGGAGGCCCTGGTGGGATCGCATCCACGTCGCAGATGGTGTGAAGGAGAGACTTCGCGCGTACCTCGGATTCTGCCTCCGACACAGGGGGGACTTCGACCGCGTCGCGTTGCCGGTACACGGAATTGCACTTCTCCACGGTCCACCTGGTACCGGAAAGTCCTCATTGGCACGGGGTTTGGCCCAAGTCGTCGCCGAGGACCTCGCCCAGGAGGGCATCGCGGAGGAGACGATCTTCGCGGAGGTCGATCCCCATGCGCTGCCCAGCCAGATGCTCGGTGAGAGTCAGCGCAACACCATGAACCTGCTGCAGAAGTCGATCCCCGAACTGGCCCGAAAGGGGCATCCCCTCATCGTCGTTGTCGACGAGGTGAACACCCTTGCCACCAGCCGATCGATTGCGAGCGGAGGAAGGGATCCCGTGGACGTGATGCGGGCAACCGAGGCCGCCCTCCGAGGGATCGACTACCTCGCGGATCAACACGACAACGTCGCCGTCATTGCCACGACGAACTTCGTTGCATCGCTCGACGACGCAATGATCGATCGCCTCGACGTCGCCATCGAGATCTCGCTCCCCGATCAAGCAGCGCGCGTCAGGATCCTGCAGGACACCCTCGCCGAACTCCCGGCTTCGTCGCTCCTCGACGAGGAGACCGGGTCAGTCGCGAAGACGCTTGCGGGACACTCCGGGCGGGACATCCGGAAAGTGGTCCTTGAAGCAGTCGTCACGCGCCCTGCACCAGTCAGTGAGCCCATCACCGCGGAGGACCTCCATCGCGTGATCGAACATCGATCCGAGGGTCGGACCCCGCACGCACCATGAGCTCCGGCGGGGGACGCGGCCCGGCCATGAACGCTCGCCTCGTCTATTTGGCGGGCCCAATGTCGTTTGCCGGCGTCCAGCTGATCTCGCCGACACTGCCGATCCTCAAGGCAGACCTTGGCCTTTCGACGGCCGAGCTCGCGTTGATAATGACCGCGTACCTGCTCCCGGCAGCGCTCTTCGCCATTCCCGCCGGCTTTCTGGCCGACCGATGGGGACGACGGCGCATGCTGGGGTGGTCGTTGATCGCGTTTGGGCTGTCCGGCGTCGGGTTTCTGCTGATCGACGGCTCAGTGGTGGGACTTCTCTCAATCCGCTTCATCCAAGGTGTGGCCTTCTCCTCCATCCTTCCGCTCACGATCACCGTGCTCGGGGACGCGTTCTCCGGTCACGAGCTGATCAGGGCACAGGGATACCGAACCGTCTCGCTCGGCATGGGTGAGGCACTGCTTCCCATCATCGGCGGCTTCCTCGTTGGATTCGGCTGGGAGGCAGCATGGGCGTTCCAAATCCTCGCCCTGCCACTTGGCGTCGCCGTCTTGGCTCGGATGAAGGACCAACTACCTGCCGGTACGAGGAGCATGCTCTCAAACGGCCGCGAGCTCCTCTCGCTGTTCAGGCGTGGACCGATTCTCTCCCTGGAATGGATAGGGGTGCAACGCATGTTCGTGAAGTTCGCGCTCCTCTCGTTCCTCCCCGTATACCTCGTGGAGGTGAGAGGCTTCTCCGCGGAGTTCGCCGGCCTCCTCCTGGGGATCTCGGCGACCGCAGGCGTGATGTCAGCACTGGTTACAGATCGCCTGATCCGAAACCGATCGGTCCGAGGGTGGGTGTTCGGAAGCCTCTTCGTCGTTGCAGCGACCGTCGTCGGATACGTCCTCTCGCCCGCCGAGTGGATGCTCCTCGCACTGGGCGTGATCCACGGATCTGCAGACGGGATCACCGGTGTTCTTTCGAACTCGCTCGTCGCGGTGGCCGTCGATGGGGAGGCTCGCGGGAGTTTCGTCGCCGCGACCGGCGCACTCCGGAACCTTGCGAAGGCGCTCTCCCCCGCCGTCCTGGGCATCCTCGTCCTCTCAGTGCCACTGTCCGCTGCACTCGTGCTCGTCGGCGCAGGAGGAATGGGCGGAGCAACCGTGGCGCGTTCGTTGGGCCCGGTCGTACGGCGGCTGCGAGTCGCGGAGGCCGGCTGACCATGCACGCCACCGACGACGAAGCCGTGGCCAGGGCACTCGCCCCGATCATCGAGGCAGCTGAACGCCTCCATCCAACGGCGGAGGGACGGGTGGCACACGCCATCAGGACAGCGATCGATCGCGGCGTCCTCGCCCCAGGGGAACGTCTCCAGCAGGACCGGCTCGCCTCATTGCTGGGAGTCAGTCGCATGCCAATCAGAGCCGCACTTCGTCAGCTGGAGTCCGACGGCTACGTCGTCTTGGAGCCTCACCGCGGGGCGCAGGTACGAACGGTCTCCGACGAGGAACTCGAGGATCTCTACGAGATCAGGATCCTCGTCGAGAGCTTCGCGATGCGCAGGGTTGCGACGGAGGCAGACGAGGGCGAGCTGGTCGCGCTGCAGGCCTTGGCTGCAGAGATCGACACGACCCCGGCAGGGGAAGTCCGTGCCGAACGAATGAACGACTTCTACCGCCGGCTCTACGCAACCGCAAACTCTCGACCGGTCGTCTCTCTCGTGATGCAGCTCCGGGCCCAGGTCGCGAGGCATGGGAACCCGGCCTCGAGCCAGCACGAGTCGCATCACGAGCTTCTCGACGCGCTCGCGATGGGCGATCCCGATCTCTCTGCGGCATGGCTCGCTGCGCACCTGCGTCGACTGGCTCGCGAGGCAGTGACCCAGAGCACCAGCACGTCCCCCAACGACGAGTGAGACGTCGCGTAGGTCGGCTCTTCGTCGACACCACACCTCTCCAGCGTTCCCCCGAGTACCGGTGGCACTTCGGAGCACTCGCGTTCTCGTGGCTGGGGCGCCAAGCAGCAATCGTGGCGATCCCGATCCAAGTGTTCGACATGACTGGCTCCACGTTCTCAGTGGGACTCCTCGGGATGGTGCAGTTCGTTCCCCTCATGGTGGTTTCCGTCTTCGGCGGCGCGGCGGCAGATGCCCTTGACCGGAAACGGATTCTCGTGTGGAGTCACGCCGCTCTTGTCGTCACCGCTGGAGCCCTGGTCCTCAACGCGATGCACGACGACCCTGCCCTGTGGCCCCTCTACGTCCTCAGCGGACTCAACGCTGCGATCTCGTCGCTCGATGCACCGACCCGCAACTCGATCCTCCCAGCAATGGTCGGCCGGGCACTCCTTCCATCTGCCCTTGCGCTCAACCAGACGCTCGGCAACGTCGCGAAGGCGATCGGGCCTGCTCTCGCCGGCGTCCTCATTGCCTCGAAGGGTCTGCCGGCGACCTATGCAATCCAAGGGGGCCTCTTCCTTGTCGCCGCGGGGCTCATCTCTCGCATAGATCCCCACCCGCCAGAGGGAGGTGGACAACCGGTCGGAATGGAGTCGATCAAGGAGGGGTTCCGCTACCTGCGTTCGAAGCCTCTTCTTCAATCGATCTTCCTCATCGATCTCAACGCCACGATCTTCGGCATGCCGCGAGCGTTGTTCCCGGCGTTTGGTACCGAAGTCCTGTCTGGGGACGCCACCGTCGTCGGGCTCCTCTTCGCAGCACCCGGAGTCGGCGCACTCCTCGGCGCTGTCACCTCCGGCTGGGTCCCACGGGTGCGGGCACAGGGCCGTGCGGTAGTGATCGCCGTCGTCGCCTGGGGAGCCGCAATGGCTGGATTCGGGATGACGTCCTCCCTGGCGGTCGCGGTGGCCCTCCTCGCCGTCGCTGGCGCAGCCGATGTGGTCTCGGCGGTCTTCCGCATGACGATCCTGCAGCTCTCGATCCCCGACTCGCTGCGGGGTCGCGTGTCCGGGAGCTACGCGGCGGCAGTGCAGGGAGGACCCCGCCTGGGCGACTTCGAGGCCGGGACGGTCGCCGCACTCAGCTCTCTCCGTTTCAGCATCGTGTCGGGAGGACTCGCTTGTGTGGCCGGCGCACTCGTCATCAGTCGACGGATTCCCGACCTCGTCAAGTACCGTCGCACCGACCTGCACGGTGAGGAGTCCCCTCAGTGATCGTCGTCCACTCAGCCGAGGAAGGCCAACGCCCTCTCCCACACCGCTGCTGCGGCATCGGGACGGTGTCGTTCGGGTCGGGAATGGTCGTGGAAGGCGTGCCTGGTGCCCGGCCACGATTCGAGCACCACGTCGGTCCCCGCCTCCCACAGCGCGGCGAGGAGTGGCGGGAGGGTGTCGTTCACCCGCGGGTCGTCCTCGGCGTACACCGCGTACACGGGGCAGCCGATGCGTGGGGCGTTGGCTGGCTCAGGGCCGATCCCGTAGAAGAGCACCGCCCGCTGTGGCGTCCGGCGAGTGATGAGACGCCACCCCATCTCCCCTCCGAAGCAGAAGCCGAAGAGTCCGACCGGGCCATGCCGTTGCACCATCCAGTCGTACACGGCCACGAGGTCCTCCTCGTGTGTCTCGACGGGTACCGCCCGCGTGGTGAGCGTTGGGTCGTCGACGGCCATCGCCGTTCCCCCGGCCCGGGTGAGGAGGTCCGGGGAGACCACGAGGTGCCCGGCCTCGGCGAGCGCCCGAGCCACATCGTGCATGTAGGGCTGGAGTCCACGGTTCTCGTGGATCATGAGCAGCGGCATCCCCGTCGGCTGGTCGGGACGCACCAGGATTCCATCCAGGGTCACGCCTGCTCCCGGGAGCCTCGTCGTCTCGATCTCCATCGCGCCTCCTCCGCGCCCGATCGTAGAACCCCCACTCCATAGGATCGCCCCATGCGCGCTGCCGTCACACCCGCTGCCAAGACACCGATCGAGCTCCGTGAGCTCCCCGACCCTGAGCCACGCGCCGGGGAGGTGCTGGTGCGCATCCACGCGGCAAGCGTGAACCGCCTCGACCGTGCCGTGTGGCTCGGCGTCGCCGTGGGGGGGAACGACGCGTTCCCCCTGGTGCAGGGGGTCGATGCTGCGGGCGTCGTCGAGATCGGCTCAGACGCCCTTCCCCCCGGGACCCGGGTGGTGGTGAAGCCCGCTGTCACGTGCGGCCACTGCAGGTGGTGCACGAGTGGACGGGAGGCCAACTGCCCCTCCCAGCAGATGCACGGCATCCACCGACAGGGTGGCTACGCAGACCTGATCGCTGTCCCGGAGGCGAACGCAGTGCCGCTCCGCGATGAACTCTCCTTCGTTGCGGGCACGGCTGCGGCCCACTCGCATGCCGTCGTCATGCGCATGATCCGGGCCGTCGGAGACCTTCCACCCGATCCCGTAGCCCTCGTCACCGGGGCGACGGGATCGCTCGGGAGTGCCGCCCTCCAGATCTTCGCTGCGCTCGGGATGCGGGCCATTGGGGCAGCCTCCTCCGAGGAGAAGCGAGCCGTCGCCGCTTCGCTGGGCGCCGGCGAAACGGTCACCGCGACCGACTTCGCCGCCCGGGTGCGCGACGTCACCGATGGAGCGGGCGTGGACCTCGCCATCGACACGACAGGGCATCCGGGGGTCATCGCCGAGGCCCTCAGCGCCACGGGCCGAGGAGGCCGCATCGCACTCGTCGGGGCAACACCCGGGTCCCACATCGACGTCGATGTCCTGGCGCTGTATCGGAACCGGCAGGCCGTCGTCGGGTCATCGGGGTCCCACATGGAGGACTTCGTCGGCGTACTCGACCTGCTGGCCGACCATGGGGTCACGCCGCTCCTCGCCGAGACCTTCCCGCTGGAGGACACCGCTGCGGCGATGGACGTCGTGGGCGATCGCAGTCGCATCGGCAAGGTCGTGATCGAGATGGGAGCCGGCACATGAGAGTGGACCTCGAGAAGCTTCGAGCGAACGTGGAGGTCACAACGGCACTCCTCGCCCGGGACGAGACCGCGGGACATGTGCGTCCGAAGGTGGTGACACACCTCGTCGAGGACGTCCACGCCCGCAGCGACTTCGTGCAATACGACAAGGAGTTCTCCTTTGCGTGCGATGAGTCGGAGGGGCGAGCAGGAAAGGGCGAACACCCAAGCCCGCTCCGTTACTTCCTGTCGGGCCTCGCGTTCTGCCAGCAGGTCTGGTACGCCAAGGGGGCCGCACTCACCGGGTGCGAGATCGAGGACCTTCGTATCGAGGTGCGCACCTACATGGACATGCGCGGCGAACACCTCATCGGCGACATCCCCCAACACCCCCAATGGATCGCCATCGAGTCCTGGGTCGAGAGCCCTGCGCACAGCGCGAAGGTGCTCGACATGGTCGACGAGGCCAACGCCCGCTGCCCGGTCTACGGACTCGTGGAGAAGGCGGTGCCGATCCACGAGCGGATCCACCACAACGGGGTCGTCGTCCGCGACACGATCCCCGAAGGGTTCGAGCCATGAGCGGCGCCCTCCATGGCATCCGAGTCCTCGAACTTTCCCGCTACATCGCCGCCCCTGTCGCGGGGAAGGCACTCGGGGAGATGGGGGCCGACGTCATCAAGGTGGAGGACCTCGAGGGGGGCGACCCGATGCGACGGTGGCAATCGGGCGATCGGCCGCACAGCCCCCAGTTCGCCGTCTACAACCGCACGAAGCGGGGCATCGCGCTCGACCTCAAGTCCGACGAGGGGCGTGAGGTGTTCCTGGCCCTTGCCGAGCACGCCGACGTCGTGCTCGAGAACTTCCGCCCCGGGGTCATGGACCGCCTCGGGATCGGGTGGGACGTCCTCCGGGCACGCAACCCACGCCTTGTCTACTGCGCCATCTCGGGCTTCGGCGAGGACGGCCCCCTCGTGGATCGGCCCGCCTACGACACGGTGATCTCTGCGATGAGCGGTCTCTACTCCCAGGTGCTCGATCCCACAGCCCCCCAACCCGTTGGCCCGGCGTTCTCGGATCTCATCGCCGGGATGACCGCCACCCAGGGAATCCTCGCCGCCCTCGTTGCCCGGGTACGCACCGGCGAGGGGCAGTACGTCGACGCAGCGATGCTGCGGGCCATGGTGGGACTCCTCGCCGAGCCGGGCTCCGTCTGGCTCGACCAGGGACAGGAGACCGTCTCGAACACTCGACAGCGCCGCGCGCAGTCGTACGGCCTCGTCTCGTCCGACGGGCTCCCGTTCGTCGTGCACATGAGTGTCCCCGAGAAGTTCTGGCTCGCCGTCACCGAGGTCTTCGACCTCCTCCCGCTGCGTGAGGACGCCCGATTCGCGGAGCGTTCCGCCCGCCACGACCACTATGCCGAACTCGACGCCGTACTCAAGGAGGCCGCCCGCAGCCGTACCCGGGACGAGTGGTTCCGGGCCCTCGCAGCAGCGGATGTGCCCCACGGGCCGATCCACGACTTCACAACGCTCTTCACCGACCCACAGGTCCAGGCGCTCGACATGGTCGACGAAACCCACCTCGGCGAGGGCCATCGCCCCCTGCGCCAGGTCGGCCCACCACTCCGGATGGAAGGGACACCGCTTCGCATCGACCCGCCCGCACCCGGGCTCGGGGAGCACACGGACGAAGTGCTCGCCGAGGCAGGTCTCGACCCCGACCGCATCGCCGCCCTGCGCGACGCCGGCATCCTCTGAGGAGGCCCGATGACCATCGACGACGTCGTCGCCATCGACATCCACACCCACCCACAAACCGAGGAGTTCCTCGCGGCCATGGGCGCCCGGCGCCGACAGATGGGTGAACACTTCAGGCAGGAGCGTCGGCCGGTCTCGTTCGGCGAGCAGGCCGACATGCACCGGGAGCACCGGATGATGGCGGTGCTCTGCAACTCGAACGACGAAACCGTCTCTGGGGTACCCGGCGCGCCGAATGACCTCATCGGCAAGGCCGTCGAGGACCATCCCGACGTCTTCATCCCGTTCGCGGGCATCGACCCCCACACTGGTGAGGCCGCCATTGAGGAGATCCGCCGCTGCCATGCCCTCTTCGGGATCAAGGGCATCGGCGAGTTGAACCCCTCACGTCAGAAGTTCTTCCCGAACGACGAGGCCTTCTATCCCATCTGGGAGGTGTGCCAGGAGTTGGGCCTCGTCGTGATGTTCCACATGGGCTTCGCCGGTGCCGGGGCGGGCAAGCCGGGTGGGATGGGGTACAAGCTCGACGCCGTTCGGGCCATCCCCTACCTCGACGACGTGGCCGCCGACTTCCCCGAACTGAACGTGATCCATGCCCATCCGGGCTGGCCGTTCCACCACGAGGCGCTCGCCTCGTGCTGGCACAAGTCGAATCTCTGGATCGACCTCTCGGGGTTCGCACCCCGCTACTTCCCCAACGAGGTCGTGCAGTACGCGAACAGCCTCATCCAGGACCGGGTGTTGTTCGGCACTGACTGGCCAGTGATCGGGATCGAGCGGTGGATGACCGAGTTCTCCGAGCTGCCCATCAAGGACTCGGTCCGCCCAAAGATCCTCAAGGAGAACGCCCGGAGGCTCCTGGGGATATAGGCGAACCCGCGAAGGGCCGTCCGCGCACTCCACCGGACAGGAGATGCGTCGACTGGCTGGGCGGCCGAGGTCCCAGGCACGATCGACCATCCCAACGACCAGCCACGGTCCACGTGGAGGCCGATGGGGTGCCCCCTCCCTACGACCGGTCACTCCGCGAGCAGAGGTGGCGACCCGGGTGGGACCGCCCTACGCTCGGCGGATGGGAGACTGCTGTCGCACCGACTATCGGAAGGTGTTTCGCAGCGCGGTGGGATTCAACGATCTGAGACGTTACGAGCGACACGGCCTCCGCTCCACCCAGGGCGATCTCGCCGACATGTCGGAGTCCGCGCTGAGTCCCTCTGCCACGCTCCTCGAGATAGGGGGAGGCGTCGGCGCCCTCCACGTCGACCTGCTCGAACGGGGGGCCGCCTCGGCGACCACGATCGATCTGTCGTCGGGATGGGATGACGCCGCGGGGGTGCTGCTGGGACGCCGTGGCCTGACCACCCGCGTCACCCGACGGAATGGAGACTTCGTTGCCGAAGCCGATGAGCTCCCCCGCGCAGAGATCGTCCTGCTCCACAGGGTGATCTGCTGCTATCCCGACTGGGAGGCAATGGTGGACGCCGCGGCACGACGCGCCGCACGATCGGTGGCCTTCACCGTTCCAACGGAGTCGATCGTCGCACGGGTCTCCCTCTGGCTGTTCCACGCGTGGTTGCGCGTGCAGCGGTGTGGTTTCACCTCGTTCATCCACCCGATCGATGCGATCCTCGCAAGATTCGCCGTCCACGGATTCACGGTCGGGGAGACGAGGAGGCGACTCGGTTGGGTCTCGTACCGCCTCGACAGGGAACCCTGACCGGGCGCGTCGGAGCCGCTACTCCACCAACGGGCGTACCAACACCACGAACTCGGTGCCGTCGTCACGCACGAACCTCGATCGCTCCTCGAACCCCACAGCCCGTGCGACCCTCTGTGCGCGCTCGTTCCATGCGACGATCGTCACCCGCCGTGCGCCGGGGCCGAACAGCTCATCGGCGAGGGCGAGCAGAGAAGCGGTTCGCGCCGCTCCACCTCCGGCGCCCACCAGGTCGGGGCGCGTACCGATCCCGATATCAACGGCATCCGCGCCGTAGCGCCCGCCCGGGACCCGGGCATCCTCTCCGAACGTGCCGAACGCCTCGACGCCGCCCCCGTCGTGGAGGACGTGGCAGTGCACGGAGGGACCGAGGAACCACTCGACCTGGTCATGGTCCCCGCCGGGCGAGAGGTCGTACAGGGCGTCGCGCCCCTCGTAGCGCCAGGTGAGGAACTCCTCGACGTCGTCCCGTCTCGCCGGGCGCCACTCAGCCACGAGACGCCGCGATGACGTCCCGGTACCAACCGAAGGAGTCCTTCGGGGTCCGCGTGCCGGTCTCGTGGTCCACGTGGACGAGGCCGAACCGCTGGGAGTAGCCCGAGGTCCACTCGAGGTTGTCAAGGAGGCTCCACGCGAAGTATCCGCCCACCGGGACACCGAGTTCGACGGCTGCCTCGACAGCATCGAGGTGCTGGTCGAGATAGCCGATGCGGCGATCGTCGCGGACCCTGCCATCGGGACCGGGTCCATCGGAGAACGACGCACCGTTCTCGGTGATCACGATCGATGCGGGATCGTAGGTCTGGTGGAGGTGCCGCAGGTAGTAGGTGAGACCCGATGGGGTGACGGGCCACCCCATCTCGGTGAACCCCGCCAATTGATCGGGCCCCGGCCTCTGCCCCGTCTCCTCGGTCTCCTCACTGCCGGCGCCGATCCGCAGCGACGTGTAGTAGTTGAGGCCGAGGAAGTCGATCGGCGCGGCGATGACCTCCATGTCGCCCTTCCACACGAGCGCCTCGGGCATGCGGCCGAGGTCGGCGTAGGCCTTCACCATGTCCTCCGGGTATCCCCGACCGAAGACCGGATCGAAGCACCATCGGTTCCTGAACCCGTCGAAGTGGAGTTGGGCCCGGACGTCCTCCTCGCGGTCGGACGCGGGCCAGGACGGGCGGCAGTCGAGGGCGATTCCCACACGTGCACCGGGCACGAGATCACGGAGCACGGGGGCCGCCCGCCCGTGACTGAGCAGGATGTGGTGGGCAGCGGCGATTCCGGCCCGCCAGTCGGAGAAGCCGGGTGCGAACACGCCGTCCTGATGACCGAGGAACGCTGCCACCCATGGCTCGTTGTGGGTGATCCAGTGCCTCACCCGGTCCCCGAATGCCCCAGCCACCACCGACGCATACTCGACGAATGCGTCGACCGTCCGTCGGTCGGGCCACCCGCCCAGATCTTGGAGGGCCTGGGGGAGGTCCCAGTGGTACAGCGTCACCCACGGTGTGATCCCCGCCTCGAGCAGGGCATCGATGAGCCGCGAGTAGAAGTCCATCCCACTCCGGCTCACGCCACCCCTGCCGTCGGGAAGCACACGAGACCACGCGATCGAGAACCGGTATGCATCCACCCCGAGGTCGGCGAGGAGTCGGACGTCCTCGTGCCACCGGTGGTAGTGGTCAGGACCGAGGAGGTCCATGCCGGGGACCCGCCCTTGGTCGGCGAAGGTGTCCCAGATCGAGGGCCCCTTGCCGTCGACGGAACGAGCCCCCTCGATCTGGAATGCAGAGGTACCGACGCCCCAGGTGAACCCGGCGGGGAGGCTCAGCCCAACCAATTGGCGCCGAGGGTCATGCAGCCGAGCGCGATGAGCACCGACCACATGAGCCAGTTGCCGTACCGCGCCATCTTGGCGCCGAGCTCACCCATCGCCTTGCCTTGCTCTGGTGTCGGAGCACCGTCGATGCCCATCTGCACCTTGGCGAGCCTGCGGGCGGTGGGACCCTGGAGGCCGTGCCCGATCCCAAGCGCCACCAGGCCGGCAAGTGCGCCCACGGAGAGGAGCGCCCCACGCACGCCCTCGGGAACACCCCCGACGACCTGCGTCCAGAGGATGAGGCCGAAGAGGATCGTGGCAGCCGACGCGTAGGTCATGATGCGGCTGAGGGAGCCGGACGCGAGCGCTCCCATGAAGGGCCCTGCGGCAGGGCCGGCCTTGCGTGCAGCTGGCGAGATGAACCACGCCATGGTGAAGGCACCACCTGCCCAGACGACGGCGGCGATCACGTGGAGAGCGGAGACGTAGGTGATGAGTTCCATGGACCGCAGGATATGCCGATCTCCTCGGATTCGGCCTCAGTGAGGCACTTTTCCGTAGAGACGGAAGGTCTCCTCGGCCTGACGGGAGGGATCGACGAACGAGAGGTACTCTCGTGCGAGTTCGGTGAACGTGCCGCCGTCGTCACTGGCGGCGACCCGCAGATCGGGGGCGCGATCGGCGGCGTACCGCCACAACTGGTGGTAGTCGCAGGGATCCGCAGCGGTGAGCGGCCGGAACGTGCCGAGGTACTGGTAGTGCCTCGGCGCGTGATCGACCATCTGCTCATCGTGGGTTGCCAGCCAGGCGTGGAACTCCTCATCTCTGCCGGGGGGGATGAAGAAGCCCCAGTCGTAGAACAGTGCCATGCGAAGACGCTACTACCACACGGGCGGGGGTGGGGCCTTCGTGATGTGCGCCGATTCCGGTGCCGCCACAGGCGCGGCTCCCACGGGGCGGGGACGGGCGCCGACGAGTTCGAACGGCCCCCGGTGGATCGACCCCTAGCGGTAGCGCCAGACGATACGACCCTTCGTCGGATCGTACGTGGACACCTCGACCTCGACCTTGTCGCCGGGGAGGATCCGGATCTTCCGACCACGACGCATCCGACCGGCCGCCTTCGCCATCACCTCGAGGCCACCCTCGACCTCGACCTTGAAGGTCGCATTCCCCATGACCTGGAGAACGGTCCCGCTCGCCTTGATGTAATCGTCGTTTGCCATCGGCAGTGAGGGTAGCCGTCCCCGTTCCCTAGGGCCCGATCCCCAGCCCCATCAGCGGACTCATTCAGTCCTCCTTGACATTCATGTCATTTGAACATACATTCCCACCCAACGTTCAACCGACTTGAACAAGGAACGGGACATGCACCCCATCACCACCAGCCTTCGGGCACTCCACACGGATGCCACCAGCCACCGGTTCATCGGACCGCCTCGACGTCGCCACCCGGTCGAGCGCCAGGTCTCCACGCGATGAGCTTCGAACCCGCCGAGTCCTTCTCCATCGACGACGAGGAGACGTTCGACGTCCTCGTCGATCCGGTCCGCATCGAGATCCTCGAACTGTGCGCACGCCCCCGCTCGGTCGGGGAGGTGGCCGAGAAGATGAACGTCCCCCGTACCCGGCTCTACCACCACTTCAACCTCATGGAGGAGAAGGGGATCCTGGCGGTGGCGCATACACGCCAGAAGGGGGCGATGACCGAGAAGGTCTACCAGGCCGCCGCGAAGACCTACCAGCCAAGCGAACGCTTCCTCCACGACGCCACTCCCCGGAAGCGCGCTGAGGCGATCATCAACTCCCTCTTCTCCGCCACGCTCGCGGACTTCCTCCGCGCTGTCGAAGACAAGCAGTTTGCGCTGCGGGACGAAACGGACAAGCGGAAGGTCGCGCTCGGCCGACGCCTCCTCCACCTCTCGCCTGCCCGGCTCACAGAGTTCATCGCCGACCTCGAAGACCTCTTCGAGCAGTTCGGCATCCCCGACGACGACCCCGATGCGATCACCGTCGCCGCCCTCCACATCGTCCACCCCAGCTCGAGGGAGATGCCATGAGGGCCCTGTTCAACATCCGCGACTACCGACTCCTGTGGACGGGGCAAGCCGTCTCCAACTTCGGCGACGCGCTCACCAATCTCGCCCTCCTGCTCACGGCCCAGCGCCTCACGGGATCCACGGCTGCGGTGGCGACGACGGCCATCGCCGTTGCGCTCCCAACCCTCCTGTTCGGCATGGTGGCCGGTGCCTACGTGGACCGGTGGAACCGCAAGCGAGTGATGATCGTCTCGGACCTCTTCCGCACGTCATTCGTGTTGCTCTTCCTCCTCGTGAGCACTCCCGACATGATGTGGCTGCTCTACTCGGTCGCGTTCATCCAGGCCACCCTCGGGACCTTCTTCAGTCCAGCGAAGGGCGCCCTCGTCCCGCGGATCGTGCCCCGGGATCAGCTGCTCTCGGCCAACTCGGTCTCACAGATGACGCAGATCGTCTTCGGGCTCATCGGGACCGCGATCGCCGGCCTCATCGCGGCGACGATGGAAACCTTGGCGCTCGCCTACATCCTCGATGCCTCGACGTTCGTCATCTCCCTCATCGCCATCTCGCTCATCCGCACCGACAGCGCGCCGCAACGGACGGATATGGCCGAGACGCACATCCTCCGCGACATCAAGCAGGGGATCCAGACCGCACTTGGTTCGCGGGTGCTCGTTGGGGTGCTCGTGGGAGCGTCGATCCTCATGCTCGGCATCGGCGCCGTGAACGTGCTGCTCGTTCCCTTCATCATCGAGGACCTGGCCGTGTCCGAGGCGTGGTTCGCCGCCTTTGAGGCTGCCCAGGTGGTTCCGATGGTGATCGCAGCCAGCCTGATCGCAGCGATGGCAGCCCGGGTGAGGCCCACGAGGCTCATCACCATCTCCCTCTGCGGCCTCGGCATCCTGCTCGCGACCATGGCGCTCGCCACTGCCCCGCTGCACATGGTCATCATCCTCTTCTGCGTCGGGTGGATGGTCACGCCACTCCAGGCGTCGGTCTCGACCCTCGTCCAGACAGAGGTCGACGACGAGGTGCGAGGACGCACGGGAGCGGCCCTCAACACCGTCCTCACCGGGTCCCAGGTGGCGTCGATGGCGCTCGCCGGCGTGGCGGCGACGGCCCTGGGCACCCGTGCCGTGTTCGTGCTCGCAGGGGCCATCGCCGTGGTCGCATCGGCGGCGACGGTCGCCCTCTTCAAGGGGGTGACGCTCCGGGCCACCGCGCCGTCGCCCGAGTCCGCCCCCGAGGCCGCCTAGCGGCAGGTATCGCCACGCAGGACCGTCGACGCACGCGCTCGGTGCCGACACCGTCGAGGAGTACCTCGCCGAAGCCCTCCCCTCGAGCGGTATCCAGACACGTGCAACGGCCAGCCACTCATGCTCGCCGCGCTCGCCTCCACGAGCGCCACATGGCGGTGTGCCTCACCGGCGTGTCCGCCGATGAGAAGAGCCGGGAGCGATTCATCGACGCCTACCGGGCCACAGGGAAACGACTCGACAAGGACGAGTCGTGCGTGCGGCCCAGGCCCCTCGGCGACGTCCCCCCTCAAACCGGTTGGCGACGCGATCGGGGCATTCGACGTAAACGAGTTCGTCAGCCTCCAGGAACGGGCACGAGCCCGATGATCAGCGGCACAGGCCGAGCCAGGTGAAACGGCCGTCGACCGCGGCATACTGACCGATCCCGTCGAACGACTCGCCTCCGAACGTGAAGGAGATCGCGGCGGTGAACACATCGGGGACCTCACCCAACGGCGCGGGGCCATCGATCACGTCGAGGAGCTCGTAGTCGGAGAGCGCCAGGATCTCCCGTTCGACCCACGCACGGCACAGCGCCTCGTCGCCGTCGGCCCGTTCGATGACCGCCGGGTGCATCCGGGACCACACGAAGTCGAAGTCGTCGGCCTCGGTTGCCGCGGCGAAGGCGCTGACGAACTCCTCGATCGTCTCCACGAGCACGAGCGTCGAGGGCGGTGTGGGAGCCGAGTCGTCGGTCACGGGCGGGGGCGTTGTGGAGGTCGGCGTGAGGTCGAGTTCGAAATCGTCCAGCGTCGCCACCGAGTCATCGGTGACCGGAGCAGAGGCGAGCGTCGTCGCAACGGCGAGCGGCGGCTCGGGGGACCCCTCCTCGTCCGGCCCCGAGAGGACCCAACCAACGACCCCGAACACCACGAGCACCACACCCATGAGCATCATCACCATTCCGAACGCAGGCCGGGACATCGCCACACGCTACCGGCCCCGATCCGCCTCCTACGTCGCCCCTGGCCTTACGATCGCCACCCATGCGCTCCCTCGTCCTCGCCGCGGCACTCACTGTGACGGCCGCAGCCGTCATCGCGGCGGTGGTGGGGTTCGGTGCTGGGGCACCCTCCACCGCAGCGGACGTGGGCCGCGGCTCGACCTGGCAGTCCCCCTCGACGACCACCACCACCAGCCCGTCGACCACCATCGGCGAGGTCGCCGCCGCCGGCATCCCCATCACGGGTGGCACCGACCCGTCGCCGAGCACTCCTCCGGCCACCGTCACCACCACCACGGCGGGTCCTCCCCCATCGCCGGCCACCACCGCCGCCGCGGCACCCGGCTCCACGACCTCCACGGCCCCGACCACGACCGCGGCGGCCACCACCTCGGTCGCCCCCCACCTCGATCACGCCTACGCCTCGAAGTTGCTCTCGCTCGCCAACGCGAGTCGCGCCTCCCAGGGGCTCCCAGCCCTCACCTGGTCCGACACCCTCGCGTCGGTCGCAGGAGCAACGGCGGTGCGCACGGCCGACACCGGGTCACTCTCCCACTCGAACCTCCAAGGCCTCACCGGGTCGTTCTCGGCGCTCGGCGAGAACATCGGGCGCGGGTACCCCAGCCCCTCGGGCCTCCACTCGGCGTGGATGTCGTCGGGCTCCCATCGCGACAACATCCTCGGTGCCTCCTTCACTGACGTGGGGATCGCTGCGTGGGTGGATCCGACGGGGCAGGTCTGGGTGTCGCAGATCTTCGGGGGCTGACCCTGCTCCCCAGCGGACGGCACGGGTACCCTCCCGCCCATGAGGAGGGCATTCAGGATCCACCACGACGCGGCCCCAGGGGACCGCGTGCAGGTCGTCATCGACTACCTGCCCGACGAGATGACTGCGCTCGGAGATGGCTGGTGGGGCGCCAATGCCGACGTCGACCTCGACACGCCCTACTACTACCGCGTGGTCGGCGACGATGGCAGCGTCCGACGCATCGACCACGGACGGGCCCGCAAACCGCTCGGCGAGTCCACGATCGTGGATCGCTGGCGCCCCGAGGACCCCACACGGCTCGCACGCCACTCGGCGCTCTTCAAGAAGGCCCGGGGACGGCTCTGGCCCGAGGAGCAGGGCGCCTCCGGGCTCCGCCTCACCATCCGACTCCACGAGCCCTCAGTCCCACCCGGACACCGCGTCGCGGTGTACGGCTCGGACCCCGCACTCGGCGCCTGGGACGAGGCGCACGCCCTTCCCATGACCGCCAGCCCATTCCCCTGGTGGACCGTCACCACCGACCTCGACCACCCCTCTGAGCCCGGCGAGTACCGCTATGTCATCATCGATGGCGACGCGACGGTGGTACATCGCGAAGACCGACACCGCCTCCTCCCGGCATGCGAGACCTCGACGATCGTCACCGACGAGGAGTACCACGGGCTCGATCCCTGGCGGGGATCCGGCGTGGCGGTTCCCGTGTTCTCGCTCCGGACGCCCGAATCGATGGGCGTCGGCGAGTTCGCCGACCTCCCCGCGTTCGCCGAGTGGGCCTCGAAGTGCGGGATCGACCTCATCCAGATCCTCCCGATCAACGACACGACGAACGACCACGCGTGGGCGGATTCCTACCCCTACGACCCCGTTTCGGTGCACGCCCTCCACCCGCTCTACCTCAGGATCCAGCACCTCCCCGGAGCTGACGACCTCTCGGGGATCATCCAGGACCATGCCACCCAACTGAACGCCGAGCCCGAGGTCTCCTACGAGGAGGTCATGGCGGCCAAACTCATCCTCCTCCGACAGCTCTTCACGGGTGCCCCAGACCTCGCGGAGGCGGACGCGTTCGCAGCCGCCGAGTGGGAGTGGCTCGGCCCCTACGCCGTGTGGTGCGCGCTCCGCGACACGTTCAAGACGTCGGACATGTCCCGGTGGGGCGAGTACGGGGCCTACGACCCCTCGCTGGTCGAGCAGATGCGCCGCGAACCCGAGGTCCGCTTCTGGTGCTGGGTGCAATACCACCTCCGGCGCCAACTCGAGGTGGCCGTCGATGGGGTCCACGCGCTCGGCATCGGCCTCAAGGGAGACCTTCCCATCGGGGTGTCCCCCAACTCGGTGGAGACCTGGACCCAACCCGAACTCTTCCACCTGGGCACCCAGACCGGCGCTCCGCCCGATGACTTCGCCGTGCGAGGACAGAACTGGGGCTTCCCGACCTATGACTGGGATGCCATGTCCGCCCAGGGCTACCGCTGGTGGCGAGACCGCTTCACGGCGATGGCCCGGTACTGCGACGCCTACCGCATCGACCACATCCTCGGGTTCTTCCGGATCTGGGAGATCCCCGAGCACGCAGTGGATGGCCTGCTCGGATGGTTCAGGCCCTGCCTCCCGCTCTCCCTCGAAGAGGTGCAGGGTGCGCTCCCCGACGCTGACATCGACTGGTTGTGTCGCCCCATGGTCGACGTGGAGGTGGTGCGCGGCCGGTTCGGCACTGCCCACGAGGCGATCCGGGCCCGCTGCTTCACCGGGCCCGACGGCGACCTCCGATTCATCGACGAGTTTCCCGACCAGCGATCGATCCTCGCCGCCTCCGAAGCAGGCGCCTTCGATGAGATTGCCGACCGGGCGGCGACCACCCGCCATCTCCTCGACCTTCGCGCCGACGCCCCCCTGATGGTCCGCGACAACGGGTACGCCCCGCGCATCTCGTGGAAGGCGACCGAGGCATACCGTCGCCTGCCGAGCCACGAGAAGGAGGCGTTCGACGGTCTCGCCGACGACTTCTACTACCGGCGACATATGCGCCAGTGGCACTCGAGCGGCACGCAGAGCCTCCCGCCGGTGATCGATGCGACCGCGATGCTCCCCTGCGGCGAGGACCTCGGGATGGTCCCCGACATGGTCCCCGACCTCATGCGGGAAATGGGGATCCTCTCCCTGGAGATCGAGCGCATGCCCAAGCGAATGGGCTCCTGGCGAGCCGATCCCGCACAGGCCCCCTACCTTTCAGTGGTCTCGCCGGCCACCCACGACATGGCACCGATCCGCCTGTGGTGGGAGGAGGAACGATGGGCGGCCGAGCGCTACTGGTCCGAGGCCATGGGACGCGACGGCGAAGCGCCGATGGCAGCGACCGCCGAGGTGTGCGAAGCGATCGTGGACGCCCACCTCCGCTCACCGGCGCTGCTTGCGGTGGTGCAACTCCAGGACCTCCTCGCCACCGTGGAGGAGGCCCGCCGGGACGACATCCTGACGGAGCGAATCAACTGGCCCGCCGATCGGCACCATCGATGGCGGTATCGATGCCACCTCGAGGTGGCCGAGCTCCCGGTCCGGGACTGGTCCCGACGCTAGCCGAGGTCGAGCTCGGCGGACGGGAGTTCGATCTCGTCGGCGTCGAGGTCGATGACGATGGCTGACGGAACGGCGCTGGCCTCGATCCGCTGCGAGAGCGAAGTCCTGCTTCCGAACGCGCCGATCCTCGCCCGCAGCGCGGAGCCGATGAGAGGGAGTTCGGATTGTGCGTCCACGCGTTCCTCCTCGCAGGGACATCGGGGCAGCGACGCCAGGGGTACGTCGCCCGCTTCCGATCGGATCAGCGATCCTGCCGGGCAGCCTACCGGCCGCTGCGGTCCGACACCATCAAATGTGCGGACTTTCTCAGGCGAAGCGGCGCCGGGCGACGACGACGGCGGCCGCCATCGTGCCGAGCAGGAGCGCTCCGGCCATGAACGCCGTCGGCGCACCCACTCCGACGAGGGCGATGCCACCCAGTGCCGGACCAATCGTCTGCCCGAGGCGAACCGCCCCGGCACTCACCGCGATCACCGTGCCCCGGCTCTCTTGGCCCGCTGCCTCCGTGATGCGATCGAGGAGTGGAGCGAACGTGAGGCCCTCGGCGACGCCCCAGATGAGGGCACCGGCGCCGAGGACGAGAAGGGAGACGGGGCTGCCGAGCACGAGGAAGGACACCGCGAATGCGGCGAGGCCCGTCGTGACGGCCCGGGCCCGCCCGAAGCGATCGGTGATCCGCGCCACGTTCAACGAGATCCAGAACGAGATGAGCGAAGGCATCCCGAGGAAGATCCCCCGCGCACCTGCGGAGAGGCCGTATGCCTCCTCGAGGTGGAACGGCAGCACGGTGAGGATGAGGCCGAAGATGGCGACCATGATCGCCACCTCGAGCACGAGGAGCCCGGAGACCACGGGAGTTCGCAGCACCCGAGCCGAGGCGCGGAGTTGGTCGCCCACGCCCAGCGACCCCGAGGGCTCGTCCGAGGGCAGCACGCGGACCGCCGCGATCACGACGACGAAGACGAGGGGGTAGAGGTAGAAGGGGCCCCGCCAGCCGAGCCAGTCGGCGAGCGCGCCTCCCACCGTCGGGAGGGCGGCGATCCCGGCGGTGAGCGCCGCCGAGTTTCGTCCGAGCATCCGCACCCGATCGGTCCCCTCCCAGTGGTCTCCGATGAGCACGATCACGAGGTTGATGAGGCCCGCTGCCCCGATCCCCTGGAAGAACCGAATCACGGCGAGTGCCGCAACGCTCGGTGCGAAGATCGAGGCGGTCCCTGCGACGGCGAACAGGAGCAGACACGGCACGAGCACACGCCTGCGCCCCCATCGGTCTGCGAGCACGCCGATGACAGGGGCGAGCAGGATCCCCGGCAGAGTCGCCGAGCCGATGATGAGCCCTGCCGCTGAGGCGGGAGCGTCGAGGGCGCGGAGGATGTCGGGGATCCCGGGGGCGATGGGGGTGATGATCGTCACCCCGACGATCGAGATCGTGAAGAGGATCCACGAGGGAGGACGGCCGACGGTGGTCTCGCTGCGCACCGGAGGAGCGTACTCAGCGCCCCGCGGTCGACGTCCGGCTACTCGTAGCGGGGCGACCCTCGGCGTGCTTGGTGAACTGGACCTCACCGGCAACGGTGACAGCGAAGATCCCCCTGCTGCCGGGCTCCACCCACACCGCTTCGATGATGTGCTGGTGGTCCGACAGCAGGTCACCCACCGTCCGCATGGCACGGCCGACGTGGTCTCAAGAAGCGCAGCAACGCAGTTCGATGACATGCCTGGGGGCCACCGTGATGGTTCTCATCGGCTTCTCATGAGCCACTCAGGGACGTCTCATCCTCGACACGGAGAGTGATCCTCGACGGTGCTCACATCGAAAGGAGACGCACCATGAGGAAGACCATCATTGCGGTCATTGCAGGGATCGCAGTCGTCGCCGGCGGGTTCTTCGCCGGCACGCTCGTCGACACCGAGACTGCGGTCGCCGCGGAGGACACAACCACCACGGTCGCACCCGACCAGGACGCCCGGCCCGAGGACGGCCGGTTCGGCGAGCGACGCGGCCCGGAGCGACGCGGCCCCTTCGGCGACATGATCGAGGCGGCCGTCGAGTACCTCGGCATGACGCCCGACGAGATCAGGGAGGCCCTGGCTGACGGCGGCGTGCTCGCAGACCTCACGGACGATGTGGACGGCCTCGTCGCCGCACTCGTGGCGTCGGTGCAGGCCGGACTCGATGAGGCAGTTACCGACGGCAAGATCGATGCCGAGCGGGCCGCCGAGATCTCCGAGAACCTCGAGGAACGTGTGACCGAGTTCGTCACCACGACGCACCAACGCCCCGAGCGGCCACACGCGGGCTACCACATGCGGGCGGGCGTGAAGGAAGCCGCTGAAGTGATCGGGATCGATGCGAGCGACCTCGCCGACGGGCTGCGCGACGGCATGACGGTCGTCGAGATCGCCGAGGCGAACGGCGTGAGCGAGGGAACCCTCGTGGACGCACTCGTCGACTCCGCCCGCGAACGCATCGCCGAGTGGGTCAACAAGAGCTTCGAGGGTCCGACCGAAGGCTGAGCACTCCTGATCCACCCACCAACCATCGAGCCCCGGGTCCAACCCGGGGCTCGATCGCGTTCACCCACCGGTGCGGGAACGATCGCGCCGGTGTTGGAGGAGGAGGGCCACGCCGATGCCTCCCCCGAAGATGCCGAAGAAGATCCAGAGCGGTGGCTCGGTGAGGGTCTCTCGTTCGTTCTCACCGAGCGACTCCGGCGAGATGCTCGTCGGCGCGACCTCGGCGAGGACGTCCGGTTCGAGGAGCCGGCAGGCGCCCGAGACCCACTCGCCATCCCGCCTGTTCACGAGCACGCCGATGCGCCCCGTTCGATCCCTCCAGTCGCCGGCTGGAAGACGCACGTTCACGAGCACGCCGCTGGTGAGTGGACCGGAGAACACCTCCTCGACCGCGAACGACACGACGACGTCGGTGCCATCGGCCCGGGTGGCGCCGGCCGTCCCGACGAAGCTCCCCTGGGAGAGCTGGGCAGTGACCTCCGGGGATGCGCAGTCCTCCTGCGCGCCGAGCGGCATCGCCAGGAGGAGCACGACGAGCACAAGGAGGGTCACCGAGGTCGTGCGCACGACTGGAGTCTATGGAGTCGTCGGCATCACACCGCCCCGGTACGGTGGCCCCATGTACGACCAGGGACCCTCCCGGCTCCACATCGCCGACGTGCTCCTCGAGGCGGCCTGCCCGGCGAGCAGGCTCCCGGGGCGCACCCGGTCCCCGAGCGCAGCGCTCGATCGGTGGAAGGCGGTCCTCGACTGCATCACGCAATGGCACGCCAATGGGGCACCCGCCGATGCCACCCGGATCGAGCACGACCTCCTGGGCGCCTTCGACCCGGTGCAGCGCGAACTGTGCACAACGGCTTTCCGGGCCTGGCGGGACCACATCGGCGGGGAGGGTGTCGTCGGCTTCGACCCGGCTTGGCCGTCGGTGACGTCCAGGGACGGGGCGCACTATCTCTCGGCCCCCATGCAGGTCGAGATCACCCATGAGGACGGATCGGTCGAGCACATCAAGCTCAAGGCAACCGCCCCGACCTCGGAGGAAGAACGCGCCGTGGTGACGCTCGGCGGAGAGGGAGGCGTGGACTACTTGGAGGTGCTGCTCGATCCCGGGCAGGTCGACGCCCTCCCCATTGACCCCACGCGCGCTGAGGCACTCGTGTCCACCCTCTTCGATCTGGCTGGTCGAGAGCGGGAGAAGAGCCCGGAGTACGTCCCGGGCTTCCATTGCTGGCGCTGCCGGCGACTCTCCGTCTGCTCACGATTCCCCTCGCTCACCAGTGCGCCACCTCCCTCGAACACCCCGAGCGTCGCCCTCTCCAAGACGACGCTCTCGCACCTCGGCCAGTGCGCCCGCCGGGTGGCATGGAAGTCGCTCTTCCACGTCCCCACACCTACCGATGACGACTTCGGGGGCCGGGCGCTCTCCATGGGCGTCGGGTTTCACGCCGCACTCGCCACCGCGCTGCTCGACGACGATCCCGACGGGGTCATGGCGGCGCACGCACAGGGACTTCCCGCATCGGAGCAAGCCGAGTTCCTCGGACTGTGGGATGCGCACGTTGCCCTCACGCGGGTGGAGGCACACCCGGTGGACACCACCATCACGGAGCTGCCCATCGGGTGCACCGCGCCGGCATCCGGCGCCGAGGGCGCCCAGGCGATCACCTTCCTCGGCATCGCCGATGCGGCGGGGAGGGAGGCTGACGGCACCCCAGCCGTCATCGAACATCGCACCACGATGGCATCGATGCTCCCCCACCTCGAGCAAGAGCTCTACGCGGTCGCGGGCGCTGCAGCCGTCGGGGCGAACCGCATCGCCATCCACCACCACTGGCTCCGCGCCCCCACCGACGAGGCATGTACCCGACGGGTGTTCGAGCCAGACGACCTCGTGCGGGCGGCCAAACGCCTCACCGAGGCGGCCCGGGAGATCGCAGGGTGGTCCCGGGAGGACGCAACCGATGCGCCGTTCGGCATCGGGGCGTGGTGCGAGTGGTGCCCCTACCAGGCGTTATGCGCACGCCACCGATAGCCCGACACCACCCATGGCCGCATCGACAAGAATGTGCAGCACCGACCATGGAAGGAAACCCCGATGCGCAGGACCGCACTGCTCTTCATCCTGCTCGCCCTCCTCGTCGCGGCATGCGGCGACGGCGGTGATGGCGACGTAGCTCCGGCTGACCTCGGCGCGAACGGGGACGCCACCAACGGCGAGACGCTGTTCCTCAGCACCTGCTCAGCCTGTCATGGCGCCGATGCGCTCGGCATTGAAGGCTTGGGCAAGCAGCTCGCGGAGTCGGACTTCGTCGCAGCCACCTCCGAGGCCGACCTCTACACGCTCATCGTGGAGGGACGCCCGTCGGACCACCCCGACAACATCACCGGCGTGGCGATGCCCCCGAAGGGTGGGAACCCGTCACTCAGCGACGAATCGGTCGCCGACATCATCGCCTACCTGAAGTCACTCCAGTAGATGCTCGTCCGGGCGGCGCTGCTCACCGGGCAACACGGTGACCTCGCGATCGGCGAGGTCACCATCGACACACCCGGACCCCACGAGGTCCTGGTGCGCACCGCCGCCTGCGGACTCTGCCACAGCGATCTCCACGGCCTCGATGGGGAGATCCGCACTCCCATTCCCTCGGTGATGGGCCACGAGGCGTCCGGAGTCGTCGAGGCGGTCGGAAGTGCCGTGTCGGACGTCTCGCCCGGTGACCCGGTGGTCGCCTGCATCAGCCAGTTCTGCGGGTCCTGCCCCGCCTGCGTTCGCCACGAAACCTGGCTCTGCCAACGCCGCGAGCAGCCACCGCTCCACCGCGAGGAACGTGAGACGTCGCGCCTCTCCCACGACGGTGCTCCCGCTTCGCAGTTCCTCGGCATCGGTGGCATGGCCGAGGCGTTCCTCGTCCACGAGCGCGCACTCGCCCGCCTTCCCGCCGGAATGCCCCTCGACGTCGCCGCCCTGCTCGGGTGCGGAGTCCTCACGGGCTACGGCACGGTGGTGAACCGCGCCCGCGTGCGCCCCGGCGAGTCCGTTGTCGTGGTCGGGTGCGGCGGGGTGGGACTGTCGGCGATCCAGGCGGCCGCGCTCAGCGGTGCAAGCCCGATCATCGCCGTCGATCTCCACGACCATGCCCTCGACTTGGCCCGTGAGCTCGGCGCGACCATCACGATCAATGCCGCCGAGGAGGATCCACCCAAGATGGTCCGGACCCTCACCGCCGGGGGCGCCGATCACGCCATCGAGGCAATCGGGCTCCCCACAACGATGGAACAGGTCGTGAACATGGTCCGACCGGGCGGGACGGCGTACATGATCGGGATCGCCCCACTCCCGTCCACGATCGAGGTGAGTGCCTTCCGGCTCGTGTGGTTCAACCGCGGGATCCAAGGCGTCCTCATGGGAGCCAACCACTTTCGGCGCGACATCCCTGCGCTGGCCAACCTCTACCTCGCTGGGCGCCTCGACCTCGACCGGTTGCTCACCGAACGTATCCCCCTCGAGCGAGCCGGGGACGGGTTCGCCTCCATGCGCCGGGGGAGTCTCGGGCGCACCGCCGTCATCTTCGACTAAACCACCCCACTTCGTGAGCGACGTCACATTCGGGGGTATGCTGCTCGCATGGTGAAGAAGACCCTCCCCAAGGCAACCGTCGGCCGGCTTCCCCGGTACCTCGGCTATCTGGAGGGGATGGATCGCGACACCGTTTCCTCGAAGCAGCTCGCCCTCGGGGCAGCGACCACCGACGCGATCGTTCGCCGCGACATGCTCGAGATCGGGATCAGCGGCACCCGTGGCGTCGGCTACGACGTCCCCACCCTCATCGCGACCTTCCGCGAGGAACTCGGGGTGGAGCGCGACCGCCGGATCGTCATCGTCGGCGTCGGGCACCTGGGAACCGCCCTCGGCAACTACGCGGGCTTCGATGCCTCCGGCTTCCATGTAGTCGGGCTGTACGACACCTCCCCGCAGAAGATCGGGTCGGAGGAGGCCGGTCACGTCATCCAGGACCTCGACCACCTCGCCGACGACATCGGGCCGGACGCCACCGACACGATCGCCTTGCTCGCAGTTCCCGCCCGTGCGGCACAGTCGGCGGCGAATGCCGTGCTCGAGGCGGGGATCACATCGATCCTCAACTTCGCCCCGGGCGTGCTGGAACTCCCCGACGGGGTGACGGTGCGCCACGTCGATCTCTCGACCGAGCTCCAACTCCTCGCCTACTTCTCGTAGGGGTCGGCGGCTCGCGCCGCCTCAGGAGCCAACTGCCAGGTATCAGATATCAGGCGCGTGTGTGACGCGACACGACCGCAGCAGTCGCTGCGGTCGAACCGAGGACCGAGAGCCGAGCACGCCGCCCGGCGCTGCCGAGCGCCTACACGCTCTTGTCCTGCTCCTCTTCCCACCGGCTCAACGCCGTGAGGAACATGACGAAGAGGATGAGCGAGACGATCATCCAACTCAGCGGGATGATCCGGATCTCGAAGTTGTTGAGGCCTTCGATCGAGAGCGGCTTCGGCCCACGCGGCGCGTACATCACGAAGAGCATCGAGTTGATCGCCAACCAGCCGAAGACGCCGGCACCCGTCACCAGGAACGCCAGTTTCTTGCCCAGGTTCGTGGCGTTGATGACGTAGACCGTCCCGAAGAACACGAGGAACGCCGCAACGGTCAGCGTGATCCCGGTGAACATGACATTCGAGCTCAACAGCTCGCGCATGAGTTCCCGCATCAGCTACCTCCCTCCGTCAGGTCGGGCCCGCCGAGCGTGTCGCCCATGAGGTAGGCCGCGAGTAGGTCGATGTCCTCCTGGGAGAGGAGGCCGCCGAAACCGGGCATGTACCCCCGGCCGATGCCGTTCACGCCGTAGGCCTTGCCCTCCTCCGAGCCGCTGATGAGGAAAGCGGTGAGGAGCCCGGGGTCGGCGTTGAATTGGATGCGCGCCCGAGGCGGCAGCAGCGACGGGCCGAAGCCACCGCCACCGATCGGGCCCTGGAACGCAGGGCCGGCCGAGTAGCCGGTCGTGTGGCACCGGGCGCAGTTCGCATTGAAGAGGTTGACGGCCCGCTGGGCGAGGTCGACGTCACCATCGAAGGTGGCGTCCGCCACGGCCGAGACGTCCACCTCCCAAAGCCGGTCCTCCGCAGCGCCCTCGAGGAAGTCGAGGCCGAACTCGAACCGCTCGAGGGTCCGTTCCTGGCTCTGTACGGCGATCTCGAACAACTGCATCGTCTTGATGAGCCGGGACAACGCACCTTCGATCTCGTGTCCCTCGTCGTCGGTGTAGCCGTACAGCAGGTCGCCGTCGGCGAGCAGCCCGTTCGTCGCTGGGTTCCGGGGGTCCAGTTCGAGGGACGGGAGGTCGATGTTCGTCACGCCGGGCACGGCATACTCGGCGAGGCCGAGCGCGGCGACCTCCTCGAAGAGGTCAGGGAGGCCGATCTCGGCCTCATCGGGGACGCCATCGCCGTCGACGTCCACGCCGTCCGAGGCGGCGAGGGTCGTGATCTCGTCGTGGAGGCGGAGGAGGTCGTCCTCGAACATCGGCGCGTCATTGGCGAACGCCACGAGCGTCCGCTGGTCGGCGAGCGTCGCCTCGACAGCGGCGTCGGCGCCCTCGAGGGTGCGCTGGGCCGCAGCAAGGTCGGACTCGATGAGGGCGAGGGCCTCCGCCTGCGGCAACTGGAGGGACTCCATGTGGGTGAGGATGTCGTCGATCTCCTGGTCGTTCAGCGGGCCTCCGCCTGCCAGGCCCCATGCGGGCATCGGCGATCCCGGGCGGCCGTAGATGAGCCAGAACCGCACCTCTTCGCGCGAGTATCGGTAGAAGATCGTGTCGAGGCGGGGAGCCGCCCACGTCACGGTCACGTTCGAACGGGGCTCGACGTAGGACGCGGCGCCACCGACGTAGTTCGCCCCATGGCAACCCATGCAGTTCTGGCCGCCATCCGCGGTGGTCGCAGAAAGCCCTTTGCCGTGCTCGAGGGCGGTCTCGTAGAACTCCTCCTCGAACCCCGCCTGACGATCCACCTCACCGAGGAAGAAGATCGGAATGGACAGGGCGAGGAACGCGGCGAACACCACCGACCACACGAGCGAGGTATCGAGGCGCTTGCCCTCGAGGACCTCATTCGAGTCCCCGGGACGCAGGTTCACTGCGACGTCTTCCTTGCCGTTGCCCCGAACGGAACCGGCAACGAGGTAGGCAAGCCACCCCACCGCCGCAATGGCGGCGACGACCATGACGAGGCTGTTCAGCATCCGGGGGCCCCACTCATCAGATGCATGACGGGCCCTGCGGGTAGCGCACCGACTTCCGGATCGCCCGCGAGGTGGCGATGATCGAGCCCGTGCTGATGATGAAGCGGTTGCGGTCGTTCACAGCCACCACGAAGCGATCGAGATTGCGTGGCGCAGGGCCGGCGATGTACTCGCCCACGGAGTTGTACTTGGAGCCGTGGCACGGGCACTCGAAGCCCTGGGACGGTGCGCACCATGGAACCCGGCAGCCGAGGTGGACACAGGTCTGGAAGAGCGCCACGAGGCTCGCATCGACCGTCGCGTTGTCCTCGAACTGGGACCCCGACAACGACTCGTCGAGGATCGGGACGATGTAGGCCCGCGCCTCCGGGAGGAACATCGGGTGCACGGTCCCATCCGGGTTGAGGACCTGCGCGAGGATCTCGTCGGCATCTCCGGCATCGATGTCCGACCCGAAGCCACCCTTCACGCGGGGCCAGAGGAAGGCCAGCGACGACAGCCCGAAACCGGCGAGGAACAGCCCGAACATGGACGCGAGCGCACGGTTGAGGAAGGAGCGCCGGGTCATACCCAACTCCTCCTCCGACGCCTCGCGGTACTCGATGGGCGCGGGCGGTTCGACGTCCTCGGTGTCCTCGGGGACGACGACTGCAACGGACCCGCCCTCGTCCTCGCCTTCGGCCGCAGCAGCAGAGGCGATCGTCACCGGCACCTCACTCGGGGTGTCGGCAGCGGCGGCCTTGGACTGCACGTTCGTCTTCCACTCCGGGTCGTTGGAGCGGCGCCAGGCGATCGCGAACGCAGCAGCCGCGGCAAGGACGGCCACGACGGCGAGCGCGATGGGAAGGAGGTCAGGCATCAGTGTCCGCCCCCGAGTCCGATGGGTACCCAGTCCTTGAGGTCATCGAAGAAGATCCCGTCGTTCCATGGGTAGGTGAAGTTGAAGCCGGGGCCACGGAACAACACGCCGATGATGGTGAGGACCGCCGACCCCATGAGGAAGAAGGTGTACATGAAGATGGCGACCTTGCGATCCGAGGGCTTGTTCGACGGGTTCTTGTCCACGTAGGGGATGGCCATGAACCCGAGCATCCCGACAATCGTCGGGATGGACACACCTGCGATCTGCGGGTCGAAGTAGGAGAGGAGCTCCTGGAGGCCGAGGAAGTACCACGGGGCCTTCGACGGGTTCGGGGTCGCGTTGAAGTTCGCCGTCTCGAGCAGCGGTGCCTGCAGGATGATCGACAGGATGATGAGCACCCCGGTCACGGCGAGCAACGCGGCGAACTCCACGATCATCAAGTGCGGCCAGGTGTTCACCTTGTCCTGCGGCTCGGCCTTGGTCTGCTGGATGGCCTTCGCCTTGACGACGGTGAGCAGGCGTTGCGTCCGCACGCCCTCCGGGCCACCGACGGGAGGGGCAACCGGACGGACCGAGGTCGCCTTCGACGGATCGCCTGCCACAGCGACGGGTTGGGGGGCAGACTGCGGGGCCGGGGCAGCCACCGGGGCCGGCGCCTCGGGAGCGGGTGTCGACGCGGCGGGGGCCGCCATCGGCGGAGCCTCACCCTTCAGCTGCGCCATCGCCTCCTCGACCGAGATGCCGAGGGCCTTGGCCTTCGCCTCTGCGGAACGGCGCAGTAGATGTTCTGGGAGTTCAGCCATGCCTCGTCCTTAGAGCGGTCCCGAGATGCCGCCGTCTTTCCGGACACGCCAGAAGTGAACGGCCATGAAGATGACGATGATGAATGGGAGGAAGAGGACGTGGAGCACGTACCACCGCAGCAGGGTGTCCGCGGACACCGCGACAGCACCTAGCAACGCGAACTGGACCTGGCTTCCGAACACCGGCACGAAGCTCGCCATGTTCGTCCCGACCGTCACGGCCCACAGCGCCAACTGGTCCCACGGGAGCAGATAGCCGGTGAACGAGAGGAGCAGGGTGAGGAGCAGGAGGACCACACCGACGACCCAGTTGAACTCACGGGGCGCCTTGTAGGCACCGTGGTAGAAGACCCGGCTCATGTGGAGGAACACCGAAAGCACCATGAAGTGCGCTCCCCATCGGTGCATGTTGCGCACGAGTGAGCCGAACGCAACCGACGTCGACAGCTCCTGGATGTCCTGGTAGGCCGCCTCTGCGGTCGGGGCGTAGTAGAACATGAGGAAGATGCCGGTGATCGTCAGCAGGATGAAGAGGAAGAAGCTGAGGCCGCCGAGGCAGAGCGTGTAGGACAGGCGGACGCTGTGCCGCTTCACCTTCACCGGGTGGAGGTGGTAGAGCACGTTGTTCATGATCACGTACGACCGGTTCCTCGGGCTGTCCGAGTAGCCGGCCTTCATGGGCGAACCGGGGCGGAGGATCGAGTCCACCACCTTGCTGCCGTGCAGCGAGGAGGGGAGTTCCTTCACCCGATCGAGGAGTTTCCGGACCACTGTTCACATCCCCCGGATGCCGTAGACGTACCCGTTCTTGTGGTCGCGTTCGCCCGTGTCGACCTCCCACGGAGCGGGGAGGCCCTCCTGCTGGGCGACGTCTGCGACCGAGCCCTCGAACTTGCCGAGGGTGATGACACCGGTCGGGCACCGGTCCACGCACAGCGCGCAGCGGGTGCAGGTGTCCTCGTCGACGATGAAGAACCCGAATGCCTCCGCGTCGTCGCCCGGATCAGCGACGTTGGTGGCCTCGGTGATGGCGTCGACGGAGAGATAGTGGATGCACTTCCAGGGGCAGATGTCGACGCATCCCTCACAGAGGATGCACTCGGCCTGGTTGATGTGCAGGAACTGCTTGGGCTTCAGGTTCCTGGAGAGGTAGTCCGTGTCGACGAGCGCAAGTTGGTAGTCGTCACGGATCGGCGGGATCTCGAAGTAGACCTCGGTGCGTGCCATCAGTCGACCTTCCTCATGGGCCGGCCGTAGGGCGATTCCATCGCAGCGGCGTCCTGCTTCGGGGCGGTCTTGCCCCACTCCTGGATCTTGAAGGCGAACCAGAGGACGACCGCGAGGGAGGCGATGTGGTACCCGCCGGCGATCGCATCCTTCACCACGGCGTAGGAGATGTCGATCTGGTTGTTGAGCACCACCCACGGCGGGACGGTGACGAAGATCTTCTGGCTGGTCCACCCGAGGGGGCCCTGCGTGAGGTTGAGCCACTCGGAGGGGACGACGCCCCAGAGCAACACGAGTTCGATCCAGGCGAGCCACGCAGCGAGGCCGGCACGGGCCCACGTCAGTCTCTGGTTGGCGACCCAGAGGAGCGCTGCGCCGGCGAGCATGAACTGCGAACCACCGAAGGCCACGAGCTGGCCGGCCGTGAAGATCGTCCAATGACGGGGGACCCACTCGAGATAGCCGAGAAACTGCTCCTCACCGGGGGCGGAGCCGTCGGGCGCAAGGCCGGCGTGAGCGAAGAAGACACCGACGATGAGTGCGCCGAGGCCGAGCGCCATCAGCGTCCACGAAACCTGGGCGCGCTGGCGGTCATCCATGCTGGACAACCGGTGCATCAGGGCATCCATGCGTCGAACTCAACTCCGTGTCGGGTACTCGGCCTCGTGGGGACGCAACCGCGGATCGACGGCGCGTCGGCTGCATGTTTAGCAGAATGGTAACGGGCAGTCCGAAACGTCGGAGCGGGGCTCGGGGCACCCCCTGAGCGGCGGATTCTGCAACCCCGGTACGTCCTGCAGTCCCTTTTGACGCTCCCTCGCTCGAGCGGCACAATGTCGCCGTCCCGACACGCTGTCGTGTCCTGACACGGGAGCGCGGGCGCAGACCCTCTGCCGGTAGGCTGCCCCCGTCCCGGACCACGTGGAAGAAGGAGCACCGGGTTGAGCACTGAGACAGAAGCGACGCCGCCCGCAACCGCTGGCGACGCCGTTGCCGTTGCCAGGCAATCCCTGCTCATCGGGGTGGCCCTCTTCGCCCTTGCTGCGGTGATGCACTTCACGGCGTGGATCTCGCTCGTCTTCCCTCCGATCTTCCAGGACTGGGGCATGCTGCAGTTCGGCCGGCTCGAGCCCATGGCGAACGCGGTGTTCGGATTCGGCGCCGTCTACTTCCTCAACGTGGGCGCCCTCTACGTCCTCCTCCCCCGACTGACGGGCGCCACCATCCGAGACGTGGCACTTGCCCGCTTCAACACGTTGTGGACGCTGCTCGTCGGCGTGGTGTCCGTCCTCGCCGTGGGGATCGGCCTCGGCGACGGTCGCCCCGGCTTCGAGTTCCCGCTCATCCTCGACGCCATCTACCTCACCGCCACCTTCGTCCCGCTCTGGATTGCATGGAAGGCCCTCCAGGAGCGCACGGAGGCGATCGTCTTCCCCACGATCTGGGCGTTCGTCGGCGGGTTCCTCGCCCTCGCCACGGCACTCATCGCAGCGAACTTCCCCCTCACCGAGGCGACCGGGGGATGGATCCAGGTCGCCTTCGGCCAAGGACTCGTGCAGTGGACATGGATCCTCGGCGTGGGCGTCGGGATCACCTGGTACGTCATCCCGAAGGCATCGGGACGCCCCCTCTTCAGCAGGCAGCTGGCCCGGATGACGTTCTTCTCACTGCTGCTCCCGCCCATGTTCGCCGGGCTCGGTGGGCTCGCATTCGGCCCGGTGGCTGATTGGGCCGAGGTGATCGGCGTCGCATTCCGCTTCTCCCTGATCGTGCCGGCGATCGCCGTGCCGACCCTCATCATCCAGACGCTCCGCGGCGTCGATCCCGCCGTGCTCTCCTCGTCCCCCGCCATCCGCGCCGCAGTGGGCGGGGGCTGGCTCATCGCCGGCGGCGGACTCGTGACCGGCCTCAGCGCATTCCCGTTCGTCCAGTCGGTCGTCGGTTTCACGACCTTCGCCGACGGCACGACGGCGCTCCTTGCCGGCGCTGCCCTCCTCTTCGCGGCCTCGTTCGTCTACCACGAGTACCCGGGCCTCGTGGATCGCACGCTGTTCAGCACGACCCTCGCGTTCGACCACGTCCGGCTCGTGCAGTGGGGCGCCGCCCTGACCGCGCTCTTCCTCTGGTATGCCGGGATCTACGCAGGTGCGGGGTTCCGTGGCGGGACACTGGGCGGGCTCTGGACCGCCGTGGGCGACGGGTTCACCGATGCCGCCAGCGGCGCCGTACCGCTCTACATGCTCTCCCTCCTCGGCATGGCACTCGTCACCGCCGGGCAGATCGCCTTCCTCCTCAACCTCATCCGCACGGAGCGGTCCGAGGCGCCCACTCCCGATGACGTGGAGGAGGTGGCCGCATGAGTGAGTACCTCGCAGCCGCCGCCGAGAAGATGGGCAT
>CAZRJG010000010.1:0-53998 GCA_964600365.1 uncultured Acidimicrobiia bacterium
CACGTGAGCGGCCTCACGGACCTCGATCGGTCGGCCTCCCTCATGGCCGCCAACGTGCGCAGGGCCCTCGCGGGCGAGACACCCCATGACCTAGTGGACCTCGACCGGGGGTACTAGGCGGGCCCGACAGGACTTGAACCCGGTCCGATTCCCTTCCTGCTGACCGTGGTGACGGTTCACGCGGTGCGGCCCCGGGATGAGTCCCGGGGCCGCACCGCGTGAGTGGTTGCTGGGTGTGATCAGCCGCCGTAGGTGAGCTGGTCGATCGTGTCACGACCGCCTTCGTCGTTGAACAGCCACACGTCGTAGGTGCCGACGCCCGGCTCACCGACCTCGGTGAAGTCGAGGGCGCCGGAGGCACCGTCGTAGTCGATGTCGGCGCCGGCGGCGAGGAGCTCGTAGCACTCCGCGTAGGAGGTGCACTTCTCTCCACCCTCGGTCACCGAGTTCATGTTTGCTTGGATGGTCGGGCCGTCAGCCGCACCGCCCTGCTGGGCGGCGAGGGCGATGACCACGAGGCAGTCGAACGTCTGCGCCGAGAAGATCGTCGGGACCTCAGGGGCGAACGCGGCGAACCGATCGGGGAAGGTGGCCTCACCCGACGCAGGTGCAGCCGAGGGCTCGGTGCCCTTGATACCTGCGAGGACGGCCGGGTTGTCCGGGTCAACGGCCTCGGGGGTCACGGACTGGCTGAAGCCATCGGGACCGTAGATGGCGATGTCGGCTGGGCCGGCACCGGCCTCGATCATGGCCTGCACGACCGCGGCACCCTCGGCGAACGACACCACGACCACGGCATCGGGAGCCGACTCGACGACCTGGGCGACCTCGGCATCGAACGTCGTCCCGGCGGGGTCGTAGGCCACGGAGGCGACGACCGAGAGACCCGAATCCTCGAGGCCCTGTGTCAGGGCGTCGTTGAAGCCGGAGCCGTACTCGTCGTTCCGGTAGATCACCGCGACATTCGCATGGCCGTCATCGGCGATGAGGTCGGCGAGGGCCGGGCCCTGGAGCACGTCGGACGGAGCGGTGCGGAAGTAGTAGCCGCCGTCGTCGTAGGTCGTGAGTCCTGCACCGGTGTTCGACGGCGAGCACATCACGACGTCGGAGCCGGTGACCTTGTCGATGACCGAGAGGGTCACGCTGGTGGCTGCCGGGCCCACGATCGCGGGGACGCCCTCGGCGAGGAGCTGGTCCACGTTCTGCGACGCGATGGCTGGATCGGTGCCGGTGTCGGCGCCGAGCAGAGTCACGTCGCCACCGGCGGCGTTGATCTCCTCAGCGGCCATCTCGGCTGCCTTCACCAACGAGTCGACGATCACGGCGAGGCCACCGGAGAGCGGCATCATGTAGCCGACGGTGAGCGACACAGGGGTCATCTCCATCGGGGCCTCGGTCTCCATGGGAGCCTCGGTCGTTGCCGGCGCAGCTGTGGTTGCCGGCGCCTCGGTCTCGGCGGGGGCTTCGGTCGTTGCCGGCGCCTCCGTGGTGTCGGTGGTCTCGCTCGCGCATGCTGCCGTGATGAGGGCCAGCACCACGAAGAGCGCACCGAACTTCAGTAGTTGCTTCATGTTCTCCTCCGTATTCGGACGCGCCCGATGGTTGGTGGGGCGCACCCTCAATATAGGGAGGCGCAATGGATTGCGCGTTCAGCGGTCGGTGTGCCGGCGCCACCACTCGAGGCAGGCGGACGAGAAGGGTTCGTCCCCACGTTCGATGGCGAGGAAGATTCGCGCCGCCTCGGCGCGGGCCCGGTCCACCCACATCGGGGGATAGCCGAGGGTGTCGATGTGGGTGGTGAACTCGTCCTCGTCATCGATGAGGAGCTCCCCGTCGCCCCCCAGGATCACGTCGAGGTCGAGGTCGACCCACCGGATCTCGTCGGAGCGGAACTCCGGAGGGGTCACGATGTCGACGTAGTGGCTGATCCGGCCGGCGGGCCGGTCCGGACCGTTGAAGATGAACGTCCACCAGCCATCGGGGACGACGAGTTGGACGAAGTGGTGGTCGGCGAAGAAGCCTCGTTCGTGGTGGTCGCGGGGCGTGGGGGAGAGCCCCTTCCTCAGGAAGGTGGTCGGGCCGCCGCCGAGCCAGAGGCCGTGCTCGTCGGTACCGAGTACGACCATCGGATCGTGCCGCCAGTGCAGGGTGTCTGGGTACTTGAGGTACTGGACGCCGATGGTCTCCCGGACGCGGATACGCCCGGCGCGATCGCCGGGCGTTCCGGATCGATCCGTCACCTTCCGGTTACTCGACGGTCCAGGTACCGAGGGAGCGAATGAGCTTGTCGAGGTCTCCCGGTCCCTTCGCCTCCTGCACCTCGGCGAGCTGGCGGTTCAGTTCTGCATCGTAGGTGCCACGGGGATGGTCGATGAAGACGCCGAGCGGCGCGGGACCGTCGGGGCCGCGGTTGAGCCGGCTCAGTGCGAACGCCTGGCCCCGCGAGTAGCTCGTCTCGTCGTGCACCAGGATCTGGCCGTCGGAGACGGACGCCCGCTCCACGATCTTCGCGTCGGCGCCGTCGAGCACGACCGCGTACTCGTCGTTGGGGCCGAAGATGATCGGCCTGCCGTGCTCGAGGTAGATGCGGTTGTGTGCCCGCTCCTCCTTGCCGGTGAGCTTGATGAACGCCTTGTCGTTGAACACGTTGCAGTTCTGGTATATCTCGATGAACGCCGAGCCCTTGTGGGCGTGGGCCCGTTCGAGCATCTGGATTGTGTGCTTCGGGTCCGAGTCGAGTGTCCGGGCCACGAACGTCGCCTCGGCTCCCAACACGAGGGAGATGGGGTTGAACGGGTAGTCGAGCGATCCGGCCGGGGACGACTTGGTTCGCTTCCCCTGCTCCGAGGTCGGGCTGTACTGCCCCTTGGTGAGCCCATAGATCTGGTTGTTGAACAGCAGGATCTTGAGGTTCACGTTGCGGCGCAGCGCGTGGATGAGGTGGTTGCCACCGATCGAGAGGGCGTCACCGTCGCCGGTGATGACCCACACGTCGAGATCGGGCCGGCTCGACGCAAGGCCCGTTGCGATCGCCGGTGCGCGCCCATGGATCGAGTGCATCCCGTAGGTGTTCACATAGTACGGGAATCGGCTCGAGCAGCCGATTCCCGAGACGACCACGATCTTCTCACGGGCTACGCCCATCTCGGCCATGTATCGCTGCACGCTCGAGAGGATCGTGTAATCGCCACATCCGGGACACCAGCGGGGTTCCTGGTCGGACTGGAAGTCGGTGCGTGTGTAGTTGAGCGTCGTCATGACACCATCTCCAGGATCTTCGCCTTGATCTCATTGATCTTGAATGGCTCCGCTGCAACCTTGTTCAGGCCCTCGGCGGCGACCAGGTACTCGGCCCGCAGCACGTAGCGCAGTTGGCCGGTGTTGAGTTCGGGTACCAAGACCTTCTCATAGGAGGCGAGTACCTCCCCGAGGTTCTTGGGGAAGGGGCGCAGGTTGCGCAGATGCGCCTGGGCAACCTTCGTGCCCTGGTTCTTGCGGAGGTTGTTCACCGCAGCCCGGATGGGCGGGTAGGTCGAGCCCCAACCGATCACGAGGAGGTCGGCTCCGTCGGGATCGTCTACGACGAGGTCGGGCACGTCGATCCCATCGATCTTCGCCTGGCGCATGTTCGTCATCGCCTGGTGGTTCTCCGTGTCGTAGGAGACGTTGCCAGTGACCTCTTCGCTCTCGAGCCCGCCGATGCGGTGTTCGAGGCCAGGGGTGCCGGGTACCGCCCAGGGGCGGGCGAGTGTCGCCGGGTCACGCAGGTACGGAAGGTACGTCCCGTCGGGCGCGTTCGGCGCGGTGGCGAACTGCACTGAGAGGTCGGGGAGGGCATCGAGGTCGGGGAGGGCCCACGGCTCTGAGCCGTTCGCCACGTTGTTGTCCGAGAGGAGGATGACCGGCGTCATGTACTTCAGGGCGATCCGGGCGGCCTCGAATGCAGCCCCGAACGCATCGCTCGGCGACGCACACGCAACCACCGGCACGGGTGACTCGCCGTGTCGCCCGAAGAAGGCGAACAACAGGTCGGACTGCTCCGGCTTGGTCGGCAGGCCCGTTGAGGGCCCACCGCGCTGGACGTCGATGACGATCATCGGCAGCTCGGTCATCATCGCCAGGCTGAGCGCTTCGCTCTTGAGTGCGAGGCCGGGACCGGACGTGCCGGTGACGGCGAGGCTGCCACCGAAGGCGGCACCGACGGTGGCGCCGATCGCAGCGATCTCGTCCTCTGCCTGGAAGGTGCGGACGCCGAAGTTCTTGTGCTTCGACAACTCGTGGAGGATGTCGGAGGCAGGCGTGATCGGATACGACCCGTAGAACAGGGGCAACTTGGCCTGCCGGGAGGCAGCCAGGAGGCCCCATGCGAGTGCCATGTTCCCGGAGATGTTCGTGTAGGTCCCCGGAGCCAACTTCGCCGGCTGCACCGTGAACGTCGTCTTGAGCGCCTCGGTGGTGAGGCCGAAGTTGTATCCGCCCCGCAGCGCCGCGGTGTTGGCGGCGATGACCTCGGGCTTGTTCTTGAACTTCGTCTCGAGCCACTCGATCGTCGGCTCGAGGGGGCGGTTGAAGAGCCATGCGAGAAGTCCGAGCGCGAGCATGTTCTTGGAACGGAGGACGTCACGGCCGGTGACGCCGGTTCCCTCGACGGTGTCCTTCGTGAGCGTCTCCATCGGGACCGGGATGACCCGGTAGCCGTCGAGGGTGCCGTCCTCGAGGGGGTCGGACTCCCACTCGGCCTTCTCGAGGTTCCGCTCGGTGAAGGCGTCGGAGTTCAGGATGATGGTCCCGTTCCTCCGGACGTCGCCGAGGTGGGCCTTGAGGGCGGCGGGGTTCATGGCGACGAGCACGTCGGGCTCGTCGCCCGCGGTGAGGATGTCGAAGTCCGCGATCTGCACCTGATAGGAGCTGACGCCGGCGATGGTCCCCTGTGGGGCCCTGATCTCGGCGGGGAACGACGGGAGCGTGGCGAGGTCGTTGCCGAACATGGCCGATGCCTCGGTGAACCGAGAACCGGCGACCTGCATACCGTCGCCCGAGTCCCCTGCGAAACGAATGATCACCTTGTCGAGGTGTTCGGCCTCCACGGCTTCTGGGAGGGTCTTCGTGTCGGACACGTGGTCTCTTTCGGTTGGGTCATGCGCAGGGCGGCCTCAAGCCGCCCTCGTGCAACGGATTGTCGCAGGTCTGTGGGCTTGTCCGAAGCACCCCTCGAGCGCGTCGCTACCCTCCTCGGCATGCCGGAGATCTTCATCGTCGATGCGGTGCGAACGCCCATCGGCAAGCTCGGAGGCGTGCTCGCCCACGTGCGCCCGGACGACCTCGCTGCCCACGCGATGCGATCCCTTGTCGGTCGGAATCCCTCGGTGGACCCGGGGTTGATCGAAGACGTCGTCTGGGGTGCTGCCAACCAGGCGGGCGAGGACAACCGCGACGTCGCTCGGATCGCCGCCCTGCTCGCCGGGCTGCCCATCGAAGTGGGCGGTGTGACGGTGAACAGGCTGTGCGGGTCGAGCCTCCAAGCGACGATCCAGGCAGCGCAGGCGATGCGTGACGGATGGGGCGAGGTGATGATCGCCGGCGGGTCCGAGTCGATGAGCCGGGCTCCGCTCGTCATGATGACCAAACCCACTGCACCCTTCCGACCCGGCCTCCCCGAGATGGCCGACACCACCCTCGGATGGCGCCTGGTGAACCCCACGTGGTACGACCACTACCGGGCGTTGGGAATGGGGGAGACCGCCGAGGAGGTGGCCGAGCGCTGGTCGATCACCAGGGAGGAGCAGGACGAGTTCGCCCTCGAGTCCCACCGGCGCGCCATCTCTGCGATGGACGGCGGGCTGCTCGCCAGCCAGTTGATGCCGCTGGAGGCCCCCCAGGACCCCAAGGGCAGCACCTCGGTGCTCGTCGATGCCGACGAGGGGCCGCGCCGCGACGCGAATGCCGAGGCGATGGCGCGACTGCGCCCGGTCTTCCGCGATGGCGGCACCGTGACCGCCGGGAACGCCTCTCAGATGAATGATGGCGCTGCGGCCCTCCTCCTCGCCACCGAGGCGGTCGTGGAGCGCCTCGGTCTCGAACCGCTGGCCCGGGTGCGCGCCGGTGCGGTGGCGGGAGTGCATCCCGACATCATGGGGACCGGCCCCATACCGGCGACGCGCAAGGCCCTCGAGCGAGCAGGCCTCTCCATCGATGATGTCGGGCTCGTCGAGCTGAACGAGGCCTTCGCCTCGCAGGCGATCGTCTGCATGCGCGAGCTCGGCTTCGACCACTCGATCGTGAACGTGAACGGCGGGGCGATCGCCAACGGCCATCCGCTCGGTGCCTCCGGCGCCAAGATCCTCACGAGCCTCCTCCACGAGATGGAGGTGAGGAAGGTTCGCCACGGCGTCGCCACGATGTGCATCGGGGTCGGCCAGGGAGTCGCACTCGTCGTCGAGCGCGCCTGACCTCCTGCGGTCAGGAACCGGTAGGCGCCGTCGGTGGGGACCGGTGCCCCACGAGTTCGGCCGCCTCCAGCCGGGCTGCGTACCCGAGGAGCCGCTCGTCGGCCCCCCATGGGGCGATGAGTTGGAGTGAGTGGGGGAGTCCCGTCCCGGCGGTGAGGGGCATCGCGATCGCAGGGGTGCGCACGTGGTTCACCATCGAGGTGAACCAGGCAAGGGCCGTGCGGTAGTCCACCTCGCCGCCCTCGACCGCAACGGACGGATCGCCGATCACCTTCCGGTGCGCGGCAACGGTGGGGGTGGCGAGGAAGTCCACCCCGGCGAAGCAGCGCTCCGTGGCACCGATGAGCTCCGACTGCCAGGCGAGTGCATCGACGAGGTCGTCGCTTGAGATCCCGAGGACACTGCCGAGCCGCTCCGCCACTTCGGGCCCGTACTCCTTGGTGGGGTCGGTGATCCACTCCCGGTGCACCCGGGCCACCTGGGCTCCCATGAGGTCGTTGAGCGCCCCCCAGGGCTCGAGCGTGGGTGCGGCGAGGTCCACGATCTCGGCACCGAGGTCCCCAAGGGAGTCGAGCGCGGCGCAGAAGGCGGTCCGGATGGGGCTGCTGAGTGGGGCCGATGCGATCCACTCCCGGGGCACCCCTATGCGGGGGTGCCCGGTCAGTGGCCGGGGCTCGGGGAGGACGCGGGACCAGGGGTCGGACGGGTCGTGCCCTGCCATGGCTCGATGGGCCGCTGCGAGGTCGGCCACCGTACGGGCGAGGGGGCCCACCGTGTCAACCGAGGCAGCGAGCGGGAACACGCCTGTGAGCGGGACCGACCCATGGGTGGGCTTCAGGCCGAAGATGCCGGTGAGTGCAGCGGGCACCCGGACGCTGCCACCGGTGTCCGTGCCGATCCCCACCCGGACGAGCCCCGCAGCGACGGCGGCTCCCGACCCGCCCGACGACCCTCCGGGTGACGTGGTCGGGTCCCATGGGTTCCGAACCGGCCCGAACCAGTGGTTCTCGGAGGAGAACCCGAATGCGAACTCGTGGAGGCCCGTGCGACCGACGACCACGGCCCCCGCGGTCTCGAGTCGGTTGACGACCGTTGCGGACGCGTCGGGAGTGCGGCGGAAGAAGGACGACCCACAGGTGGTGACCCTCCCGGCGTGATCGATGAGGTCCTTGAGTCCGACGGTCCACCCGTGGAGGGATCCGCGAGTCGTCGCCGAGTCGAGGGACGCCGCGCGATCCAAGGCGTGCTCGTCACGTGAGGTGAAGGCGTTGAGGGGGTCGTCACCGATCCGGTTGAACGCCGCCTCGACGGCGGAACCGACCGGACCCCGGTCTACCACGTGACGTCGCGGCCGTTCGGGAAGACGGAGATCCACAGCTTGCCGGCGGGGACGAAGAGCGGCTCGCCGTCGGCCTTGGTGAGCGTGAAGGGGTCGAGCGCGTCGTCGCGCTCCCACGTGCCCTCCGCGAGGCCTCCGTTGTGCACGACGATCGCCCGGCCGGAACCGACCGTGTCCATCGAAGGCACGCACGATCCCTCCTGCCCGCCCGAGGGGCAGGCTGAGTACTGATCGGCGAACAGGATGACCAACACCTCGGCCTTCACCGTGGTCTCGGCCGCTCCCTGGGACGCCACTTCGCGGTGCGGGCTCGTGCCGTTGTACCGCAGGTAGCCGGACCCGTCGAAGTGCCAGGTCACGTCCTCCATGTCATCGGACCAGTCGAGGGTCACCGCGGTCGCCGTCTCGGTGCCCTGGTGCTGGCCAAAGGTGAAGAGCGGCTCGGGCGGTGTGTCGTCGTAGCCGCGACGGTCGGCGAGGTCGCGGTGGAGCGTCGTGTCCACGTAGAGGTTGTGCGGTGCGGAACGTTCGGGGATCCGGAAGCTCGCCGGCGGTTCCTCCCCGATGAGGGAGATGTCGTACGAGCGGATCCGGGCCTGCACCCACGACTGGGCGCCTGAGATGACGAATGTCGCGCCGAGGGGCCCGACGAGGGTGGGGTCCGTGGGGCGTCCGGAGCGATTGGGGCCGAGGTAGGTCGAGTCCGACTGGAGGAAGAGGGCGATGAAGCGCGTGAGACCGCCCTCGACGAGGAGCTCATAGACGGCGTCAGCGTCGGCGAGCCCCGACTGGGGACGTGCGTCCCAGTGGTTGTCCACCTTCACCGCGACCACCCGGCGATCGATGAGGCTGGGGTCGGTGATCTCCAGCCCGTTGAGCGGTGAGGTCGATCCGGCGACCGTCGTCGTAGTCGTGAGGGGAGGCGTGGAGACAGGGGCCACGGTCGTGGTGGTCGTGCTCGTAGCGGGGGCTTCGGTCGCTGTAGGCGCGTCCGTTGCGGTCGTGGTGGAGGTGGCGTCACCACCGCAGGATGCGAGTGCGAGGGCGAACGCGAGGAGGACGAGGAGGGGGCGTCGCATGAAGGTGGAGGATAGGGGCCGGTTGGCTATCGGACGCGGAGCGCCCCGGCACGGGTCCGGGGCGCTCCGATGATCGGGGGTGGTGTCAGGCGGGCGGGTAGACGCCGACGTTCTTGGATTCGGCGGTCTGCCAGAAGATGTCGCTGATCTCACCGATGAGGGAGACGAGCTCCTCGGAGACGGCGGGATCCATCGACTTCTTGGCCTCACCGGCCTGCTTGATGGCCCTCCAGTGCAGGTCGTGCAGCTGTGGGAATGCCTCGACGTGGTGGGGCTTGAAGAAATCGGTCCACAACACCGCGAGGTGGTGCTTCACGAGTTCGGCCCGCTCCTCCTTGATGGAGATGGCCCGGGCACGGAACACCTCATCGTCGGAGGCGTGGTACTTGTTCGCGCACTGCAGCACGGACTTGGCCTCGATCATCGCCTGGGCGGGGTCGTACACGCCGCAGAAGAGATCACAGTGGGCGTGGGCCTCGGTGGGTCGGAAGAAACGCATTGCTGCTCCTTCATGGTGGTCGGACGCCCTGAAGATACACTCGCTTCGTGAGGAACCCATGGGGTGTGTACCGGGTGGTGGGTCGGTCGATGGTCCCCACCCTCGCCCCGGGCGACCTCCTGCTCGCATTTCACAACCGACGTCCCGCCCCCGGGGACGTGGTCGTGTGCGATGCACCCGGCGGCCTCGTCATCGTGAAGCGCGCGGTGGCGGGGCCCGGCGCCATGGTGGAGTTGCATGGCGGGGTGCTCGAGGTCGATGGCGTCGTCGTGCCCCGTGTGCTCGACATCCCGGGCGAGGGATCGTGGAAGGTGCTGGACGGTCACTGGTTCGTGCTGTCCGATGCGCCCGAGCGCACATGGGCGGACAGTCGCACGTTTGGTCCGCTCCCAATCGGATCGATCCGTGGGACGGTCGTGGCGAGGGTGTGGCCCCGGCCGCGGCGTACCCGCGGTTGACCGTCCCCCTCCACCCTTCCCCGCAGTCTCCCGTGGCTCTATGCTCGCCGTAGTCCACCCGGGAAGGAGCGGACGATGGAGTGCCGGAACTGCGGGCAGTTGAATGGCTCGGACGCAAGGTTCTGCTCGAACTGCGGCAGTGCCCTCGTCGTGGCGTGTCCATCCTGCGGGACGGAGGCCTCAGCAGCCGCAGCCTTCTGCTCCTCGTGTGGCTCCGAACTCAGCGCTGCCCCATCTGGCCTCAGTCGCTACATCCCGGACGAGCTCATGCAGAAGCTCGACGCCGCCCGAAAGGGGCGGTCGATGGTGGGTGAGCGGCGGACCGTCACCATGCTGTTCGCGGACCTGAAGGGGTCGACAGCGGCCGCCGAGACGATGGACCCCGAGGAGTGGGCCGACATCGTCAACGGCGTGTTCACGCACCTCATCAAGCCGGTGTACCGATACGAGGGCACTCTCGCCCGCCTGATGGGGGACGCCGTCTTGGCATTCTTCGGGGCGCCGATCGCCCACGAGGACGATCCCGAGCGTGCCATCCTTGCCGGGCTGGCGATGCTGCGCGACGCGCGTCCCTACGCCCGAGAGATCCAGCGCCAACACGGAATCGACCTTGACCTCCGGGTTGGTGTCCACACCGGACTCGTCGTCGTGGGAGAAGTCGGGTCAGACCTCCGTGTCGAGTACACCGCTCTCGGCGATGCTGTGAACCTCGCCGCCCGGATGGAGCAGACCGCTGCACCCGGCACCCTGCAGATCACAGGAGAGACGAAGCAACTCGTGGAAGGCCTCTTCGAGTTCGAGTCACTCGGCGGTATCGAGGTGAAGGGCAAGGCCGTGCCGGTGGCGTCCTTTCGCGTGACCGGCGTGCGGGAGCGCCCGGTGACCACCAGGGGCCTCGGAGCGGACTCTCCCTTCGTCGGTCGGTCCAGCGAGATCGCGTCGCTCCGCGAGGTGGTGCAGATCGTGCGGGCAGGAGGTGGAGCGATTGCCTCGGTCGTTGGCGAGGCGGGGGCGGGCAAGACGCGGCTCGTTGCGACGGTCGAGAAGGAGCTCGAAGCAGCATCCTGCACCACGGCATGGGTCGGCGAGCCGGCTCTCGAGTCCCTTCGGTGGGGCCGCGCCCGCTGTCTGTCCTTCGACACCGCGGTGCCCTACGCACCTTTCGTCGACTTCTTCACGCGAGTATTCGGAACCGGCCCGGACGATCCGCCGGAGATCGCCCGGGCGCGGATCGAGGCGGCAGTCGAGTCGCTCCCGGACTGCGATCCCGAGACGACTGTGCCGTACCTCTGTGCGCTCCTTGGGGTGGACCCGGGACCACGCGCGGAGGGGGTCATTGCTGCGATGGAGGCACCAGAACTCCAACGACGCACGTTCGCCGCCGTGCGCGGGTGGTTTGAGGCCTGCCTCGCGGGAAGTCCGGGGATGCTCGTCCTCGAGGACCTCCACTGGGCCGACAAGGTCTCCCTCTCGCTCGTGGAGGAACTTCTGGATCTGACCGAACGTGCCCCTCTGGGGATCATCCTGCTCATGCGCCCCTATAAGGACGATGGCTCGTGGGGGATCCACGAGACCGCCGTCCGCGCCCATGAGCATCGCTACCGCGCGATACGGCTCGATCCGCTCGATCCCGCGGCACAGCGAGAGCTCGTGACGGCGTTGCTCACCGATGTCGACCCCGAGGGCGATTTGGTGGAGGCGATCGTCGAGCGATCGGGTGGGAACCCGTTCTTCCTCGAGGAGTTGGTGCGACTTCGCCTCGAGGGGAATGGCGCCGACGCCCCCGGCGGCCTCCCAGAGACGGTGACTGCTCTGCTCACAGCCCGGCTCGATCGCTTGGGTCCGGATGCGCGCCTTGTGGCCCAGTACGCCTCGGTGCTCGGACGGGAGTTCCGGGTAGCTGAGCTCAGGCCCCTCGTGGGCGATGGGGTCGATGTCGAGGGAGCCGTCCGCAACCTGCTCGTCCGGGGGATCCTCGAGGAGCGCGCCCGGATTCCCGAGTTGGAGCTCGCGTTCCGGCATGCGCTCACGAAGGAAGCTGCGTATGGGTCGATGTTGCTGAAGACGAGGAGACGACTCCACGGCGAGGTGGCAGAGCGCCTCATCGAGGGAGAGGGGGAGACCGCTGCCATCGCCCAACACCTCGTTGCGGCAAACCAGGGTCCTCGGGCCGTCCCGTACCTCGTTGCCGCAGGCGACCTGGCGTCCCGAGCCATGGCCCTCTCGGACGCCATCGCGCTTTACCGACAAGCGGGGGAATGGCTCACCGATCCTCCCGACACCGGCCTTGCGCTCAGGATTCACGAGGGGTTGGGGGCTGCCTACGGACTCATACCGAACCTCACGGAGGTGTCAGCCACCTACCAGCGCCTTCTCGAGGTGGGCAGGTCGGCCGGCGAGGCTTCCCTGCAGGTCACCGCGCTCAATCGGCTCGGCTTCGCCGAAGCGACGCTCGGTGGCAACTACGCCGACGCGACGTCGTACCTCGACCAGGCGAAGGAGCTCGCTGAGCGCGTGAGCGACCACATGGGACTCGCTGAGTACCACATGGCTGCGTGCATGATCGCCACGGCCCGGGGTGACATGGAGACCGCGGCGGCCCACGACGCCCAGACTGCGCGCCTCGGCGAGACTCTGGGGGCGGGCCAACTCCTTGCCGGTGGCCTCATCCAGCGTGTCATGTCGCTCGCGGCAGCGGTGCGCTTCGATGAGGCTGCCGAGGCGCTCGAGCACGCCAAGCGCGCGACGGAGGGAGTCGAGGACCCAGCCGCGCTCATTGGGATCTCCATGGCGGAGCACTTCGTGCGCGTGGGGCAAGGCCGTATCCGGGAGGCCTACGCCCTCGTGCGGGACACCGCCGACCTGGCCCTGCGGGTGGGCTCCTCGCAGGCGGCCTACGCTCATGCGCAGGCGGGAACGCTTGCGGGCTTGCTCGGCGACTACGAGACCTCGATCGCCTACCTCGCCCAGGCGCTCCGCCTCGGTGAGGAGTCCCATCAGAGCTACCACGCCGCACGGGCCGCTGCAGGCCTCGTCGGGAAGTACGTCCAGATGGGGAGAGATGACGAGTTCACGGAGGGACTCCGAGCGAAGGCGCTCGTCCTCCTCGAGGCCCCCATGGGTTCGATGACTGCATCCTCGGTCTACGGCGACCTGGGGTGGGCGGCAATCGAGCGCGGCCGCGACCGTGACGCGATTGCGCTGTTCGAGACAGCCCTCGCTGGCTCATCCTCGACGCGCCACGTCGAGGAGCCTTCCCTCCGGCTTGGGCTCGCGCTCGCCCGATGGCACGTGGGGGATCGCGATGTGGCCGTTGTGGAGGTGGAGACGACCAGGCGGTTCCTCGACGATCGGGGCCTTGGCATGTACGAACCCGTGTATGCCCTCGTTGCCGCCGCGATCGTCGGCCCCGATGATCCCGAGGCGGCACTGGACGCCCTCACCGAGGCTGGGGAGGAGTGCGAGGCCATGGGCATGCGCTGGCTCTCATGGCGGATCCAAGGCGCCCGGGCGCTGATGCTGGCCGGGGCCGGGCGACTGGATGCCGCAGACGAGGCTCGGGGTCGAGCCCGAAGCGTCATCGACGCGATTGCAGCGGATATCGCCGATGAGGGGCTCCGGCAGCAGTTCTCCCAGCATGCGCTCGGTCGACTCGCTGCGATTGTCAGCCCTGCCCACTGAGCGTCGGTCCCCCTCGGTCGGCAACGCCCCGGTTCGGGTCGCCTGCGTCCCTATGGGGCCCAGGCGACGAGCCTCCCCATCGCCTCGGTGACCTCGTCGGTCGACTCGGAGAACGAGATGCGGATGAAGCCCTCCCCCCTGAGCGGGTCGAAGTCGATGCCTGGCGTGACCGCAACCCCGAGCTCGTGGAGCCATCGGTCGCAGAGCTCCGAGGCCGTTTGGCCGAGGTGGGTGATCTCGGCGTAGGCGTAGAACGCTCCGTCGGCGGGGGCGATGTTCGTGCAGCCCATCGCGGCGAGCCCATCCAGCACGATCGGTCGGTTGCGGGCGTACCGAACGACATTCGCCTCGAGTTCCTCATCGGCGTCGAGCGCACCGAGTGCCGCGACCTGGCCGATCGTCGGGGCGGAGATGAAGAGGTTTTGCTTGAGCCGCTCCATCGGCACCACGAGGTCATCGGGGGCGATCACCCAGCCGACCCGCCACCCGGCCATCGACCAGTACTTCGAGAACGACTGGAGCACGATGCCCGTGCGGTCGTGTTCCACGAGGCTCTGGATTGGTTCATCGGTGAAGGTGATGCCGTGGTAGATCTCGTCGGAGACCACGCGGATGCCCTCTTGCCTGCAGTGGGTGACGATGTCCGAGAGTTCGGCGGGCGTGAGGATCGTCCCCGTGGGATTGGCAGGTGATGCCACGAGGATCCCGTCGAGGGGCCCGTGGGCGGAGAGGAGGTCGGACGTGAGGTTGAAGCGGGTCGTGGCATCGACCGGGATCACCACCACCTCGATGCCGAACGCCTCGAGGACGTTCCGGTAGCACGGGTACCCCGGAGCGGAGACCGCGACCCGGTCCCCGACGTCGAAGGCGGAGAGGAACGCGAGACTGAAGCCACCCGACGCGCCGACGGTGACGATCACCTGGTCGGGCGAGACCTCAACGCCGTGCCGGTGGGCGTAGCGGCGGGCGATCGCCTCCCTGAGCTCGGGGATCCCCTTTGCGGGTGTGTACCCCAGGCGCTCTGCGTCGAGGGCTCGATGGGCAGCGTCGAGGGCCCTCGCGGGTGCGGGCGTGGAGGGCTGTCCCACCTCGAGGTGGAGGACCTCGTCGCCGGCCTTCACCCGCTCCTCGGCGGCCCGCATCACCTCCATCACGTGGAACGGATCGATGCGGGAGCGGCGCGACGCAACCATGGGCGCGAGCCTATCCCGACCGGAGGCGGGCCTCAGGACCAGCTGGCGAGCGTCTTGATGTAGTTCGCCCGCTCGTACGCGGCGGGGTCCGGGGAGTTCTGTTGCGAGAGGCTTCCACGGGCCTGGTTCACCGAGACGTACTCCCGCTCGGTGAGCCATCTCAGCATCCCGTCGAGGACGGTCCTGACGTGCCCCGGTCCGTTCCGGAGGAGGGCAGACGCCATCCCGATCGCGTCCGCCCCTGCGAGGAGGAGCTTGATGGCGTCCTCGGGGGTGTGGACACCCGTGGTGGCGCAGATCGACCCCTCGACCCGACCGTGGAGGATCGCCGTCCATCGCAGGACCTGGCGCATCTCGGCGGAGTCGGAGAGCACGAGGTTCGGCTCCACCCGCAGCGACTCGAGATCGATGTCGGGTTGGTAGAAGCGGTTGAACAGCACGAGTCCGTTCGCCCCGGCCGAGAAGAGCCGGCGGGCCATCTCCGGGACGGAGGAGAAGGCGGGCCCGATCTTCACTGCGAGCGGGACCTCGATCTCCAGGCGGACCTCCTCGACCAGTCGCACGTAACGGTCCTCGAGATCGCGGGCCGTGGTGGTGGGGTCGGCCGCCACGAAGTAGATGTTCAGTTCGATGGCATCGGCGCCGGCATCCTGGAGTTGGTGTGCGTACCGCACCCAGCCGCCACGGGTGTAGCCGTTGAGGGATGGGATGATCGGCATGTCGACCTCCCGCTTCGCCTCGCTCACCCGTCGCACGTAGTCGTCGGGGCCGGTGTTGTAGTCGTCCATCTCGGGGAAGTAACCCTCGGCTGCTTCGGCGAAGATGCCCGAGCCCAGTTCGAGGCCGTAGTGCACGGCCATCGTGTCGTGCTCGATCTGCTCCTCGAACAGCGAGGGGAGCACTGCGGCCCCGGCGCCGGCCTCGGCGAGTGCCTTCAGGCCACCGATCGTGCTCGTCACCGGCGAGGCCGTGGCGATCACCGGGCTCGAGAGCTCGAGCCCGAGGTACGTGGTGGTCGTGTCGATCATTCCGTCACCTCCTCGTACACGGCGGTGCGGTGGATCTCCACCATCTGCTCGTAGAGCTGCCACCGATCGTCGATGTCGTGTTGTGCCGCTTCGAGCAGCGCCGACGCGTGCTCGGGGTTCACCCGCTGGAGCATGGCGAAGCGATTCTCCTTGGAGGCGAACTCCCGGAAGGAGATCGTTGGCGCCCGCGAGTCGAGCCGGAGGCCCGGGTTCCCCTCTTCCTCGAGGTGTGGGTCGTACCGGAAGAGCGGCCAGTACCCGCTCTCGGTCGCCTCCTTCTGGTGGCTCATCTGTGTGCGCATCTCGATCCCGTGTGCGATGCACGGGCTGTAGGCGAGGATGAGGGAGACACCCTGATGGGCCTCGGCCTCCTCGAACGCCCGGACGGTCTGGGTCGGGTTGGCCCCCATGGCCACCTGTGCCACGTAGACGTTGCCGTAGGACATGGCGATCTGGCCGAGGTCCTTCTTGCCGGTGGCCTTGCCCCCGGCGGCGAACTTGGCGACCGCAGCCCGCGGGGTGGCCTTGGAGGCCTGCCCACCGGTGTTCGAGTACACCTCGGTGTCGAGCACGAGGATGTTCACGTTCCGCCCGGAGGCGAGGACGTGATCGAGTCCGCCGAAGCCGATGTCATACGCCCAACCGTCGCCGCCCACGATCCAGACACTCGTCTCGCAGAGGTACTGGGTGATGGGCTTCAGGAGCTTCGCCGTTGAGGAGTCCATCCTCTCGAGGGCTTCGTCGAGTGCCTTCACGCGCTCCCGTTGGGCGGCGATGCCTGCCTCATCCGATTGGTCGGCCTCGAGGATGGCTGCAGCGAGGTCCCCAATGGTGGGGGCGAGGTCCGCCAGGAGCGCCCTGGCCATGCCGGATGCGTGATCGATCCCCATGCGCATTCCGAGCCCGAACTCGGCGTTGTCCTCGAACAGGGAGTTCGCCCAGGCGGGGCCCCGGCCGTCATCGGTGACGGTGTAGGGGGTGGTGGGGAGGTTTCCGCCGTAGATCGAGGAGCAGCCGGTGGCGTTGGCAATGAGGATCCGGTCGCCGAACAACTGGCTCATGAGCTTCACGTACGGCGTCTCTCCGCATCCACTGCACGCCCCCGAGTACTCGAAGAGTGGCTTGAGCAACTGGGTGCCCTTCACCGTCGAGAGCTTGATCGAGGTGCGGTCGATCTCCGGGATCTCGAGGAAGAAGGAGTAGTTCTTGCGTTCGGCCTCGAGGTGGTCGAGCTTCTCGGCCATGTTGATGGACTTGTGCTTCGCGACCTCTTTCGAGGTGGCGGGGCAGACGTCCACGCACACCCCGCATCCCGTGCAGTCGTCGGGTGCGACCTGGATGGTGAGGTGCTTGCCGCCGAGTTCTCGGCCCACCGCCTCCTTCGACTTGAACGTCGTGGGCGCCCCGGTGAGCTCGGAGGGATCGAACGCCTTCATGCGGATCGCAGCGTGGGGACAGACGAGGGCACACCGGCCGCAGTCGATGCAGATGTCGGGATCCCAGATCGGGATCTCCAGGGCGATGGAGCGCTTCTCCCACTGTGTCGTGGCCGTGGGGAAGGTGCCATCGACGGGGAGGGCCGAGACGGGGAGCAGGTCGCCCTTGCCCTCCATCATGAGTCGGGTCACTCGCTGCACGAAGTCCGGGGCGTGGTCGGGGACCATCTGGCGCCTGCCGACGCCCGACGTGACCGTGCGTGGCACTTCGAGGCGCTTGAGCGCCGCGATGGAGTGGTCCACCGCTTCGAAGTTGCGCCGGAGCACCGTCTCGCCGCGCTTGCTGTAGAGCTTGGTGATCTGGCCCTTGATGGCTTCGATGGCCTCGGCCTCGGGCAGGATCCCACTGAGCTTGAAGAAGCAGGTCTGGAGCACGGTGTTCACGCGCCCACCGAGACCGGCCTCACGAGCGACGCTGTAGCCGTCCACGACCCAGACGTCGAGGTCCTTGTCCAGGATCGACTGCTGGATCTCCTTGGGGAACCGATCCCAGGTCTCCTCCGGGGGATGGGGGCTGTTGACCAGGAAGGTCGCCCCATGTGCTGCATGGGCGAGCACGTCGGTGGTCTCCATGAGGCCGAAGTGGTGGCAGGCGACGAACCGGGCCTCCCTGATGAGGTATGTCGAGCGGATCTCGTCGGGGCCGAAGCGGAGGTGTGAGACGGTGACGGCCCCCGACTTCTTCGAGTCGTACACGAAGTAGCCCTGGGCGTGGAGGTCGGTGCCCTCGCCGATGATCTTCACCGACGCCTTGTTGGCCCCGACCGTGCCGTCGGAACCCAGCCCATAGAACAACGCTCGGGCGACTGACTCGTCCTCGGCCCAGTCGTCGTCATCCCACGGGAGGCTGAGGTGGCTCACGTCGTCGTAGATGCCCACTGTGAAGTGGTTCTTGGGCTCGTCCTTGGAGAGCTCCGAGAAGATGCCGAGCAGCATTGAAGGGGTGAACTCCTTCGACGAGAGCCCGTACCGACCTCCGACGACGGTGAGCCCGCCGAGGCGACCGGTCTCCTGCAGTGCCGTCACGACGTCCTGGTAGAGGGGCTCCCCGACGGCGCCGGGCTCCTTGGTGCGATCGAGCACCGCAATGGCCGTCGCCGTCTTCGGGATGGCGTTCGAAAGGGCTTCGCCCACGAACGGGCGGAACAGCCGAACGATGACAGCGCCCACCTTCTCACCGGCAGCCGCCTGGCGCTCCACCGCCTCGATGGCAGGGCCGGCGCCCGACCCCATGAGCACGACCACCCGTTCGGCATCGGGGGCGCCGAAGTAGTCGAAGAGGTGGTATTGGCGGCCGGTGACACCCGCAACCGCGTCCATGGCGTCCTGGACCGTCCCGGGGACCGCGGCGTAGTAGGGGTTCGAGGCCTCACGGGCCTGGAAGAAGACATCGGGGTTCTGGGCGGTTCCACGCACGGCAGGGGTGGAGGGGTGCAGCGCCCGGAAGCGGTGCGCGGAGACGAGCTCGTCGTCGATCAAGCCGCGGACCTCGGCCTCCTCGATCGCCTCGATCTTGGCGACCTCGTGCGACGTGCGGAACCCGTCGAAGAAGTGGAGGAATGGGACCCGGGACGAGAGCGTGGCGAGGTGGGAGACGAGGGCCATGTCCTGGGCCTCCTGCACGGAAGCCGAGGCGAGCATCGCCCAACCGGTGGTGCGGGCTGACATGACATCGGAGTGGTCGCCGAAGATGGAGAGGGCGTGGGTGGCCAACGTGCGGGCCGCGATGTGGAACACGGCGGGAGTGAGCTCGCCTGCGATCTTGAACATGTTCGGGAGCATGAGCAGGAGGCCCTGCGACGCCGTGAAGGTCGTCGTGAGCGCCCCGGCCTGGAGCGACCCGTGCACGGCGCCTGCCGCGCCGGCCTCGCTCTGCATCTCGATCACATCGGGGACCTGGCCCCAGATGTTCGCCTGGCCGCGTTGGGACCAGGCGTCGGCGAGTTCCCCCATTGGCGAGGCAGGCGTGATCGGGTAGATCGCCACCACCTCACTGAGCATGTGCGCGATGCGCGCTGCCGCCTCGTTGCCATCGACTGTGATCTGCCTCGTCACGTGCGTCCACTCCTCGAGGATGTGTGTTCCGCTGCCGAGGCTACGCGTGTGGGGGGAAGGGGTATGCCGAGCGGATGCTCGGTGTGGGAGGGCACGTGTGCGAGAGACCGGGGAACGGGTGGGCCGTTCCCTCGCACGTGTTCACTCGTGCTCTTCGGACCCCATCCGCTCTGCGACGATCTCGGCGTCGAGCTTCTCGAAGAGCGGCGCGAGTTCGCCGAATGGCCGACCGGGCTGGAGTTCGGTGGGTTCCCACGTGCCGGTGGCGCCGGTGTGGTCGTATCGGAGGGTGAGATGGCTGCCGCGGGCATCCTCCACCTCCTCGGTGCGCTGGGTCCCGAAGAGGGGCTCCGCGTAGCCGAGCATGCCGTGGATCGCCTCGGCCGCATGGGGGAGGATCGGGGCCCACAGCACCTTCAGCCAGTCGATCGCCTGCAGGGCGACCCACATCGCCGTGGCGGCAGCGGCCTCATCGGTCTTGATGAGCGTCCACGGGGCCTTCTCATTGAGGTACTGGTTCACGCGTTGGGAGAGGCGACGGCACTCCTGCAGGGCCGCTCGGAGCCGCACGGCGTCGTAACGCTCGGCAACCGACACGAACCCCTCGCGCACATCGGCGAGGAGTGCCTCGTCGATCTCGTCGAGGTCCCCCGGCCGGGGCACCACGCCGTCGAAGCGCTTGCTCGAGAATCCGAGCACTCGGTTGACGAGGTTGCCGAAATTCGCCACGAGCTCGGAGTTCACCCGTTCGACGAAGTCATCCCACGTGAACTCGACGTCGTTCGTCTCGGGAGCCAGCGCCGTGAGCACATACCGCCAGGCATCGGGTTGGAATGCGTCGAGAACCGTGTTGAAGCCGATCACTCGGCCCCGGCTCGTCGAGAACTGCTCCCCTCCGAGGTTGAGGTACTCGTTCGCCGGGACGTCGTAGGGGAGGTTGAGGCGGGTGTCGCCCTCGGAGTACCCGATGAGCATCCCCGGCCAGATGATCGTGTGGAAGGGGATGTTGTCCTTGCCGATGAAGTTGTAGATGCGAGTGTCGGGCCCGACCTCGGCGTCCCACCACTCCTTCCACGCGGCGGGTGCTCGTTCGAGGAGCGCCCACTCGCGGACCGCTGAGAGGTACCCGATCACGGCGTCATACCAGACATAGATGCGCTTGTCCTCGTAGCCCTCCACGGGGATGTCGACGCCCCATTGGATGTCGCGGGTGATCGGCCGCCCCCTGAGCTCGTGGAGCTCGAGCTGGCCCCTGGTGAAGTTCTTGACGTTGGGTCGCCAGTGATCCTTGTCGGCGACCCAGTCGAGGAGCGGCTGGTTCATCTTTGCCATGTCGAGGTAGAAGTGCTCGGTCTGGCGTACCTCGAGGTCGGTCGAGCCGGTGAGCTTGGATCTGGGATCCTTGAGCTCGAGCGCTTCGTACAGTCGGCCGCAGTTGTCGCACTGGTCGCCGCGGGCGCCGTCGTAGTCACAGAACGGGCAGCGACCCTCGACGTACCGGTCGGGGAGGAAGCGCCCGGCTGTGGGGTCGAAGAGGTGGTCCTGGCGGTCGGTGTAGATGTACCCCGTATCGATGTGGCGGAGAAACATCTCCTGGGTCGTGTCCCAGTGGGTCTGGGTGTCGGTATGCGTGAAGAGGTCGAAGGTGAGGCCCATCGCCATGCAGCCCTCGACGAAGAGCGCGTGGTACTCCTCCGCGATCTCCATCGGTTCGGCGCCGCGTTCCTCGGCGATGAGGGTGATAGGTGTGCCATGGGTGTCGGACCCACTCACCATCAGGACGTCGTTCCCGCGCATCCGCTGGAACCGGGCGAAGATGTCCGGCGGGAGGTAGGCACCGGCGATCTGCCCGATGTGCTTCTCGCCGTTCGGATATGGCCATGCAACGCCAACGAGGATCTTCATGGCCGACGAGCGTACCGCCGGGACGCCTGCTGTCAGCAGTCAGCCAGCAGGAGTTCGGTGTCGCTGCCGTCCCGCTGCAGATCCCCCCTGGGGGTGACCCATCGCGGTTGGCGTCCGAGATCTCGATTCAGCGCATGCTCGGCAACGGAGCAGGGCAGGTCCCCCCTCGTGGGGGACGGGACCCGTGAGCGAAGCGAACGGGAGGGGGGTGAAGGATGTTGCTCCCCCCTCCCACGCCCCGTGCCGGGGGGATCTGCGTCAAGGATCGTCGGCGCTGTTGCGCGACTCGGCTCCCTGCCGGGGAGAGCTGCGTCCACCCCCCGCCCTCGTTCCCCACCCCCGTACCATTCACCCCGATGCTCGAGGTCCGTGGACTCCAGAAGACCTATGGAGAGGTGCGCGCCATGGACGGGGTGACCCTCACCGTGGACCGGGGGAGGATGCTCGGGTTCCTCGGTCCGAACGGAGCGGGCAAGACCACCACGATGCGTGCGATCTTCGGGCTCGTGCTCCCCGAATCGGGCGAGACGTCGTGGGACGGGGGGCCGGTCACCAGCCTCACGCGGAAGCGGTTCGGGTACATGCCCGAACAGCGGGGCCTCTACCCGAGGATGCGTGTGGGGGAGCACCTCCGATACGTGGCCAAGCTCCATGGCCTCACACGATCCGAGGCATCCGACGCGACGGATCGATGGCTCGACCGGTTCGGGCTCGCGAGCCGGGCCAAGGATCGGGTCGAGGCGCTCTCCCACGGCAACCAGCAGCGGATCCAGCTCGCGGCCGCACTCGTCCACGATCCGGAGCTGCTCGTGCTCGACGAGCCGTTCAGCGGGCTCGACCCCAACGGCGTCGACGAGATGACAGAGATCCTCCGCCAGCAAACGGAGGCAGGTGTGGCCGTCTTGTTCTCCTCGCACCAACTCGAGCTCGTGGAGGGGATCTGTGAGGACGTCGCCATCATTCGCGACGGGCGCATCGTGCTGCACGGCGACGTGGACGAGCTCACGGAGGCATCGCCGTGGCGGCGGGTGGAGATCGGGGGCGACCTCCCGGAGCAGTGGATCACGTCGCTCCCGGGCGTGCGGGCGGTGACCCGGCGGCGGGGCCGTTTCGACCTCCTCGTCGACCGAGGGCTCGCCCCCGACGACCTGCTGAGGGATGCCCAGGCGCGCGGGAGGGTGCGCCACTTCGCCTATCGGCCCCCGTCCCTCCAAGACCTCTTCCGGGAGTCGGTGGGATGAGCCCTGTTCGCGAAGTACTCACCGTCGCCTCCCGCGAGTTCAACGAGCGTGCTCGATCGCGCGCGTTCGTGGTCTCGACGATCGCGACTGCGCTGGTCGCCGCGGCCCTCCTCGTACTGCCCTCCCTCATCGACGAGCGGATAGAGCAGGTGGAGCTCGCCGCGACCCCCGAAGCTGCCGAACTCGAAGGAGCGGTGAAAGCCATCGCCCGCGAACGCGACGTCGACGTGGTCATCCGGCGGGTGATCGACGACGAGGACATCCGCCTGGCCCTCGCCGACGGCGACATCGATGTCGTGCTCGTCGGGCCCGCAGAGGTGTTGGTGGAGTCGTCGCTCCGCCAGTCGCCGGGGATCGAGTTGGCGAATGCCGCGCATCGGCTCCTCGTCCTGCGCGCCGCCGCCGAGGCGGTGGGGATCGAGGACGATCGACTCGGAGAGTTGCTGTCGTCGGAGCTCGTCGTGGAGGCAGTGGGCCTGGAGGCAGGGGGTGACGAGGCGAGGTCGTCGCTGGCGACCGGCGGGCTCATCCTCACCTACATGGCGATCCTGCTCTACGGCGCATGGACCCTCATGGGGGTGACCGAGGAGAAGACGAGCCGGGTGGTGGAGTTGATCCTCGCTGCCATCAAGCCGCGCCGGCTCCTCGCCGGGAAGGTGCTCGGCATCGGTTCGCTCGCCGTCACCCAGATGGCGTTGATCGTCGTGGTGCTCGTCACGGTGGGTTCGGCGATCGGGGTCATCGGCTCGGGGGAGGCCTCGGGAGTGGACCTCTCCACGGTGCCGTGGGATGTCATGGCGATGCTCCTCGTGTGGTTCATCACCGGCTTCGCCCTCTACAACGCGATGTTCGCCGCCGTCGGGAGCCTCATCTCGCGCATCGAGGATGCCCAGTCGGTGAACCTGCCGGTGGCCCTCGGTGTCGTCGTATCCGTCGCGGTGAGCTTCTTCGTGCTCGAGCGCCCGCGGAGCCCCATCGGCGACGTGGCCACGTTCGTGCCGTTCTCGGCCCCGTTCGTGGCCCCCGTCCGCTTCGCCCTCGGAGTCGTCCCCATGTGGCAGCTGGCGGTGTCGTTCGTGACGACGATCCTCTTCACCTGGCTGATGGTGCGGGTCGCGGGACGGATCTACCAGGGGGCGATCCTCAGGGTCGGCGGCAAGGTCTCCCTCCGGGAGGCGTGGCGGGGCCGGGACTGATCAGTCGCCGAGGCCGAGGAGCATCTCGGCCCGGGCGCAGTCGGCGACGTTGGCTGCAGGGGTGGGCCCGCACATGAAGTATCCCTGTCCGTACTCGCAGCCGAGTTCGAGGAGGATCCTGGCGTGTTCTGCCTCCTCGACGCCCTCGGCGATCACTTCGAGGCCAAGGCCGTCGGCGAGCCCGATGGTTGCGTCCACGATCGAGGCTGAGGTCTGTGAGACGAGCAGGTCCTTCACGAACTCCTGGGCGATCTTGATCCGATTCACCTCGAACTGCTTCAGGTAGAGCAGCGAGGAGTACCCGGTGCCGAAGTCGTCGATGGCGAGTCGGATCCCGGCCCGCTTGAGCGAGGAGAGCACGGCCGTGTTGGCGGGGTCGGCAGAGAGAAGAGCGGCCTCGGTGAGCTCGAGCTCGAGTCGCGTCGGCTCGATGGGGTATGCCTCGACCTCGCGGAGGATCTGCTCGGCGAAGGAGGGATCCCGGAGTTCCATCGGGGAGAGGTTCACCGCCACGATCGGCACGTGGAACCCCTCCTCGTCCCACTTCGCTGCCTGGGCAGCGGCCTCGGCGCGCACCCACTGGCCGATCGCCCGCATGAGGCCGTGCGTCTCGGCGACCTCGATGAAGAACCCGGGGGTGAGGAGGCCGCGTTCGGGGTGGTTCCAGCGGATGAGCGCCTCGACACCTGTGAGCTCGCCGGTGCCGAGGTGGTACTGGGCCTGGTAGTGGAGCTGGAACTGCTCCTCTGCGATGGCCGTGCGGAGTTCATGGGCGATCTGCAGGTTGGTGCGGATCCGACGGCCCAGCTCCTCGTCGAACCACGCGAACGTGTTCCGGCCCAGGTCTTTCGCCTGATAGAGGGCGACGTCGGCTTCGTCGAGCAACTCGTCGGAGGTCTTCTCACCGGCGGACGACGTGATCCCGATGCTCGTTGAGATGGGCACTTCATTCCCCAGGAGGTCGAAGGGTGACCGCAACGCAGCGATGATCCTCGTCGCGAGCGCTTCGGCATCCTCTCGGGTCCCGCCCTCGGTGAGGATCGCGAACTCATCTCCGCCGAGTCGGGCGACCGCGTCCGTTTCGCGCAGCATCGCCTTGAACCGGTGCCCTGCCATGCGGATGAGCTGGTCGCCGGCACGGTGCCCGAAGGTGTCGTTCACGTTCTTGAATCTGTCGAGGTCGAGGAAGAGGAGGTGCATCGGCTCACCGCTCCTGCGCGAGCGGGCGAGGGCGAAGTCGAGGAGCTCGCGCAGGATCCGCCTATTCGGCAGTCCGGTGAGGTCGTCGTGGGTTGCCAGGTAGCGGATCCGCTCCTCGGCCCGCAGCTGGCTCGTGATGTCCTCCAACACAGCGATGAGGTTCGCGGGGACGCCCTCGGCGTCGTGCACGACCGAGATCGAGACTTCAACGGAGATCGGCCTGCGGTTGAGGGCCTGGATCTCGAGGCGGCCCTGCCACGATCGGCTCCGGGCCAACGGGAGGATCTCGTCCCAGTCGCCACTCTCGTGCACTGGGTCGAGCACCGAGAGGTGCTTGCCCTCAACGACGGCGAGGGGGAAGCCGGTCATGGAGGTGAAGGAGCGGTTGGCCCATTCGATCCGACCCTCGATGTCGGTGATGACGATGGCCGCGAGGGTGGCATCGAAGGCCGCGTTCACGACCTCCAACTGCTGCATGCGGTCGCGGAGCTCTGTGACGTCACGGCCGATCTCGACCGCTCCAATGGGACGGTCGCCGTCACCCTCGATCATCGATGCAGAGGCCACGATGTAGCGGGTGTCCGGCCCATCGCCGACCTCGATGCGCAATCCCTCGCCGAGCGGGTTGTTGGACGGAGCGTTCGTCGCCGAGATGACGTCGTCGAGGGGAGCCTTCCGCTCGAGGTCCCATTGGCGGGCGACAGCGTTGCGGAATCGGTCGCCCGTCTCGAACGAGTACGCCACGATGCCGTCCTGGCTCGCGTTGAGGATCGCCTCGAGGAACTGCTCGGTCCTGGTCAGGCTGCTCTCGACTCTCCGGAGGTCGGTGACGTTGCGCCACACCGACACTGCGCCCACCTGGGTCCCAAACGGGTCGGTGAGCGGTCGGGCGGTCGCCGCGAACTCGTTGGGCCCATCGAGGGTCTCCACGATGATGAGCGTCGAATCCACCCACTCGCCGCCGATCGCCCGGCCGAGCGGGAGCTTCGATTGGGGAATGACCGCGCCGGTGTGGTCGTGGGCGGTCATCGAGAGTCCGTCCCATGCATCGGCCGTGAAGGTGGCGAAGTCGGCCTCGGCGGTCTTGTTGAGGCTGGTGATCCGCCCCGTCATGTCGCATACTGCGATGCCTTCGGCCGTGGAGTCCATGACGGATTCCAAGAGGTTCTGGTCCTCGCTCAACGCCGCAATCGTGCGTTCGCGCTCGGTCACATCGGTGCCAACGATGAGCACGCGCTGGTTGGCGGGATGCGCAGCGAGGTCGAACGTCACAAGGTCCTCGCGGTCGCGAGGTCGTCGGGCCGTGCCGTACGTCGGCCTGGCGTCTCGACGTGCGCGATCGAGGAGTTGGGGGATCGAGGGGAGTGCGCCTTCCGGGACGAACTCCAAGAAGACCTCCGAGATGGGCCGGCCGAGGCCACTCCCGGGGGGGACCTCGCACGCGGACCAGAACGCCCGATTGGCGAAGACGACCCGATCGTCGAGGTCGACGACGACGAGAAGGTTGTCCTGCTGTGAGATGAGATCGAGGAGCTCCTGCTCGGACGATCCCACCGCTACGGGTTCCATCTCGCCGACTCCTCTGTGGCTGGTGACTCCCTGGCGGGGCGTGACTCCGTCTCGAAGCGTACCGAAACAGCCGCTCCGCGTGGGCGACGGACTCGGCTCAGGCGGGGTCGTCGAGGAGGAGCCCCGGCTCGGCGACCAGTTCGGAGAGTATCGAGAGGAAGCGCGATGCCTCGGCGCCGTCGGCGACGCGATGGTCGAACGAGAGGCTGAGGGTCATCGTAGGTCGCACGACCACGGTACCCCCCTCTGCGTGGGGTCGGTCGACGAGCCGCCCCATTCCGAGGATCCCGACCTCGGGGTGGTTGATGAGGGGGATCCCGCCGTCCATGCCGAGTGCGCCGAAGTTGGTGATCGTGAACGTGGATCCGATCAACTCGGCCGGAGGCAGCGTGTTCTGGCGGGCGCCGTTGACGAGTTCTGACATCCGGGCGGCGAGTCCTCGGATCGAGTGCGAGTCCGCGTCACGGAGCACGGGGACGACGAGGCCACGATCGGTCGCAACCGCGACGCCGAGGTGGATCCCCCCGAGCAGGGTGATCTCGTCGGCCGACCACCTGGCGTTCAGCTGAGGGACCTCGCGGAGTGCCTCCACCACGAGTCGGCACATGATCGCCAGGCCGGTGATGCGCTCATCGGGATGGCGGGACGCGAGTGCCTTCTGCAGTCGGACGAGGCCAGAGGCGTCGACCTCGAGCCACGTCGCCGCTGAGGGGATCGCATGCGAGCGCTCCATCGTGTTGGCGATGGTGCGACGGATCCCTCGCACGGGGATGGTGGTGTCGGAGCGTGGTCGTCGAGTTGGTACCGACCCAGCAGGGATGTGGGCGGCGGCCCGGACGTCCTCCCGGCTGATCGTCCCGTGCTGCCCGGTCGGCGCCACGGAGCGCAAGTCGACGCCGAGGTCCTTGGCGAGTTTCCTCACCGGGGGCTTCGCACGAGGTGTCGTGTCCACGGGTGTGGGAGCTGGTGCGGGTGTGGGCTCCGGACCCGACGTCCGAGATCCCCTCCTTCGGCGCCGGCTGCGGTCGGAGGTGGCGCCGTACCCCACGAGGTTCGGCGTCCTGGCTCCTTCCTCGGGTTCGGCGTCGGGCTTGTCGTCCGCGGCCCCGGAGTCGGCTGCGCTGAAGGTGATGAGTGGTGCCCCGACCTGCATCGTGTCGCCGGCCGCGCCGTGGAGTTCGAGCACTTCTCCGGCGTACGGCGACGGGATCACCACCGACGCCTTCGCGGTCTCCACCTCGACGATTTCCTGGTCGAGCGCCACCTCGTCGCCGACGGCGACGCGCCAGCCGACGATCTCTGCCTCCGTGAGGCCTTCGCCGAGGTCCGGGAGGTTGAATGTCCTGGCCATCTCAGTACCCCAGTGCCCGGTCGACGGCGTCCAGCACCCGGTCCACGGAAGGGAGGTATCGCTCCTCGAGGAGGGCGGCCGGGTAGGGGATGTCGAACCCGGTTACCCGCTGGACTGGCGCCTCGAGGGAGTAGAAGGCTCGCTCCTGGAGGACGGCCGCCACCTCGGCGGCGAGGCCGAGCGTTCTCGGGGCCTCGTGGACCACCACGGCGCGGCCGGTTCGCTCGACGGACGCCACGATGGTGTCCCCGTCGATCGGGCTGAGTGAGCGGAGGTCGATCACTTCGAGGGACCACCCTTCCTCTGCGGCGACCCGGGCGGCTTCCATGCAGGTGGCGACCGTGGGGCCGTAGCAGATAACGGTCGCCGTCTCCCCGGAGGTGCGCACGACGGCCCTCCAGAGATCACCGGCGGCGGACGGCACGTCGCCATCCGACTTCTCATAGTAGCGGCGTTTCGGTTCGAGGAAGATCACGGGGTCGTCCGTCTCGATGGCGGCCCGGAGGAGTCCATACGCGTCCTCCGGTGTGCCGGGGGAGACCACGCGCAGCCCGGCGGAGTGCGAGAAATACGTCTCGGGGCTCTCCGAGTGGTGCTCGACCGCCCCGATGCCCCCGCCGTAGGGGATGCGGACGACCACGGGAAGCCTCACGGCCCCGGCCGTGCGATTGTGCATCTTGGCGAGGTGCGAGACCACCTGGTCGAAGGCGGGGAACATGAATCCGTCGAACTGGATCTCGACGACGGGGCGGAACCCGTGCATGGCGAAGCCGATGGCGGTGCCGACGATGCCCGACTCGGCGAGCGGGGTGTCGAAGCAGCGACGATTACCGAACTCCGCTTGGAGGCCAGCGGTGATCCGGAACACGCCACCAAGTTGTCCAACGTCCTCGCCGAACACCACGACGCGTTCATCGGCCTCCATGGCATCGAAGAGGGCCTTGTTGAGACCCTCGGCGAGTGTGAAGCTCATTCCTCGCCCTCCATCTCTGCGAGCAGGAAGGCCCGCTGGCGCTCGAGGTGGGGAGGTGGCTCGGTGAACACCGAGTCGAAGAGGTGCCCGACTGGTGGCGCCACTGCGCCCACGACCTCCTCGCGGACCCGATTCGCCTCTTCCTTCGCCTCAGCAGCGACGCGCTCTTCGAGGTCGTCGTCGAGGAGTCCCCGTGACCGGAGGAATCGGGAGAACCGGAGGATCGGGCCCTTCTCGGTCCACTCGTCGAGCTCCTCGGGCGGTCGGTAGCGCGTGTCGTCGTCGGCAGTGGTGTGCGGCTGCATCCGATAGGTCATCGCCTCGATGATCGACGGCCCGCGACCGGAGCGGGCGCGTTCGAGCGCGACCTTCGTGACATGGTGGGTGGCGAGGACGTCGTTGCCATCGACGAGGAAGCCCTTGGCGCCGTAGCCAACGCCCTTGTGTGCGATGGTTGGCGCTGCGTTCTGGTCGTGCGAGGGGACGGAGATGGCGTAGCGATTGTTCTGGATGAAGAACACCACCGGTGCGCCGTAGACGGCGGCGAAGTTGACGGCCTCGTGGAAGTCTCCCTCCGACGTGCCACCCTCGCCGGTGAAGGTGATCACGGCGGTGAGCTCGCCGTTGAACTTCGCCGCAGTGGCGAAGCCGGTGGCATGGAGGAGTTGTGTCGAGATCGGGATGGAGTGGCTCGCGACCTGGTGCTCGTAGGGGTCGTAGCACCCGTGCCAGACACCCTTGTACTGCTTGAGCACGGAGGAGAAGGGGACGCCCCGCACCATCGTGACACCGTGGTCCCGGTAGGCGGGGAACACCCAGTCGCCCTCCGACAGCGCCGTTCCGCATCCGATCTGCGCTCCCTCCTGGCCCCGACAGGAGGCCCACACGCCGAGTTGGCCCTGTCGTTGGAGTGAGACCGCCAGCATGTCCAGCACCCGGAGCCGGATCATGTTGCGGTACATCTCGACCAGTTGGGGGTCGCTGATCCCGAGATGGGGTGTGTCGGGTGCGAGCTCCCCACTCGGCGAGAGGAATGAGATCGGCTCGGCGGGCGGCAGCAAGACGTTCGGGTCGACGTCCATCGGGTCACTCCTGGGGGCGGGCTTCGCTCGTCACATCGTACGTGTCCTCGAAGGGACGACGATTGCGAATCCTGCGCACCGAACGCCCCAGAGTGAACCATCGATTGCGCAGTGGGGAAGGTTCCTGGCAGCAAATTGCGTAGTCTGGAGGAATGCGTGGTGCCAGACCCCTTGATGAGATCGATCGATCGATCCTTGCGATCCTCCAGGAGGAGGGCCGTATCCCCAACCAGGAGCTCGCCGATCGTGTGGGCCTCTCGCCGTCACCGTGCCTGCGGAGGGTGCGCCGTCTGGAGGACGAGGGCTACATCGATCGCTACGTCGCGCTCGTCGATCCTGACCGGGTCGAACGCGGACTCGATGTCTTCGTGCAGGTCAGGCTCGAGCGCCAGAACCTCGATGCGGTGGAGCGCTTCGAGTCGGCCGTCGTGGACCTCCCCGAAGTGCAGGCATGCTTCCGCATGGTGGGGGACATCGACTTCCTCCTCCACCTGGTCCTCTCCGACCTCACGGGGTGGGATGAGTTCTACATGAGCCATCTCGGGGAGATCGACGGCGTCGCCGGTCTCACCTCGATGATCGCGATGCGGCGGGTGAAGTACACGACCGCCGTGCCTGTGTGATCACCTATTCCGGGGCCTGGCGATGTCGCGGACGCCGAGGCCCACGAGGTAGAAGGCCGCCGAGAACAGCGTGATCGCGGTCGCGGCGGACCCCAGTGCCTCCCAGGGAATGCCGTCGCTGTTCGAAGGGGGGAGCGCGAGTGCGAAGAAGATGATCGTCCCCCAGTTGAGCCTCGTGTCCGAGAAGCCGAGGAACGACACGAACCCATCGGCGACGATGGCCCCACTGACGCCGAGGAGCATGTAGAGCGCAGCGATGGGCACGAGATGGGGGAGCAGGTGGTTGAGGATGATCTGCCCCGTTCCCGCACCTGCCACCCGGGCGGCATCGATGAACGGCCGTGAGAGGATGGCCATGGCCTGGCTGCGGAGCACGATCGCCGCAGCCCCGGCCCCTGAGACGATCCCGTACACGACCCCGAAGAAGAGGGGCGTGATGTAGTCGCGGAGCGGCCCGGCGCCGAGGATGACCATGAGGAGTGGCGCGGGGAGGACGAGCAGCGCGTTGGAGACCTGCGTGAGCACGGCGTCGGTCCGCTTCCTGAAGTAGGCACCCAACGTGGCGACGACCACTCCGACGACGGCGGTCGTGACAGCTGCCGACACGCCCACCACGAACGATGGTGCGGCTGCGGCGAGGATCATCGAGAGGACGTCACGACCGAGGTTGTCGACGCCGAGTGGGTGGGCGAGCGTGAACGGGCCGGGGAGCGAGATGTCCTTCACCACGTCGCCGGGTTGTGCGAATGGATCCTTCAAACGGGCGTTCATGACGTCGATCTGGGTGGCAGGGTCCGTGACCGTCCCCACCACGAGGAGTTCTGTCTCGATGTCGTCGTGTCCGTAGATCGGGTGGTAGATGTCCCGCTCCCACACCGTTGCCATGAGGATCGGGTGGCTGATCGCCCCGACGAGGAACACCCCGATGAGGATGAGTCCGACCACGGCGAGGCGGTTGGCGAAGAAGCGCGAGCGGGCCTCGACGAGCCAGCTCCTGCGACGTGGATCGCTCACAGGGCCATCTCCGATTCCGTCTCGAGTCCGTACCGGATCCGCGGGTCGAGGGCCGCATGGAGCACGTCGATCACGATGCGGGCGACGATCGAGATGGCGCCGATGAAGAGGAGCCCGCCGACGACCAACGGGAAGTCACGTGCCTCGAGCGCCCGGAAGAGGACGATCGACAGGCCGGGGAAGTAGAGCGTCGCCCCGTACTGCGTCGGCACGGTGAAGGCGAACTCCACGATGACGAGCCCGGTGAGCACGAAGGGCAGGGAGACGACGAACTTCGAGAGGGCGGGGAGGAGGGCGACGCGGGCTGCGTGGTGGTCGCGGATGTCGACCTCGGCGAGGCCCTTGGCGCGTGCGGCGAGGATGTACTCCTCCCCGCGCACGCCGTCCATCGCCGATTCGACCACGAGCGCGATCTCGCCGAAGGCGAGTATGGCGACGGCGAGCATCGGCAGGGTGAGCAGGCCGAGGATGTCGACGGCACGATCGAACTGGCCGAGCAACGACCAGAACCGCATGTTCCCGCCGATCCAGATCGCCGTGGTGACGAACCCGGGAAGGCGCCGTCGCGAGACCCGTCGGAACACCCACGCGGTCCCGAGCGCCAACGCGCCGACGCCGACGATCCCGATGATCATCGCCCACAAGATCCCTTCCTGGCCCTCGGGGACCGAGATGGACGCCCGGCCGATCCGGAAGCCACCCGCGTCCACGTTCTCGACCCGTTGGAGCGCAGCCCAGGCGACGTCGGAGAACACGCTCACGAACCCGATGGCGAGCAGGAAGGTGAGGATCGGTGGGAAGGCGGTGTGGGCGGTCACGGCGAAGAAGCGGATCACCCCCTTCACGGTGCGACTCCGACTCCAACCCACGAGTCGCCCGAGCCAGTGGCCGAAGAGGAAGGCAACCGTGACGGCCAGCGTGAAGATGAGCATCGTCCACGGCAGGAGGATGAGCATGATCTCGAGGATCGGCCGTCCCGTGTTCGACGTCCCGAACTCGCCCTGCACGAAGCTCGTCATGAAGCGCAGCCATTGGGCCCACAGGGGTCGGTCGAGGCCGAGCTCCTCCTGGAGGACCTGTCGTTGGGCGCCCAGGCCGGGCATGAAGTTGTTCGTGAAGTCGCCCGGCATGAGCGCGTTCGCGAGGAAGAAGACGAAGGTGGCGAACAGGAAGAGCGTGATGATCGACGAGATGATTCGCCTGAGGAGGAAGCGCCGCACGGGGTGGGAGGTTAGGGGGGGGTCCCTCCCTCCCATGCGCGCCTCGCCCTTGGCATGTCGGCGGCTACGGTGCCGCCCATGGGAGTGCTCGACGGCATCCGCGTCCTTGACTTCGGCAGGTTCATCGCTGGCCCGTTCTGCGCGACGCTCCTCGGTGACCTCGGGGCCGAGGTGATCCGGGTCGAGAAGCGCTCGGGTGGTGAGGATCGGTTCCTGTCGCCCGTGGCCGAGGACGGCACCGGGGCGTCCCACCTCAACATCGGGCGCAACAAGCGGGGAATCACGCTCGACCCCCGGACCCCCGGGGGACGGGAGGTAAGGGATCGCCTGGTCGCTTCTGCCGACGTCGTGGTCGCCAACCTCCCCCGGAAGGGCCTCGAGGCGCTCGGCCTCGACTATCCGCGGATCTCGGACATCCGCCCCGACATCATCCTCACGAGTGTCGACGCATACGGTGATGACGGACCGTACGCCGACCGCGTGGGGTTCGACGGCGTGGGACAGGCCATGGCAGCGAACACGTGGCTCACCGGGCCCCTCGGCCACCCGACCCGCTCCTACACCCCCTACGTGGATTTCGGGACGGCGTCACTGGCCGCCTACGCGACGGTCGCCGCCCTCTGGCACCGGGAGCGGACCGGCGAGGGTCAGCACGTGCACGGGGCCCTGCTGCGCACGGCCATGCAGTTCAACTCGTTCACGATGACCGAGGAGGCGGTGCTCGCGAAGGGCCGGATCTCGACGTGGAACCGCGGCCAGACCTCGGGGCCGACCGACATCTTCGAGGCCAAGGACGGCTGGGTGGTGCTCCAGGTCGTCGGTGCTCCCGTCTTCGCCCGGCTCGCCCGACTCCTCGGGAGGGAGGACTGGCTCGAGGATGAGCGCTTTGCCACCGATGACGGCAGGGGAGCGTTCGGGGCGGAGCTCTCCGAGGCGATCGGCGAGTGGGTCCGCGGGAGGACCGCGGAAGAAGCGATCAGCGAGTTCAACGACGCGGGGGTGCCGTCGGCTCCCGTGCTCGATCCTGCCAACGCCCTCTCGGATCCCCACGTGGTGGCCACGGAGGTCTTCCAGTCGATGCCCTACCCGGGGACTCCGGTGGTGACTCCCATCGCTGCACCGCCGGTCCGCATGTCAGCAACCCCGGCGGAGATCCGCCGCCGGGCGCCGGCCCTCGGCGAGCACACCGATGTGGTCCTGCGTGAGCTCGGATACGCCGACGAGGAGATCGAGGCGTTGCGTGCGGCGGGCGCGGTCTAGCCCAGTCCGCAGCGTTCGCGGAGCAAGTCGACCACGCGCCGGACGTCGGGTTCGAACGCCTCCGTCCTCGCGGCCCAATACGCATCGTGGGGGAAGGCCCGGAGGAAGTCGAGGATCGTCGGCTCGTAGCGATCGTCGCCAAGGGAGTGGTCGTCGGCCAATCCGCCCAACCCGTCGCCGTCCACCGGTCCTCCGAGGAGGTCGTGGACCCACGCGACGTTCACCCAATGCGTGACGGCGAAGACCGAGGAGTGGTGCAGGCGCATCCCGTCGCTCGACTCGTAGGCGATCGACGGGGGCTCGCCGTGGGCCGCAGGAGGACACGTGGCGATGCCGCGTTCGGACGCCATGCCCCGAAGCGCCGTGGAGTCCTTGGCCAGGAGCCCCGCAGCATGGGCGATCGGGCTGCCGACCGTGACGAAGGTGGCGACCGGCCACGGGTCGCCCGTTGCGCCCATCCGCCGACGGAGCAGATCGACCGCGGCGGCCCACTCCTGCGGTGACGCGCCACTGGCGATGAGGTGGTCGAGCTCGTGGGCGGCAGCCCGCTCCTCTGGGTCGAGTGCGTGGCGTGCCGCCCAGGCCTGGAAGGCGCGGGACAAGGCATCGAAGGCGACGAATCCGCCTTGGCTGTGCGCAACCACGACGACGGAGTCGTACCCGTAGTGCCGATCGGCGCAGAGGCGATCGACCAGTTCGGTGGTCTCCCGCCGGAGCAGATCGGCGACCCCAGCATTGCCCGCAGCAGGGTCCAGGTAGCGAGCGACATCCCCGAGCCAGTGGCGGCCCCAGGCGCCGACGAGGAGGAGGGTGATCACCCCCGGGATGCCACCGATCACGAGGCGACCCTCGATGGCGCTGAAGGCGAGGACCATCACCCCGACGACCGTGATGAGGATCCGGACCCACGCCAGGGGTCCCATCGAGCGCAGGGCTGCGCCGACGACGAGCCAGAGGGGGGCCCAGCCGAGTGCGACGAGCGCCACCCCAGCCGACTCCGGATCGAACGGAGGGCTGAGCAGTGCACCGAGCGCCCCGACAACGACCCCGGCGAGCGTGGCCCCGGTCCTCGATGCGGCGACCCGGGTCGCGAAGCCCCATCCGGCGAGCGCGAGCGCGAGGACGACGCCGACCGCGGGCACGGCGTCGAGGAAGTCGCCGAGACGGGGCTCGTCGAGCGCAAACGAGGCGACGAGCAGGAGCCAGTAGGGGAGCACGGCGACGATGCCCACGGCCCACTCGACCACTGCCGACCGTCCGCCGATGCGTGGTCCGAGGCCCCGGCTCGTGAGCATGCGGATCATCCAGGGGAGCACGAGGGAGAGGCGGGTGTCCTGGAAGCGATCCGACCAGTAGTGCTCGTAGACGTGGGCCTCGGACCCCAAGGGCGTGGCGATGACGACGCGGCGGGTGTCGGTGCGCCCGGTGATGCGATCGGGGGCGAGGTACACGGTGTCCTCAGGGCGGGCGAGCGCTGCCCCGAGGGAGCGCTGCGTGGCGCCGGGTCGCTGCTGTCCCATCCCGTGGACGACGAGCACTGCGGTGCGTGGCATGGGGTGACCGTACCGACCTACGTGGATCCCGACACGCGTCGGCTCACCATCGAGACCGTCGTCCCCATCGTCACGATCCCCGCCCCGGCCACCCAACTCAGGGGATCCACGAAGAGTGTCAGTGCGACGCAGGCAATGAGCCCGGCCCAGGGGAGCCACCGCCAGAAGCGGCGTCCGGTTCCTGGGAGGCGCAGCGCCGACAGGTTGGTGATCGCGTAGTAGAGGAGCACGGTGACCGCCGACAAGCCCCACGTGGTCCGTACGTCGCCGACGAGGACGAGGAGCAGCACGAAGGCGCCCACCACGAGCACTGCCCGACTCGGTGACCCATCCTCGACGTGGGCGAGGGCCGGCGGGAGGTGGGACCGCCGGGCCATCGCGAGGACGACGCGGCTCAGGCCCAGGATGAGGTTGAGGAGGACTCCCACCATGGCGGTGATGGCGGCGAGCGAGACGATCCAGGCGACCCCCGGCGCCCCCCATCCCCTGGCCATGGCCTCGAGGGGCGCAGCGTCGCCGTCGACAGTCTGGGAGAAGAAGATCCCGTCGAAGGTGAGCGTGCTCACGGCCGCCACTCCTACATAGAGGACCGTCGACACGGCGAGCGTCACGACGACCGCTCGGGGAATGGTGATCGCGGGGTCGCGGACCTCTTCGCCGAGGGTTGCGATCCGTCCGTACCCGGTGAACGCCACGAAGACGAGCGCCGTGGCGGCGAGGAACGAGGTGAGCGGGGCGGGGGTCAATTCGACGATCCCCGCCCACCCCGCGGGCTGGGTGACGCCGGCGCCGATGTAGATGGCGAGCCCGAGGACGGTGGCGCCGACGACGACCGCGTTCACGATGGCCGTTCGGCGGATCCCACGGAGCACGACCACGACGAGGGCTGCGGCGATGACGAGGGCGAGTGGGACCCGGAGGCCGGGGTCCGCGCCGAGCGCGTGGAGGAGGTACGCAGACGCGCCGAGGGCCGCAGTGGCGGCGGAGGCCGACTTCGCCACGAGGAAGAGCCATCCAGCCCCGAGTCCTGCGACGGGGTGGACGAAGACCGTTCCGTACTCATACGTCCCGCCCGACACGGGATGGGCCGCCGCGAGCTGTGCCGAGCTCAAGCCGTTGAAGGTGGCGAGCACCCCGGCCGCGAGGACGGCGAGCCACAGCCATCGGGTGGTCTGTCCGGCTGCGATGGCGAGGGAGACGAACACGCCGGTCCCGAGGATCGATCCCAGCCCGGTGACCACCGCGCCGGGAAGACCAAGCGCGCGCTCGAGGGACGACATGGGGGAAGGGTAGGAGTCGGGAGTGGGGTGCGGTCCGGACGCCGATCCTGGGTTCGTTGGGGACAGACCCAGCGCACGTCGGTACCCTTCACCTCTCTATGTCGTCTCCCGTCCTCGTCGAGTCCCTGCCCGTCCCCGTCACCGACCGTGCCCTGCGCGCCTATCTCGGCTCGGTGCCCTCGGTGGACGACGTCATGGTGCACCAGCGGGTGGCGTCGCTCGCCACCCGGTCCATCAAGCGGGAGTCGAAGCGAGCAGCGCTCGAACTCGCGATCCGCATGACCGACCTCACCACCCTCGAGGGCCAGGACACACCGGGGAAGGTCCGCCAGCTCGCGTCCAAGGCGCTGCGCCCCGACCCCTCGAATCCCTCGATCCCGTCCGTCGCCGCGTTGTGCGTGTATCCGTCGATGGTGCCCCACGCCGCGCCCGTGCTCGCCGGATCCGGCGTGCACCTGGCGGCGGTTGCCACGTACTTCCCCTCGGGACAGGCGCCCGGTGAGAGCCGCGTCGCCGACGTGCGGAGCGCCCTAGAGGCGGGAGCCGACGAGATCGACATGGTCATCGACCGGGGGGCGTTCCTCTCGGGAGACTTCATGAAGGTGTTCGAAGACGTCGTGGCGACGAAGGAAGCCTGTGGCGACGCCCACCTCAAGGTGATCCTCGAGACCGGGGAGTTGGGGACCTACGACAATGTCCGGCGGGCCTCGATGCTCGCCATGGCCGCCGGGGCTGACTTCATCAAGACCTCAACGGGCAAGGTCGCTCCCGCGGCGACGCGCGAGGTCACCCTCGTGATGTTCGAGGCGATCCGCGACTTCCACGCCCTCACGGGGCGGCGGATCGGCATGAAGCCCGCGGGCGGCATGAGGGTTGCCAAGGACGCGATCCGCTATCTCGTCCTGCTCAACGAGACCCTGGGTTCCGAGTGGATGACCCCGGACCTCTTCCGCTTTGGTGCCTCGTCTCTCCTCAACGACATCCTCATGCAGATTCGCTGGCTCGAGACCGGCCGGTACCAATCGCCCGACTACTTCAGCAAGGACTGATCGATGGCCGACACCCCCGCCACCGTCTCCCACGGGACCCTCGAATGGTCGTACGCCGAGTCGAAGGAGTCCACGTCGATCGTTTCGATCCCAGAGAGACAGGGTCTCTACATCGGCGGTGCGTTCCTCCCCGCTGCCAACGAAGCCACGTACGCGTCGGTGAACCCGGCCACCGAGGGCCTCCTGGGCCACGTCGCCGAGGCGGGGGAGGGTGACGCCGATCGTGCCGTCGCCGCCGCCCGATCCGCCTATGAGACCTACTGGCGGGACATGCCGGGTAGGGAACGGGCCAAGTACCTCTACAGGATCGCCCGACTCCTTCAAGAGCGTGCTCGTGAGTTCGCCGTCCTCGAGACCCTCGACGGCGGCAAGCCGATCAAGGAGTCACGCGACTTCGACCTCCCCACGTCCGCCGCCCACTTCTTCTACTACGCCGGCTGGGCCGACAAGCTCGAGTACGCGTTCCCGGCGACCGATCCCCGGCCGCTCGGCGTCGCTGGCCAAGTGATCCCGTGGAACTTCCCGCTGCTCATGCTCGCCTGGAAGGTCGCCCCCGCCCTGGCCGCGGGCAACACCGTGGTGCTCAAGCCCTCCACGACTACGCCCCTGACGGCCCTTGAGTTCGCACGGCTCACCAGGGAGGCGGGGCTCCCCGACGGCGTGTTCAACGTGCTCACCGGCCACGGCGACGCCGGCGCTGCGCTCGTGGCCCATCCCGACGTGAACAAGGTGGCCTTCACAGGGTCCACCCACGTGGGTCGTCTCATCCAACGTGCCATCGCTGGAACCGACAAGAGGGTCACCCTCGAGCTCGGCGGCAAGGCTGCCCACATCATCATGGACGACGCCCCCATCGACCAGGCGGTCGAGGGCATCGTCAATGGCATCTTCTTCAACCAGGGCCACGTGTGCTGCGCCGGCTCTCGGCTCCTCGTGCAGGAGAGCGTGGCGGACGTCGTCGTCGACAAGCTCAAGGCGCGCCTCGACACCCTCCGGATCGGTGATCCCCTCGACAAGAACACCGATCTCGGGGCGATCAACTCGGCCGACCAGCTCGCCAAGATTCAGGAGCTCGTTGCCTCCGGCACGTCCGAGGGCGCCGAGATCTACCAGCCACGCTGTGAGCTCCCCGAGCAGGGATGGTGGTTCCCGCCCACGCTCTTCACCGAGGTGAGCCAATCGCACCGCATAGCCCAGGAGGAGATCTTCGGTCCGGTGCTCTCGATCATGACGTTCCGCACTCCGGATGAGGCGATCGAGAAGGCAAACAACACCCCCTACGGCCTCTCGGCGGGTGTCTGGAGCTCGAAGGGATCCCGGATCCTGTGGATGGCGGATCGGCTCAAGGCGGGGGTGATCTGGTCCAACACGTACAACCAGTTCGATCCCACCTCGCCATTCGGCGGGTACAAGGAGTCCGGGTTCGGACGGGAGGGCGGTCGTCACGGCCTCCTCCCCTACATGGCGGGAGTGGGCCAGTGAGCCGCATCGATGTCCGCAAGACCCACAAGCTGTACATCGGTGGTGCCTTCCCCCGTTCCGAGAGCGGCCGGGTCATGGCCGCGGAGGCGGTTGACGGTGAGGTCGTCGGCCGGGTCGCCCAGGCATCCCGCAAGGACCTGCGCGACGCCGTGAAGGCGGCCAGGGGTGCCCAGGCCGGGTGGGCAGGACGCACCGCCTACAACCGGGCGCAGATCCTGTACCGGGTCGCCGAGATGGTGGAGGATCGCGCCGAGGTGTTCATCGCCCATCTAGAGATCGACGGTCGGCCGCACGCCGAGGTCGAAGCCGAAGTGGCCGCGACCGTGGACCGACTCGTCTGGTATGCCGGCTGGGCCGACAAGTTCGCCCAGGTTCTGGGGAACCTCAATCCCGTGGCCAGCCCCTTCTTCAACATCTCCGTGCCGGAGGCCTCCGGGGTGATCGGGGTCGCCGCGCCCGAGGAGCCGCCCTTGCTCGGCCTCGCCTCCGTCGTGGCGCCGGTCATCGTGTCGGGGAACACCTCGGTGGTGGTCGCCTCCGAACGATGGCCACTCACAGCCGTCACCTTCGCCGAGGCACTCGCGACCTCCGACGTCCCCGGGGGCGTCGTCAACCTCCTTACGGGCTCGAAGGAAGAGCTTCTCCCGTGGCTCGCAGGGCACATGGACGTGAACGGGCTCGACCTCGATGGCGCCCCTCGTGCGCTCGTCGCCCCCTTGGTGGACGCAGGGGCGGAGAACCTCAAGCGCACTCGCACCGCTACGACGGAGGACTGGTACGCGGCGTCTGCCCAGAGCCCGTACCGGATCGCAGACTTCGTCGAGACGAAGACCGTCTGGCACCCGAAGGGGAAGTAGGGAGGCCTACTCCAGGAACTCCTTCACCCGCGCAGCCACCTGCTCGGGCGTGAAGCCGAACTCCTCGGCAAGTACCTCTGCGGGTGCGGAGGCACCGAAACGGTCCATCCCGATGATGAGGCCGTCGTCGCCGACCCACCGTTCCCAGCCGAATGTGCCGGCCGCCTCGATGGCGACCCGGGGCCTCGGGCCGAGGATTCCCTGTCGGGTAGCTGGCGCTTGCGCTGCGAAGAGCTCCCACGAGGGCATTGAGACGACCTGCGCTTCGATGCCCCCCGCAGCCAGCAACTCGGCGGCCTCGAGGGCGAGCGCGACCTCTGACCCGCTGGCGAGGAGGGAGACGTCCTCGCCAGGGCGAAGGACGTACGCACCCCTGGCCACGGTGCCCGTGGGACGGTCGAGAGTGGGAACATTCTGGCGGGTGAGCACCAGCGCCGTAGGGCCGTTCCGCCGGTTGATGGCCACCTCCCACGCCTCGAGCGTCTCCCCGGCGTCGGCCGGTCGGATCGTCACGAGTCCGGGCACGGCCCTGAGTGACGCGAGGTGCTCGATGGGCTGATGGGTCGGGCCGTCCTCGCCCACGAAGAACGAGTCATGCGTGAACACCCAGATCGAAGGGATCCCCATGAGGGCCGAGAGCCTGAGCGCGGGGCGGAGGTAGTCGGCGAACACGAAGAACGTCGCGGCGTAGGGCGTGAGCCCGCCGTGGATCGCCATGCCGTTCACGATTGCGCCCATCGCGTGCTCGCGGATCCCGAAGTGGATGTTCCGCCCTGATCGGTTGTCGTGGGAGAACGACCCGCTCGCCGAGATCTTCGTCTTGTTGGAGGCCACGAGATCGGCGGACCCGCCGATGAACGAAGGGACCCGTTCGGCGATCTGGTCGAAGAGCGCGCCACTCGCCGAGCGGGTGGCAACCGATGCGGGGAAGCCGGGGTTGTCGAGCGAGACGGGGCGTGGGTGGTAGTGGTCATCCCACTCCGTGGCCAACTCGGCGTCCTCGCCGAACGCAGCCGTGCGGCGTTCGGCCCACTCGGCGTTCGCCTCCCTGCCCCGCTGTAGGGAGGCCGAGAAGAAGCCGTAGACCTCGTCGGGTACGACAAAGGGTGCGTGGGGCCACCCGATCGCCTCCTTCGTGAGGGCGATCTCGTCATCCCCCAGCGGCGATCCGTGGGAGGCCGACGTGTCCTGCTTGTTCGGACTCCCGTGGGCGATGTGGGTCCGGGCGATGACGAGGGACGGGCGATCCGACTCCGCGATCGACGCTTCGAGCGCCTGGTCGAGCGCGGCGTGGTCGTGGCCGTCGACGGTGATCGTCTGCCATCCCATCGACGCGAACTTGTGGGCGACGTCCTCGGAGAAGGTGAGGTCGGTGGAGCCGTCGATCGAGATGTCGTTGTCGTCGTAGAGGTAGACGAGTCGGCCGAGTCGGAGATGGCCTGCGAGTGAAGCCGCCTCCTGGGCCACCCCCTCCATGAGATCCCCGTCGGACACGAAGGCGAAGGTGCGGTGGTCCACGAGCTCGGGACCGAACTCCGAGCGGAGGTGCTCCTCGGCGATGGCCATACCGACACCGGTGGCGAACCCCTGGCCCAGTGGACCCGTCGTGGTCTCGATGCCGAGGCGGTGGTTGATCTCGGGATGCCCGGCCGTGTGGGACCCCCACTGGCGGAAGGTCTTGAGGTCATCGATGCCGATCGGGAAGCCGGACAGGTGGAGGAGGGAGTAGAGGAGCATCGACGCGTGGCCGTTGGAGAGGATGAGGCGATCCCGGTCGGGCCAGGTCGGGTCACTGGGATCGACCTTCAGGAACTTCGACCACAACACGACGGCCATGTCGGCCATGCCCATGGGCGCCCCCGGGTGCCCCGAGTCGGCGCGTTGGACGGAATCGATGGAGAGCGCCTTGACGGCGTTGACGGCGAGTCTGGCGAGGTTGGGCATGGGGGAGAGGCTATCGCGCGAATGCCCGGAGTCCCGAACCGGGTCTTAGGTGATTCTTAGACACCGTTCAGAAGTCTCTCATCCGCATCCCGGACCATAAGGGTGTGCAATGGCCCAAGAGGCCGCGATCGACCCCCCGGAAACGGGGGCCGACCGAAGGACAACGACGATGGAATACACCTTGAAGGGTGCACAGCCCGTCGGTATGCCCCGCCGCTCCCGCACCTACGGTCGCGGGAGGGTGTGCTCCGAATCAGGCTGCCCCACCCGACTCTCCCAGTACAACAAGCGTGACACGTGTTCGGTCCACACCGAGGTGATCTTCCCCCGCCTGCGGGGCCACACGAAGCACCTCAAGGAGTAGGTGCCACACAGATCGCGGCGGGGCGCGGTTGCTCCTTCCCTCCTCCCTGACCGACAGCGGTCATTCCAACCCCCGCCCGAGCGGACGGCGCCGGTCCCCCGACCGGCGCCGTTCCGTGTCGGCAGTGCTGAGGCCGATACGCTTCCTCCGACCCATGAACGAGATGCCACCCACACGCACAGGCCTTCCCGCATGACCGCCGTACTCATCGTCGAAGACGACAAGGGCGTGCGCGAGTCGCTGGCGCGTGCCCTCCGTTACGAGGGGTACGACGTCGAGTCGGCGCCCGATGGCATCGAGGCGATGCAGGTCCTCGACCGGGTCGGCGTCGATGTCATCGTCCTCGACGTGATGATGCCGGTGATGGACGGACTCGAGGTGTGTCGCCGGATCCGGACGAGGGGCGACACGACTCCGGTGCTCATGCTCACTGCGCGCCACGAGGTGAGCGATCGTGTGGCCGGACTCGACGCCGGGGCTGACGACTACCTCGTGAAGCCATTCGCGCTCGACGAACTCTTCGCCCGCCTACGTGCACTGCTGCGGCGCCACGAAGGCCCCGACGGCGAGGCCACCGTGGTCGAGGCCCACGGACTGCGCATGGACGTCGCCACACGCCAGGTGTGGCGAGGTGAGCGCGTCCTCGACCTCACGAAGACGGAGTTCGACCTGCTCCACCTCCTTCTCTCGAATGCGGGGGTGGTCCTCACGAGGGCCCAGATCTACGAGGACATCTGGGGCTTCGACTTCGAATCCAGTTCCAACTCGTTGGACGTGTACATCGGCTACCTGCGCCGCAAGACAGAGGAGCAGGGCGAGGCCCGCCTCATCCAGACGGTGCGCGGTGTCGGATACGTGCTGAGGCCTGCATGACCCTTCGATGGCGATTGGCGCTCGTGTTGGCTGCGTCGGTGTTCTTCGCCTTCTTCGTGGCCTCGGGCGCTGCGTTCGTGGCCACCCAGGGCATCCTCGTGCGCTCGCTCGAGACCACGATCCTCGATCGGGCGACGACGATCTCCTCCATCGAGAACCCCTACATAGCCCAGCGGTCGCTTGCGAGGGAGGGAGGCCCTGAGTCGCTCATCGGTGACCAGTTCGCCATCCAGGTGCTGAATCGGCGCGGCCAGTCCGCGCTCGTCACCGGTCTCGAAGCCGAGATCCCGATCGAGCCGAGGGATCGGGCGATCGCCCAGCTGGGAGGGGTGGCGGTGAAGTGGTCGTTCGAGCACGATGGGGAGCGGTACCTGGCGGTCACGGCGCCGTACCCCGGCGTGGGTGCCGTCCAGGTCGCCGGCTCCACGGCTCGGATCGACGCCAATCTGAATGCCCTGCGGTCGAACCTCTGGAGGTTCGGCCTCTTCGCCGCGGCTGCCGCGGCACTCGTCGGCGCGGCGATTGCCACACGGATCGCCAAGCCGGTCGCCGAGCTCACGGAGATCTCTGAGGAGATCACCTCGACGGGCCGGCTCGATCGTCAGATCGAGACGGAGAGGGACGACGAGATCGGGCGGCTCGCCCGGTCGTTCAACCGGATGGTCCGCTCACTTGCGCTGAGTCGGGAGCAGCAGCACCGCTTGGTGCAAGATGCCTCTCACGAGCTCCGCACCCCGCTCACCTCCCTCCGGACGAACGTGGAGGTGCTGCGACGAGCGCGGTCGATCGATGCGGAGGAACGGGAGCAACTCCTCGGGGACATCAATGTCGAGCTGGTCGAGCTCTCAGAGCTGGTCGGGGAGTTGGTCGAGCTCGCAACGGACCAGCACACAGCGGAGGTCGCCGAGCGTGTCCAACTCCATGAAGTGGTGGCCTCGGCGGTGGATCGCTTCGCCCGACGCCACGGGCGAGAGGTGCGCACCGACCTCGAGGCGAGCACCCTGCTGGGTCGTCCCGGCATGCTCGATCGGGCGGTGACGAACCTGCTCGAGAACGCCCACAAGTGGGGCCCGATCGGCTCCCCGGTCGAGGTGCGCCTCGCCGATGGGCGTCTTACGGTGGCCGACCATGGCCCCGGCATCCCCCGCGAGGAGCGAGAGCGCGTCTGGAACCGCTTCTACCGCACCGATGACGCCCGCACGATGCAGGGGTCCGGCCTCGGCCTCGCCATCGTCCGCCACATCGTGGAGACCCACGCGGGCAGTGTCTTCGTCGAAGAGGGCGAGGACGGTGGAGCGGTGGTGGGCTTCCGGTTGCCGGGCGTCGAGCCGGTCGCGACCTAGACGTTGGCGCAGTGCGCGGGTCCGGGCCTCGTGTTCCGCGCGCCGTCGGGTCACCCCCATACGCCCGTCCTCCCACGAGCAAGAAGCATGTGCATGGACTTCAGCCCGACGGTCGTCCTCGCCACAGGGGCGTCGAGTGGCATCGGCGAGGCCACCGCCGAGCGGTTCGCGTCGTTCGGTGCGACGGCTGCGGGCAACTCGAGGAGCAGCGTCGAGGAAGGGCGCGCCGTCGCCGGCGGGATCGTCGAGTCCTACCACCACGCCGACATCGGCGATGAATAGGCCGTGCGCACGATGATCGACGAGGTGGCCAGGACCCACGGCCGCCTCGATGTCCTCACCACCACGCCGGGACCAGGTCGGTGATCCCCACACCCACCTCGACGCGGTCACCGACGAGGCGTGGAACCGCATCCCCGGGGTGCACATCGTCGGCACCCGGTATGCCGGTCGCGCCGCCATCCCCACCTCCGCCGGTCCGGCACCGGCTCCATCACTCCACTTCGATCACCGGATAGAACGCAGTGGGGAGCTGCCTCCCGTACGCGGTGAGCAAGGCGGGCAACGACCAGATGACGGTCCTCCTGGCCAACGCCCTCGGACCCCAGGTGCGCGCGAACGCCGTGACGCCGGGCCTCGTGCGCACTCCTTGGAGCACCGGGGAATGGGACGAGGCCGGCGCCGCGGTCGAGCGGACAGCCGCCATGCGTAGGGAAGCCGTGCCCGCGAACGTTGCCGAGGCATGCGCACACCTTGCCGCGTCAACCTTCGTGACCGGCGAGGTCCTCATCGTGGACGGCGGCCACATGCTCGGTCGGTCGATCTGACCGCGCACGCGGCCCTTCAGCGTTCCTCGAGCCGCCGGTGGAGGTCCTTCAGTGCGTCTATGTAGCGGTCCATCTCCTCCCCGAAGGCGATCGACTCCGCCTTCGCGGACTCCTTCGCCTCGGGGATCGCCCGAAGGCGCTGGTACATCGCGATCGCGGCGAACTTCGCTCCCCGGAAGTAGGGGACGAGGTCCAGGCGACCCATTGCGGCGGGGCCCGGTTCGGGGACGCCCGGCGTCACCACCTCTGCTTCCACCGGGCCGAGCCCGAGCGAGGTGGCGGCCGCCACGACGTCGTCCTCGGGGATCCTGTCGGCATAGTCGCGACTCACCCAGCGCCACTCCTCCGCACCGTCGGGTCCGACGATGACGATCGCCGGGTAGGCGAGGTTTCGGCCGTCGTCGGGGTTGGCGAGGCCATAGGCGTCGATGGCGCCGGTTCTATCGGGATCACTCAGGAATGGGAACGGGAGGTCGAGCTTCTGGATCATCGCCGCGTGCTGCCCGGGGGAATCGACGTCGATCGCGACGACCCTGGTACCCGCGGTGAGGAGTTCTCCGTACCGTGCCGCCAAGCTGACCAGCTGGCCGTTGCAGTACGGTCACCAGTCGCCGCGGAGGAACAGCAGGAGGGTCGCGCCGTCGCGGTGATCCGAGAGGGTCCAGGGGGTGCCGGCCTGGTCGAGCAGCGTGAAGTCGGGTGCGGGCATGGTCGGGACCCTATCGTCGCCGGAAGTCGGGTGCTCGCTTCTCCACGAACGCCATCATCCCCTCCATGAACCCGGGGAGGTCGGGGAGCCGTCCGTTCTCGTCTCGCTCGACGTCGAGTTGCTCCTCGAAGGTGCGTGCCATGCCGCCATCGAGGATCGCACGGATCGAGCGGATCGCCTCTCTGTCGTAGGAGCCGAGTCGGGCTGCGAGCCCAGCGGCGGTCTCGGCGAGCGCGTCGTCGGGGACGCAGTCCCACACGAGGCCCCACTCCTTGGCAATGGGTGCGGAGAGGCGGTCCCCGAGCATCGTCAAGCCGCGGGCGCGCACCGGGCCGACGAGCCGTGGGAGGTGCCACGTCGAACCAACATCTGGCACGAGGGCCAGCTGGGGGCCGAACACCTGCACGAAGTACGCCGACTCGGCCGCGACCACGATGTCGCACGCAAGGGCGAGTCCGATCCCTCCGCCCGCAGCGACGCCGTTCACTGCGGCGACGGTGGGCTTCGAGGCGCCTGCGATTGCTCGGGCACAGGGGTTCCACCACTCCTCGAGCACCCAGGCGACGCCCTCGCCGAGCGTGAGTCCCTCCGGCCACCAGTTCCCGGCGGCGAGGTCGGCCCCGGCGCAGAACCCGCGGCCGGAACCCGTCAGCACGATGGCATCGACGCCATCATCTCGCTCCACCTCCTCCATTGCCCCGAGGAGGCCTCCGAGGAGCTCCCGATTCCCCGCGTTGAGGACCTCTGGCCGGTTGAGGGTGATCGTGGCGATTCCGCCGTTGACGGACGTGAGGACGGCGTCGGACATGGTCGGCTCCGTTCGCTGGGCGGACGAGGTGGCGACGCTAGCGTTCCGGCGATGTCGCTGCCCTTCGTGCGGGATCGACGGACCCTCGTCCTCTATTCCTGCCTCCTCGCCTTCGGCCTTGCCATCCCGGCGCTCGGGCCGGCGGTGCCGGGACTCCGCGCCGACCTCGGCATCTCGCGGGCCGTCGTAGGACTTCATTTCACCGCGGGAGCCATGGGATCGGTGCTCGTCGGTCTGGTGGGGTCCCGTCTCGTGGCGAGGGTCGGGAGGCGCCGGATGCTCCTTGCGGGGCTCCTCGGCCTCGGCGTCGGTCCATTGGGCCTCGTGCTGGGCCCGTCGGCCGCGTGGACGATCACGGGGGCCTTCGTCTACGGCATGGGCGGGAACTTCGTCCTCCTCGTGGTGAACGCAGCGCTCTCGGATCACCACGGCGCCCATCGGCCCACGGCGCTCGCCGAGGCGTCGACGATCACGAGCATCGTCTTCATCATGCCCGGGCTCCTCATCGCAGGCCTCGAGGCGGCGGGGAGCTCGTGGCGTCTTGCCTTCCTCGCCCCGGCGTTGGCAGCGCTCGCGGTGCTCCGACCGGTCATGCGTGAGGACTTGCCCAAGGCCCCGCCTCCGGCGGTGGGGGAGGGGAGCCTCCTCCCCGGATTCGTCGCGGCGGTGGTAGCCCTGGCCCTCTCGATCGCCATCGAATGGTCGATCGCCGGATGGTCGGCGGGCCATCTCGTGGATGCGGTGGGTGCCGACGTCGCGGTCGCGGCCCTGGGTCCGGGGTTGTTCTACGGCGCCGTGACGGTGGGGCGCCTCACCGCGGTGCCCCTCACCAGGCGACTGCCGGAGGACCCGCTCCTCTGGTGGTCCCTCGGCCTCACGGTGCTGGGGTTCCCGCTCTTCTGGCTCGGCCCCTCCACAGGATGGGTCATGGCGGGAGTCGTCGTGTGCGGACTCGGTATCGCGAACCAGTTCCCCTTGCTCGCCTCCGTGATGTTCGCCCGTGCCCCCGGGCTCACCGACGCTGCGAGTTCCCGGATCGCCCTCGTCGGTGGCCTTGCTGTGATGATCGCCCCGCTCACGCTCGGGGCGTGGGCCGACGCCCGTGGTCTGTTCGAGGCGCTGTCCGGGGTGGCGCTGCTCATCGTGGTGTTCGCCGGTGCGATGCGGATGCTGCGAAGGCCACGAGCCATAGCCGGGAGCCTGTCGACGTGACTCCTTCCCACTTGTCCTCCGGGATGCTCAACACCGACGAGTACCAACTCACGATGGCCCAGGTGTACTTCCACAGAGGCCTCCACGAGCGCAGGGCGCGTTTCGACTGGTTCTTCCGCTCGTACCCGGACTACGGCGAGCACCAAGCGGGATACGCCATCACCGCGGGGCTCGAATGGCTCCTCGAGTGGATGGAGGTGACGACCTTTACCGCCGAGGATGTTGCAGGCTTGCGTGCCCAGCGAACGACGAGCGGGCGCCAGCGGTTCTCCGACCACTTCTTGTCCTGGCTCGAGGGAAGGGGATTCGAGTCGGTGAGGATCGACGCAGTCCCCGAAGGGCGCGTCGTGCATGCGCACGTCCCGATCCTCACCGTGGACGGTCCGCTGGCCATGGCGCAGATCCTCGAGACGGCGCTCCTCAATCGGCTGAACTATCAGACGCTCATCGCCACCAAGGCCTCGCGGGTGAAGGAAGCGGCGCGCAACGGCGCCGTGCTCGACTTCGGCACGCGCAGGGGGCCGGACCTCGGCGCGTTGGCCGGTTCCCGAGCGGCACTCATCGGTGGCGCCGACTTCTCCTCCAACGTCGCTGCCTCGCACCTCCTCGGATTCGACCCCAAGGGGACGCACGCCCACAGCCTGGTACAGGTGTTCATGGCGCTCGGGATGGGTGAGCTGGAGGCTTTCCGGGCCTTCGCCGAGCTCCACCCGGACGAGTGCGTGCTCCTCGTGGACACGGTGGACACGCTCGAGTCGGGCGTCCCCAATGCCATCAGCGTGTTCCGCGAGCTCGAGGCGTCAGGGCATCGTCCGGTGGGAGTCCGTCTGGACTCCGGTGACCTCGCGTACCTCGCCATCCGCGCAGCACAGTTGCTCGATGATGCGGGATTCCCGGACGTGTCGATCGTCCTGTCGAGTGACCTCGATGAACTGGCGATCTGGCAGATCCTGTCCCAGATCGACGTCGAGGCGCCTCGCTACGGGGTGGACCCGCGTGCCCTCGCGGCACGACTCACGTACGGCGTCGGGACCCGGCTGATCACGTCTGCGGGCCACTCGGCGCTGAACGGGGTCTACAAGCTCGTGGCGATCCACGACGAAGGTGGAAGGTGGGTCCCTGCGATCAAGGTCTCCGAGAGCCCCGTGAAGGTTCCGACCCCGGGCGAGAAGGAGGTATGGCGCGTGTACGACGAACGCGGACTCGCCACCGCCGATGTGATCGGGATCGCCGGCGAGGACCTCGAGGGAGCGCAGGACCTCCCGGTCCTGCATCCGCACAGGGCGGGGGTGCGCCGGGTGATCCCCCGCAGCCGCATCTCCTTGGTCGAGTCGCTCCTCGAGCCGGTGTTCGCAGACGGCGCCCGGATAGGCCCACGGCCATCGATCGCCGACATGCGGGCAAGGCGGGACGCCGACCTTTCCCGGCTCGACACCGGCGTGCGGCGGATCGTCAACCCGCACATCTACCACGTGTCGCTCACCGAGCGGATGAAGGCGCTGCAGGAGTCGCTCGTGGAGGATGCCCGCGACGGCGTCCTCGGCAATGAGGGGTGAGGCGGCCCCTCCCCGGGACCCGGTCGGCCTAGACGATTACCACGCCAGCGGTCACGAGCGCAGCAACCGCTCGCGCCCCGTCGCCTGGTTGGAGGTTCACCGCGGCCGTGGCGTCCGCCACGACCGTGGTCGACAGCCCGAACCCGACCGCATCGAGTGCGGTGTCGCGTACGCAGTAGTCGAGGGCGAGTCCGACGACGACCACGGAGTCGATGCCGCGTGCGTCGAGCGCCGATGCGAGCTGAGTCGGGCGTTCGTCCCCGGTCACCGAGTCGCGCACGGTGAAACCCGAATACCCGTCCTCGCCGCCCGCGCCCTTGTGCACGATCGGCGCGTCGTTCACGATCGTGAGGTCGGGGTGGAACGCCGACCCGATGGTTCCGCCGACGCAATGCACCGGCCAGATGCCCCCGTCCTTGGTGAAGTGCGGCGTTGACTCGGGGTGCCAATCCTGGGTGTAGGCCACGGTGGCGCCTGCTGCGACTGCCTGCTCGATGAGGCCGTTGATGATCGGGATGGTGGCCGGTCCGCCGGTGACGAAAAGGCTGCCCTCGGGGTCAGCGAAGTCATGTTGGACGTCCACGACGACGAGCGCGGTACTGGGGGAGAATTCCATGCGGTGAGACTAGGTCAGGTGGGTCGGTGGAGTTCGGTCGTGCGGAGGCCCGTTGCCGCCGCCTCGTCCACGAGCCAGTGCACGTCCGCCGTTCCGGCCGCCACCCGTGCGGCGGGTGTCGAGCCACCACCCTCGAGGATCTCGGCGAGCGCCGCTGCCTTCCCCGTCCCCTGCACCAGGAAGACGAGTCGCTCGGCTCGGTGGAGGAGGGGCATCGTTGCCGTGATCCGCCACGTGTCCTTCTCGGGCACCCAGTTCGCCGCCACGTCCGTGTCGGTGACCCCAAGGGCGCTGGTGCCGGGGAAGAGCGACGCGGTGTGGCAGTCGTCCCCGATCCCGAGCAAGACGAGCCCGGGTCTGATGACGCCCTCGTCGTCGCCGATGCGAGTGCGGAGGAGCGTCTCGTACTGGCTTGCAGCCACGTGCGGGTCCACTTCGTCGTGGTGTGGCACGGGGAGGAGTGACCGGCGCACGGCACCCCCCGTCGCCTCGATGGCCATTCCCGCGTTCGAGTCGGGGTGGTCGATCGGGACCCAGCGGTCATCGGCGAACCAGCAATCGACGCCGTCCCACGACACCCCCCGTTGGGCGAGCACCCCGTACATCCTCCGGGGGGTGCTCCCTCCGGCGAGCGCGATGTTTCGTCCCGGCGCCAGGTAGTCATCGACGAGGAGTGCTGCATGGGCGGCGAGTTCGCCCGGCGTCGGCAGCACGGTGATCTGCATGCGGCGCACGATAGGACCCGGGCCGATGTTGCGCGGCTCCTAGTGGGGCTGCTTACCCGGGGGAGGGAAGTCGGAGGGAGAACTGACTACGACCATTCTCTCGCGAGTAGGTCAGGGTCCCATGCATGAGCGATGCGAGCTCACGGGACACCGACAGGCCCAGTCCGAATGGCCTCGTCACCCCCTCCTGTACGTCTCCATGCTCGAAGCGGGAGAAGACGCGCTCCTGGTCCTCCTCAGGGATGCCGGGACCGTCATCGATCACCTCGAGGATTGCCTGCCCTTCCTCCGCGCGCGCACGGACCTCGATGGTGGCGCCGCCGTGCCGGAGTGCGTTGGTGAGCAGGTTTCGGATCAGTTGGCGAAGCCGTGGTGGATCTGCGACGCACGGCACGGGTCCCACTGGTGGCTTGATCTCCCGCTCCGTCGGCATCGTCACGCTCAGGATCACGCGCTGGGCCTCCTCTGCGAGGTCGACGTGGTGCTGGGAGATCGTGAGGTCGTCGTGTTCGACGCGAGCTGCGGTGAGGAGGTTTTCCACGATGTGACCGAGGTCGGTGGCGTGCTCGACGACCTCGGCGAGGAGTCGAGTCCGCTCCTCCTCCTCGATACCCGGCTCGGAGAGGATGCTGCTGAACCCCAGGACGGACGTGAGGGGTGTCCTCAGCTCGTGGGCGACGGTGCCGACGAGCTCTGAGCGGGCCCGGGCCATACGAGTGATCTCCTCCTCCCGGTCGCGGATCGACTCCACGAGGTCGAGGTGGGAGGTGAGGTCGCGAACGATCGCGATGGCTTCGGCCCTGCCCGGCCGGGCGAGCCTGGAGATGGTGATGGCCACCGGGAAGGTAGTGCCGTCGGCTCGCCTGGCGACGAGGTTCGGGCGGTCCGTGGCCATCTCACGTGCGAGGTCGGCGCGGGAGAGGAAGTCGATGACATGACCGCCATGTACGTTGCGGTAGTTCTCGGGGACGAGGAGCGAGAGCGGCTTGCTGACGAGGTCGTCGACCTCGTACCCGAACATCGTCGTCGCTGCGGCGTTGGCGAGGGTCACCATGCCCGCCGGATCCACCCCGACGACTGCGTCGGGAGTGCCCTCGACGAGTTCGCGGAACCGCTCGTCGAGCGCGCGTAGTTGCTCCAGGCCGGACCCGTAGCGTGTGCCGAGCGCGCCGATGAGGGCGAGGATCGCCACCCGGCTCACGATGACCACGGCAGGGAGTGTGTGCGGTGGCCCAAACCACGCAAGCACGAGGTACGCGATGGGGATCGAGGATGCGAACACCCACGACCAGGGTGGTGGCAAGAGCATGGGGAAGACGGCGGCGAGGACGAAGAGCCAGAGGAGGAAGAAGCTGTCTGCCCCGCCTGACCCAACCATGAGCGCGATGGTGGCGAGGCCGAGGACCACCCCGGCGAGCGATTCGGCCCACCGATGCCACGGTATCGACACCAGGCCCGCGACGACGATCCCCACGCCGGCGATCGTCCCCCACTCGAGCGTGGCGAGTGGAATGAGGAGGACGGCAGCGAGACCATGTGCCAGGAGGGCGATCATCGTGGTGAGGACGACGAACCTCGGTGCGGGGAGGTACGCCCCGTGGCCGGAGGGGATCACCGTGTGCACCTCGGACCGAACTCCTCCATGGCAATGATGCTAGGGAGTCGGTGGCGGCTTCGCGGGGGTCTGACCGTGCTGGGCTAGCCTCCGGGAGCATGCCCTTTCTCAGGATCCCACCGGGCTTCGCACGACTCGAAGCCGCATTCGAAGAGGCAGGGGTCGTCGACAGCCCTGCCTCGGATGGGCTGGTCTTCGTGGCAGCGGGTCCTGCCATCGGCACCGAGTGGGAGGCCGTGGAGTCCGAGCTCGAGGATGCGTTCAGGTTGTCCCAGGAGGCGGCCCGCCACGTCGGCCCGATCGTCTACGTCGTTGGTGGCGAGGACCTGCTCGGGCAACGAGGCGCGGCCGCCGCAATGGTCGCGTGTGGGCTCCTGTCCGCAGCCCGGACCGTCGCGCTCGAGGGCGTGGGACCGGGCTTCACGGCGAACGTGGTTGCACCGGAGGAGGGAGCCGATCCAGCGGCGGTCGCCGAGTGGGTGTCGCGCTTCCTCGATGCTTCAGGAGCCACGGGCGAACTCGTTCGCGTCGGTGCAGCCCATCTCGGTAAGGCGCTGCCATGAGTGTGGCGGTCGTCACCGGGGTGGCCGGGGGGATAGGAACCCACCTCGCAGCGCGGCTCGCGTGGGATGGGCACGCGATCGTCGCGGTCGACCTCGTCGATGCCGTGCACGATGTGGCCGAAGCACTTGTGGCGGAGGGGCATGAGGTCGTCGCGGTGCAGGCGGATCTTGCTGACGCCGGCGGTCGCGCGGCGGTGGCCGAGGCCGTTCGTCGTGTCGGCCCGCTGCGCGTCCTCGTCAACAACGCAGGGATCACGCGCGACGCCCGACTGGTGAAGATGGAGCAGGCCCAGTTTCGGGCCGTCCTCGCGGTGAATCTCGGCGCAGTCCACGACCTCACCCGTGACCTCCTCGATCAGATTCGTGATGGCGGATCGATCATCTCCATCTCGTCCCGTGCGTACCTGGGGAACTACGGGCAGTTCAACTACTCGATGTCGAAGGGCGGTGTGGTCGGGATGACGAGGGCGCTCGCTCTCGAGCTCGCACCTCGTGTCCGAGTCAATGCCGTTGCGCCGGGCCTGATCGAGACCCCGATGGCGCTTGCGATCCCGGAGGAGATCCGCACGCGCATGGTGGATGCGAACCCGATGAAGCGCATGGGTGCCCCCGATGACATCGCCGAGGCCGTGGCGTGGCTCGCCGACGGCGAACGCTCGGGGTACGTCACCGGTCACGTCCTCGTGGTCGGCGGGGGCCGGTCGCTCGGGT
>CAZRJG010000011.1:0-17434 GCA_964600365.1 uncultured Acidimicrobiia bacterium
CTTCGTGATCCGCCACGAGCGGGGCTACCTGCACCACAACTTCGTCGTCGCCCTGCTCAACGACCTCTTCGGGATCCAGTCCAGGGGAGGGTGTTCCTGCGCAGGGCCGTATGGCCACCGCCTGCTCGGAATCGACTTCGATCGCTCCCACGCCTTCGAGCGCGAGATCGGCCGCGGGTGCGAGGGCATCAAACCAGGATGGGTGCGGGTCAACTTCAACTACTTCATCGACGAGGAGACCTTCGAGTACATCGTCGAGGCAGTCCGCCTCATCGCGACCCACGGCGCCAACCTGCTCCCGGCCTACGGGTTCGATCCCGTCACCGCCCTGTGGACGCATCGGGGTGGGACTGCCGAGCCCCCGCTCAGCCTCCATGACATCGACTACTCCTCGGGAGAGATGGCCTACAAGGCCCGGCGACACGAGTTCGCCGGGGCAGACCTCAAGCGGTACCTCGATGCAGCGAGGGAGCTCCTCGAAGAGGGGGTGGAGTTCGACGACGCCCCACCGGTGGACGTCACGGAGGACTTCGAGTCCCTTCGCTGGTTCCCGCTGCCAACAGAGCAAACGAGCGGCTGAGTCGCGAGCCGGGTCCCCCCTCAGGGGCGACGGGACCCGTGAGCAAAGCGAACGGGAGGGGGGTGAGAGATCCTCTTCCCCAATGAAGGGGCTCCCCACGGCGAGGCCGTCCCTACCGCGTTGCCCTTCCGACGGCGAGGCCGGCGAGCACGGCGACCAGGCCGAGGACCACGGGGACCACGAGGTTGAGCAACGCGACGGCTGCCCGACCCTCCTCCCAGAGCGCAGAACTCTCGACCACCCACGTGGAGAAGGTCGTGAAGCCACCGAGGAGGCCGGTCGTGATCCCCAGTCGGACCGGATCATCGAGCCCCTCGTGGGAGGCCCACCATCCGGCGAGGAACCCGAGGACACCAGCACCGATCACGTTGACGATCGCGGTTGCGAGGAAGCCCGCTCCACCGAGGAGGATCACGAGTCGGGAGACGCCGTAGCGAAGGGTGGCCCCCACGGCCCCACCGAGCGCGACCGCCGCAGCGGTCGCCATCAGGTGAAGAAGGTGACGGCGAACAGGAAGATCGAGGCAGCCATGACCGCGCCGTCGAGTCCGGGGAGGTACCCCGGGAGGTCCTCGGCGAGGTAGAGCTCACCGGTGCGCCCGAGGGCGCCGAGCGCACGACCTGCGATCGCCGCGAGGGCCACGAGGATCGAGACGAGGAGGAAGCCCACCACCTGGAGGTCGAGCACGAGCGCCGCGACGAGGCCACCGAGGATCGTGCCGAGTGCACCGGCGACGAGCGGATCCACCACTGCGATCGTCCGCAGTGCGCGCGTCGCCCCCGACGCCGCTGCGCCAATGACGACCATCACGAGGAACAGCCAGATGAGCGTGCGACCACCTTCGGCAAGCCGCACCGCAGCGAGGCCCGCTCCCGCGACCCCGGCGACCGCCGAGACCATCGTCGTGGTCGAGACACTGGTGATCGTCCGCGTGTCGGGACGGAACGACGCCGCGATGAGGGTGATGAGCACGGCGAGGATCGCCGCCATGCCAAGGCCCGCCGCACCCGACCCGCGGGAGGCGAACCACCAGCCAGCCGACGTGCCGAGGAACACGACCAAGACGAGCGGAAGTGCCCTGAGCCCGGTTCCCGTGAGGCGTCCCTGATCCACGAGGTCCGACGCCCACACGGCGAGGACGCCGACCAGGGCGGCGATGAACCACGCGGGCGAGTCGAATGCATTGGCGATGGCGAGCACGAGCGCCGCGGACGCCGCCGCCACGGCCGGGATGGGGACGCCCTGCGTTGCGGCACGGGTGTCGACGAGGCGACCGGAGCCTCCGGAGACGGGAGGGATGATCGCCACCTCGTCCGAGGCGGTCACCCCCATGGTGGGCTCGGCGGGATCTCCGTTGCGCCACACGCGGGACTGCTCGAGGCCATCACGGAACTCGGCGCCGTGCGCGGCGACGAGCGCGTCGAGGACCTCCCCCACGGTACCGGCGTCGACCTCGAGTCGGCCCGACCCGACGATTTCCCGGAGATTGGCGAAGAGCCGCACGGTTGCCACGGCGAGGAGGATACCGGGGGATGTCGCCGGTGCCTGCCGTCCACCGTGAGGTCACGGACGCGGCACGATCTAGCCTGCCCTCCATGCCTGATCTCGCAGCCCGTATCAACTCCCTGTTCCCCTGGATGGTGTCCGCGCTCGAAGACCTCGTCCGGATCCCATCAATCTCCTTCATCGAGGACCACACCGACGACGTGCGACGGTCCGCAGAAGCCGTAGCCGATCTCCTGCGGGAGGCAGGCGCCCGTGAGGCTCGACTCCTCGAGGTCGAGGGCTCGCACCCGGCCGTGTACGGCGAGTTCCCCGGACCCGAGGGCGCTCCCACCGTCCTGCTCTACGCCCACCACGACGTGCAGCCCGCCGGCCCCGGGTGGGAGGCCGATCCGTTCGAGCCCCGCCTCGAGGGCGGGCGGCTCTTCGGCCGCGGTTCGGGTGACGACAAAGCGGGGATCCTCATGCACCTCGGTGCCATCCGCGCGTTCGAGGGCGAGCTCCCCGTCACGGTGAAGTGCTTTTTCGAGGGCGAGGAGGAGATCGGCTCCGCGCACCTCCCCGACTTCCTCGCTGGCCATGGCGATCTCCTCGATGCCGACGTCATCGTCATCGGGGACTCGGCGAATTGGCGAGTCGGCGTCCCGACCCTCACCACCTCCCTGCGGGGCCTCGTCGACTGCGAGGTCGAAGTGGCGACACTGCAGAACGCGGTCCACTCGGGGATGTTCGGCGGTGTGTACCCCGATGCGCTCATGGCGCTCAGCCGCCTCCTCGCAACCCTCCACGACGACGACGGCGAGGTTGCGGTGGGAGGGCTCGTCTCGTACGAGAGCCCTGCACTCGACCTCACCGAGCAGGAACTCGACGCCACCGCAGGAGTGCTCGACGGTGTCCACAAGATCGGGTCGGGGACCTTCACCAGCCGAATGTGGTCGAAGCCGGCCATCTCGGTCCTCGCCATCGACGCGCCGCGCATCCGCGACTCGGTGAACGCCCTCGTCCCCTCTGCGCGAGCGCACGTGAGCATGCGCCTCGCCCCCGGACAGGACCCTGCGACCGCCATGGCTGCACTCGAGCGGCATCTGCTCGACCACGCGCCGTGGGGTGCCAGGGTCACGGTGGAGCGCGGAGCAGCCGGAGAGTCCTTCGCCCTCGAAACGAACGGGCCTGCCTACGACGCGTGGCGAGCCGCCTTCGGCGAAGCGTTCGCCACCTCCTCGGTCGAGACCGGGGTCGGCGGCTCGATCCCGTTCGTGGCTGCATTCCACGAGGCGATGCCTGCAGCCGAGATCCTCCTCACGGGCGTGTGCGATCCGACCTCGGCGATGCACGGGCCCAACGAGTCGGTGGAACTCGAGGACCTGCGGAAGTCAGCCCTCGCGGAAGCCCTTGCCCTCGCCTCCCTCGGCGCGCGGACCGACTGAGCCTCCGGCCCTCCACCGGGTGTCGAGGGGCGGACGCTAGCGTCGCCTCCCCATGCGCCTCGTCATCGCCCGCTGCGCCGTCACCTACGAGGGACGGCTCACCGCCTACCTCCCGTCGGCTGTCCGCCTCCTCATGGTGAAGGCCGACGGATGCGTCGCGGTGCATGCGGACGGCGGGGCCTACAAGCCCCTCAACTGGATGAACGCTCCGAACCACCTCGAGGAACAGGATGGGACGTGGGTGGTCACGAACACGAAGGGCGAGCGCCTCGAGATCGAGATCGAGGAGATCCTCCACGAGTTCGACCACGCCATGGGCCTCGACCCGGGCCTGCAGAAGGACGGGGTGGAGGCCCACCTCCAGGTCCTCCTCGCAGAACGGCCCGAGGAGGTCGAAGAGGGCTTGAAGCTCATCCGACGCGAGTACCCCACCGACATCGGGCCCGTCGACCTCCTCTGCGAGGACGCCGACGGGAGCACGGTGGCCGTCGAGATCAAGCGCAACGGCGGTATCGACGGGGTCGAGCAACTCGCCCGCTACGTGGAACGGCTTGACCGCGACCCCCGACTCCAGCCCGTTCGCGGCATCTTCGTCGCCCAGTCGATCACGCCCCAGGCGAAGACCCTCGCCGAGTCGCGCGGTGTCGGCTGCGTCGAGGTGGACTACGACGCGCTCCGGGGGATCGAGTCCTCGGTGCCGACACTGTTCTGATGCACCTCGTCCTGTTCCAACCCGAGATCCCCCCCAACACGGGGAACGTGATGCGACTCGCCGCGAACACCGGGAGCGATCTCCACCTCATCCACCCCCTCGGCTTCGACCTCGACGAGGCCCGACTGCGGCGCGCCGGGCTCGACTACCGGGAGTGGGCCAGGGTGCACGAGCACCAGTCCTTCGGGGCTCTGCTGGACACGCTCCCCGGCCGACGCGTGCACGCGTTCACGCGCAATGGTGCAACGACGCACACCGACGTCTCCTGGCAGGAGGACGATGTCCTCGTGTTCGGTCCCGAGTCGGACGGGCTGCCCGAGGCCGTGCTTGGCCATCCAGCCGTGACCGGGTCGGTGCGCATCCCGATGCACCCCCGGTCTCGCAGCCTCAACCTGTCGAACTCGGTGGCGATCGCGGTCTACGAAGCACTCCGGCAACTCGACTTCCCCGGCCTCGAACGCTGAGCCGGGCGTCTGCTTCGACGGGGGGCGTCGTACCATTCGAAACACCCCCGAGGAGTTCCATTGGAAGTCGCTGCGCACGTCGTCGATGCGAGGAAGGTCTACGGAGAAGGCACCACCGCCGAGGTGGTCGCCCTCGACGGCGTGACCCTCGAGTTCGCGCGTGGGCAGTTCGGGGCGATCATGGGTCCTTCCGGGTCCGGGAAGTCCACACTCATGCACTGCATGGCGGGCCTCGACAGCCTCACCGCCGGGTCAGCCTGGATCGGCGACGTCGACCTCGGAACGCTCTCCGACAAGGAGCTCACCATCCTCCGGCGGGACAAGGTGGGGTTCGTCTTCCAGGCCTTCAACCTCGTGCCCACCCTCACCGCCGCGGAGAACATCGACCTCCCGGTGCGCATCGCCGGCCACCAGCCCGACGTCGAGTGGCGTGACCAGGTGATCGACATCCTCGACCTCGGCGATCGCCTCTCGCACCGACCGGCCGAGATGTCGGGCGGCCAGCAGCAGAGGGTCGCCGCGGCCCGCGCACTCGCCTGCAGACCCGACATCGTCTTCGCCGACGAGCCCTCGGGGAACCTCGACACGACCTCGGCGCATGAGTTGCTCTCGTTCCTACGCCGCGCCGTGGATGAGTTCGGCCAGACCATCGTGATGGTCACCCACGACCCCGCAGCGGCCGCCTACGCCGACCGCGTCGTCTTCCTCCGCGACGGTCGACCAGTCGCCGAACTCACCGATCCCGACGCCAACCAGGTGCTCGACCAGATCAAGCAACTCGAGGCCTGACGTGCTCACCATCTCGCTCCGCAACTTGTGGGAGCACAAGCTCAGGAGCTTCCTCCTCGGCGGGGCAATCGTCACCGGCGTCGCATTCGTGGCCGCCGCATTCGTCTTCACCGACTCGCTGCGCGCAGGGTTCACGAACGTCTTCACGAGCGCCTTCGCCGCCGTCGACATCCAGGTCACCCCGATCCAGCCCGACGACCTCAACGAGTTCAACTTCGAGCTCCCGACGATCTCGGCGGACGTCGAGGACGACCTCCTCACCATCGACGGCGTCGAGGCGGTGAGCCCCCAGATCCAGGGCTTTGTCATCCTCGAACCGCTCGACGGTGAGCTCCCCGCATTCGGGCCACCCACCTTTGGGGTTGCGTGGGAGGGCGGACCTTCGGCCTTCGACGTGGTCGAGGGTCGGGCGCCCGAGGGAGACCTCGAGGTCCTGCTCGACGGTGGGACATTGGAGGAGCGGGAACTCGAGATCGGGGACACGATCCGGGTCGCCGCCCAGGGAGCGTTCGAGGAGTACGAAGTCGTGGGTGAGGTCGGCTTCACCCTCGGCGACATCAGCTTCGGCGCGACCTTCGTCGGATTCGAGTTCTCCCGAGCCCAGGAGCTGCTCGGGATGGATGGAGAGGTCTCCAACTTCGGCGTGACCGTGGAGCCCGGCGTCGACGTCGACCTCGTGAACGCCGAGATCAACCGCGTGCTCGAAGGGGTCGGCGAGGCCATCACGTCGCAATCGGCCGCCGAGCAGAGCGCCGCAGACCTGCAGGAGGGCCTGGGCTTCTTCAACACCTTCTTGCTCATCTTCGCCGGCATCTCCCTCGTAACCGGTTCCTTCGTCGTCTACAACGCCTTCCGGGTCGTCGTCGCCCAGCGGACCCGCGAGCTCGGCCTCCTCCGAGTCCTCGGCGCGACGCGGTCGGAACTCCTCCGGATGGTCCTCTCCGAAGCGGTCATCGTCGGGATCGTGAGCTCGGCGATCGGCGTCTTCTTCGGCATCGGCGCCGCAGCGTTCATCCGTTGGGTGATCGAGTTCACCGGCGTGGGGTCGCTTCCCGACTCCGGCCTCGTCGTCGAGTTCGACACGCTTGTCATCGGCCTGGTCGTGGGCACCACGACGGCAGCACTCTCTGCGCTCATCCCTGCATTCAGGGCCACGGGCATCACCCCGATGGCAGCCCTCCGCGACCAGGTGGAGGTGCGACGGGCACGCAGGTGGTGGCTGTGGACGGGGCTCACGCTCACCGCTGCCTCGGTCGCCGCAGTGGTCGTCGCCACCTTCCAGGCGAGGGGTACGGCGGGCGCCGTCCAGGGCAACATCGACCCCATCCAGGTCGCGGGCATCGGCGCGCTCGGACTCTTCATCGGACTCTTCCTCCTCGCCCGGGCCTTCGCCCGGCCCGTCATCGCCACCCTCGGTCGCCCCCTTCGCCAGCTCACCGGCGTCATCGCGCGGGAGAACGCCCGTCGCACACCACGCCGGACCGCTACCACCGCTGCCTCGCTGATGATCGGGCTCGGGCTCGTCGCCACCGTCGCGATCCTCTCCACGTCGGTCGAGGACACGATCCTCAGCGCCGTGGAGGACGCGTTCACCGGCGACGCGATCGTGCAGCCGACCGGGTTCAACGTCTTCAGCGGGTTCTCCACCGAGGTCGGCGACCGCGTCGAGGCGTTGCCCGAGGTGGATCGGGTCGCCCGTCTGAGCTACCTCCCGATCACCGATGCCAACGGGATCCCCAACGTGGCGGTCGGGATCGAACCCGACACGATCGACCTCGCCATCAACTTCGAGTCGCTCGAGGGCTCATGGGATGACGTCGTGGGTGACGGACTGGCGCTCCAGCGCGTCGAAGCAGAGCGCACCGGCCTCGGGATCGGCGACAGCATCACCCTCGAGATCCTCGGGGAGATGGAACGCACCTTCACCGTGAGGGCGATCTTCGACCTCGGTGGGAGCGTGAACGACAGCCAGAGTTGGTATGTGAACTACGAGACGGTCCGGGAGATCAACGACCAGTCGACCGACAACGGCCTCGTGGTGGCAGCCGCCGAGGGAGTGGACCCCGATGCGCTCGTCGCGGCGATCAACGAGGAGCTGCAGGACTTCGCCGGGGTCACCGCCACCAACATCGCACAACTCATCGAGCAGATCCGCCAGCCCCTCCTCGCGCTCACCGGGATGGTCGCCGGCCTCTTGTTCCTCTCGGTGATCGTTGCGGTCGTCGGCATCGTCCTCACCCTGTACCTCGCGGTGAACGAGCGGACCCGGGAGATCGGACTCGTCCGGGCGATCGGCATGACCCGACCCCAGGTGCGCCAGATGGTCCGGTGGGAGGCCATCCTCATCGCCCTCTACGGCGCAGTGCTCGGACTCACCATTGGGATCTTCCTCGGCTGGGGCCTCACCGTCACCACCATCGGCGAGGGCTCGACGCTCTCCATCCCGTGGACATGGGTGACCGCGGGGTTCTTCGGTTCCGGCATCGCCGGCGTCCTCGCCTCCCTCCTCCCCGCCAACCAGGCAGCGAAGCTCGACGTGCTCAAGGCGATCTCGTACGAGTAGGGGTGGCCCTTCGGGGCTTGGGGACCTTCGGTCCCGGTTCTGTGGGCCTCGCACGCGGCGAGCCCGTTGTCTGGGGACTCCCTTCGGTCGTCCCGTCCCGTCGGGCGCCATCGACGCCCGTGCCTACCCCGCTTCCTGCAGCCGCCGCTTGCGGCTGGAGAGCATCCGCCTGATCGCCCGGCACTCGTTGCGAAGGCGCCTGGCCTCCGCCACATCGACGAAGCCCTGGTCGGCCACGAACCGCAGCTGGAGGCTGTGGAACCCCCTTCGAAGAACCAGACCGAACGAACGGGCGGGGGAACCCGCCCCAACAGAACGGGCTCGCCAGAGGCGAGCCCTACACAACGGCTCGCAACCGCGAGCCCACACAACCGACGTCCCCTCGCCCTACGCCTTCACTTCCTCGTACGTGAGCGCCATGAGGATGTCGCGGTCGTCCTCGCTGATGGTGGGTCGGGTCACGATCCACCAGGTGAGCAGGACGGCGAACGCGACGAACGAGACGTCGGCCCACAGGGGCATCGAGGTGAGACCCACGGTGAGCCCGAAGGACAGGGCGATGAAGAAGGCCGCCAACCGCTTCACCCGGAGCGTGAAGCCGCGCCGGATCCGCCAGCTGCGAACGATGGGGCCGAACGTGCGGTGCGAGACCATCCAGCGGTCGAACCGCTCCGACGATTTGGAGAACGAGAAGGCCGCGAGGAGGACCGGACCGGTGGTCGGGATCGTGGGGAGGACGATGCCGACCAACGCGATGCCGAGCATCACGATGCCGAGGGAGAAGTAGAGCCCTCGGGCGACGCGGGAACGTGCACGGGCCATAGGACGCAGCACTGTATGACCGTCGACCCCCGACAGCACGTCGGATACCCGTGGCACGCGCCGCTGCCGGACGGGGGTACGCTCGCCGCATGGAAGACGAGGTGGACGACGCGCGGCCCCCGGACACGATCACGTGCGTGGACTGCCTCGGCACATGCCACCTCATCTCCTTCGAGCCCCCCGAGGGCTGGGCCCTCGGCGACGTCCTCGCCTACCGATGTGCAGACTGCCTCGACCGGTGGGATCTCGTCTGGGAGCCCGTCGGCGAGTAGGTCAGGCTTCGAGGTTGCGAAGCGCCGGGGAATACCCTCCGGGGTACACGACGTTCGAGATTGCATATGGCGCTCTTCAAGAAACCGAAACGACGCAAGGCCACTCCGGTGGGCTCGGTGCAGGAACTCCAACAGATCGCGGCAGAGGGCAAACCCGTCCTCGTCGACTTCATGCAGCACGGGTGCGCCCCGTGCAAGGTCATGGACGGCATCGTCGACGAGCTCGCCGACGAGTACGGCGAGTCCGCGCACGTCGTGAAGGTGAACGCGGCGCACGCACCCGACGCCTTCGCCGAGTTCAAGGTGATGTCGACCCCGACCTTCGTCCTCCTGACGAACGGACGGGCGAAGCCGCGCTGGCGCCAGTCAGGCCTCGTGAGGAAGGACCAGCTCCAGCGGATGCTCGAGCGCGAAGGGGCCGAGAAGGTCGCGTCGGCCTGACGGTCGGACCCCGGCCGGAGCCCGTCAGGCGAGGACGGAGCGCCCGACGATCTCCTTCATGATCTCGTTCGTGCCGCCGTAGATCCGCTGCACGCGGGCATCGGCGAAGGCACGAGCGATCGGGTACTCCATCATGTAGCCGTACCCACCGTGGAGCTGGAGGCAACGGTCCATGACCCTGCCCTGCAGGTCGGTGGTCCACCACTTGCCCATGGCGGCATCCTCCACGGTGAGGGTGCCGTTGGAAAGGGCCTCGATCTGGCGGTCGACGTAGACCCGACCGATCTCGATCTCCGTCTTCATCTCGGCGATCTCGAAGCGGGTGTTCTGGAACGAGGCGATCGATCGACCAAAGGCATTTCGTTCCTTCACGTAGTCGATGGTCATGTCAAGGGCCGCTTCACACGAGGCGATGGCGCTCACCGAGATCGACAGGCGTTCCTGGGGCAGGTTGTGGACGAGGGCGAAGAAGCCGGCCCCCTCGGCACCGAGGAGGTTCTCGGCGGGGACGCGGACGTCGTTGAAGAACAGCTCGGCGGTGTCCTGGCTGTGCATGCCGAGCTTGTCGAGGTTGCGGCCCCGCTCAAAGCCCTCCATGCCCTCCTCGACCACGAAGAGGCTCATCCCGGCGTGGGCCTGGGTGGGGTCGGTCTTGGCGACGACGATGACGATGTCGGCGTTGATGCCGTTGGTGATGAACGTCTTCGACCCGTTGAGGATGTAGGAGTCGCCGTCCTTGATGGCGGTGGTCTTCACCCCGGCGAGGTCGGAGCCGGTACCCGGCTCGGTCATCGCGATGGCGGTCATGTGCTCGCCACTCACCATGCCGGGGAGCCAGCGGTGCTTCTGTTCCTCGTTGGCGATGTCGAGGAAGTAGGGGAGGCAGACGTCGTTGTGGAGGACGATGCCAGCACCGGCGGCGCCGATGCCGGCGTACATCATCCGCTCGGCGACGATCGCATTCCACCGGAAATCGGGCATGCCGGGGCCGCCGTACTCCTCGGGGACGGCCATGCCGAGCAGGCCGGTCTGGCCCGCCTTCTCGAAGACCTCCCTGGGGACGATGCCGTCCTCCTCCCACTGCAGCCAGTGGGGCTTCATCTCTGCGTCGACGAATGCGTCGACCGTCTTGGCGAACAGGTCGTGGTCACTGTCGTACAGGGTGCGGTCCATGGTGTGCTCCGTGGTGATCGATGGGTGGGTCAGGACTGGAAGAGGGGGAGCATGAGCTCCTGGATCTCTTGCATGGAGTTGGCGCAGACGAGGTAGTCCTCCTCGGACATCACCTCGTCGAGATGGGTGGCGACGTCCTCGGCGGTGGGGGTGACACCCGGACCGGCGAACCATCCCCGGTTGACGCCGAGGAACATCCGGCCGACGCGGCCGCCGCCCACGGTGAGGCACTCGCCGGTGAGGGTGCACTGGTCGGAGGCGAGGTACACGACGGCGGGGGTGACCTGTTCGGGGGCGAAGAAGTCCATCATCGGGCCGAAGAGCTCCTCGGTCATCCGGGTCTTGGCGATGGGGGCGATGACGTTGGCGGTGATCCCGTACTTGGCGCCCTCCTGGGCAAGGACGTTGGTGAGGCCCCACAGGCCAGCCTTGGCCGCGCCGTAGTTGGCCTGCCCGAAGTTGCCGAGCATGCCCGAGGCCGAGGTCGTCGAGACCACCCGGCCGTAGGCCTTCTCGCGCATCACCTTCCATGCCGGGAGGGTGACGTGGAAGGCGCCGCGGAGGTGGACGTCGAGGACGGGACCGAACTCGTCCTCGGTGAGGTTGTGGAAGCTCTTGTCGCGCAGGATCCCGGCGTTGTTCACGACGATGTCGACGGTGCCGAAGGCGTCGAGGGCGGCCCCGACGATCGCCTCACCACCCTCCCTGGTGGAGACGCTGTCGTAGTTGGCGATCGCCTCGCCCCCGGCCGACGTGATCTCATCGACGACGGCGTCGGCCATGGAGGACCCCGAGCCGGTGCCGTCGGCCGCACCCCCGAGGTCGTTCACGACGACCTTGGCCCCACGCCGGGCGAAGTCGAGGGCGTGCGCCCGGCCGAGGCCACCACCGGCGCCCGTGACGATCGCCACGCGCCCGTCGAAGCTGATGGGATCCATCGGAATCACCCTCCGAAGTTTGAGCGGATACTCAAATGTAGCACGCCGACAGGAGGTCCAGGCCCACACGAGGCCAAGGCTCTACGGCCGGTCAGGACCCCGCACCTCCCCCACGATCCAATCGCGAGGGCGGACGACGACCCCGCGAGCGGCGGGGCAACACGACTGCGATACTCCCGACATGCACGACTCGGATGCACACGCGGTCCAGGCGGCAGTCGAGCGGTTCCTGGAGGCCGCGGGCCGCCACGACTACGACGCCATCGAAGCGATGGTGGTCCCCGAGGCGAACATCGCCGCGGTGTCGGTTCGCGGCGATGGCCACGCGGTGACGACGATGACGGCTCGGGAGTGGCTCGCCCGCCAGCGTTCCCGTGCCGAGCAGGTGCCCTACACCGAGCCCGTGCATGACTGGACCGTTCGGATCGACGGGGGGCACCTGGCATTCGTCAGGGCCGACGCCCTCCTGTCCATCGGGCAGGAGCCCAGGAGTCGCAACGTCGACTACTTCACGCTCGTGAAGGTGGACACGGAGTGGAGGTTCCTCTCCCTGTCCTACGTGTCGACGCCGATCCAGTCGGAGTAGCGAACCGCACGACGTCGACTCACCTTCCTATCCCTGCCCCGGTACTCGCTCCCCGCCCAAAGCGTCACAACGTCGCCGTTGCCCCCTGAGTACCAGACAAGCCAGACGTCAAGCCAATCCAAGCACTGGACAGGCCAGCAGAGCGCGCGAGCTTCTGGACACACTCCCTCGTTGCGAATATTTCGAATCTGTGGCATCCTTCCGATCGAAGGAGACACCATGAGCCAAGAACAGCTTCTCATTCCCGATGAGGAGATGACGAACATCGCCGAGCAGGCCGCGCAAGCGGCAGCTAGCTACGCCAGGCTCTTGAGAGCCCATCCGACACCGACGACCCGAGTGCAGTTGGTGGGTAGTGACCCCGATCAGGAAGCAACTGCGATCTCCGTTCCCTCGGAAGTCATCGGACTTCTGATTCGGATCCTCGACCATCTCTCTGATGGGGACGCCGTTGCTGTTGTGCCCCATCACGCAGAGCTGACTACTCAGCAGGCGGCCGACATGCTCGGCGTCTCCCGCCCGTACTTCATTGAGAAGGTGCTCGAGGCTGAAAGGATCCCCTTCCGTCGAGTGGGGAATCGTCGGAAGATTCGAGTCAAAGATCTCATTGCCTATCGGGACGAGGACTACCGACGTCGGCGCCAGGTTGCCGACGAGTTGACGACCCTCAACCAGGAGATTGGGAGCTACTCCGAGTGACCTACGTCGTCCTCTACGACGCCAACGTCTTGTACCCGATGCCAACCGCCGACACTCTCGTTCGAGTCGGTGTGGATTCTCACGCCTTTCACCTCAGTGTCCGTTGGACCGAGGAGATTCTGAACGAGGTCGATGAGGCCCTTGGATCTCGCGGTGGCGTCGAGGAGGACCGGATTGCCCGAAGAAGACAACTGATCTGCGAGGCAGTCCCGGATTGCATAGTTTCCGGCTACGAACATGGAATCCCCGGCCTGGACTTGCCCGATCCGGACGATCGCCACGTTCTCGCAGCTGCGATCCACGCGAACGCTCAGGCAATCGTGACCAGCAACGTCAAGGACTTCCCTGAGGAAGTCCTCTCACTCCATCATGTCGAGGCGATAACCCCGGACGACTTCCTCGTCGGCCTCTTCGACCTGAATGAGGCTCAAGTGTCACGGATCATCGAGCAGCAGCTTGGAGCGTTGACATCACCCCCGACGAGCAGGGAAGAACTCCTCGAATCTTTCGAGCGAGCGGGACTCGTTCGTCTGGCAGCCTTGCTCAACCGCAGCTCCTAGGAAGCACACCCCAACTCACTCGAACCCGAGGGGCAACGTCGCCCGATCGCAGACAGCCGCTCGAAGACTTCGGACCAAGGGCGCCCGCAAGAAAGCCGAGCGATAGCGAGAAGCTCCCAAAGTGCTCTTGCTGGCACCCGTTCTGGTCGGACCGACGACCTACCACACGCCAGCAAGGCCGACGGACACCGCTGCCCCGAGGACTACCTTCCCCCCGTGGCTCGCGTCCTCTCCTCTTCGCACGGCACCAACCGGGGGCACTTCGGGTCGGTGGAGTGGTCCCTCTTCCTCGGCATCGGCCTCATCTGGGGATCGTCGTTCGTGCTCATCGAGATCGGACTCGACGCGTTCGCCCCCGCCTTCGTCACCTGGCTCCGCGTGGCGTCGGGGGCGGCGACGCTGCTGCTCTTCCCGAAGGCACGCACCCGCATCGAGCGGGAGGACCTCCCCCGCCTCCTCCTCCTCTCGGTCACGTGGGTGGCGATCCCGTTCTCCCTCTTCCCCATCGCACAGCAGTGGATCACCTCGGCGACGACGGGGATGCTCAACGGCCTCATGCCGCTCGCCGCCACCGCCATCACCGCCCTCCTCCTCAGGGAGTGGCCCACTCGGGTGCAGGCGGCCGGGCTCGCCCTCGGCTTCCTGGGGGGCATCGGCATCGCAGCCCCCTCGATGGGCCAAGGTGTGTCGCAGGCGCGTGGTGTGCTCCTCATCGCAGGCGCCACACTCCTCTACGGCTTCTCGATCTCGATCGCCACGCCGCTCCAGCAGCGGTACGGGTCCCTGCCGGTGATGGCCCGGATGCTCGCCCTCGCCACCCTGTGGACGGCCCCGCTAGGGCTCCGCGACCTCCCGGGGGCGTGGCCGACCGGGCCGACCATCGCCACGATCGTCCTCGGTGCCCTCAACACCGGGATCGCCTACCTCATCATGGGGACGCTCATCTCCCGGGTCGGCTCCACGCGGGGATCGTTCTCGATCTACCTGCTCCCCGTCGTCGCCATGGTCCTCGGCGTCGTGCTCCTCGACGAGGTCGTGTCGGGGTGGGCGGTCGGCGGGGTGGCGCTCGTCATCGTCGGCGCCGCCCTTGCGAGTCGCCGGGAGGCCTAGGCGCTTCCCGCCTTCTTCCGTGCGACCCCTTCGGCGAGGAGCATGGCGATGTCCTTCACCTCGACGCCCTCGCCCCCGAATTCCTTCACGCCGTCATCGATCATGACGTAACAGAAGGGACAGGCCACGGCCACCTGCTGGGCGCCCGTGGCGATCGCCTCCTCGGCACGTTCCACGTTCACCTTTCGGCCCGTCGCCTCCTCGGTCCAGAAGCGTGCGCCACCGGCACCGCAGCAGAACGAGTTCGTGCCGCTCCGCTCCATCTCCACGAGGTTCCCGGTGGAGGCAACAACCTCGCGGGGATCCATGTACACATCGCCGTGGCGGCCCAGGTAGCAGGCGTCGTGGTAGGTGATGTCGCCGCCGCCGAGGTCGGGCTCGAGGTGTCCCTGGCGCACCAACTCGGCGAGCAACTGGCTGTGGTGGATGACGTCGTAGTCGCCGCCGAACTGCTTGTAGTCCTTGCCGAGCGTCGTGAAGCAGTGGGGGCACTGGGCGATGATCTTCTTCACACCGAACCCATCGAGGGTCTCGATGTTCTGGGCGGCCATCATCTGGAACAGGTACTCGTTCCCCGCCCTCCGCGCCGAGTCGCCGGTGCAGGTCTCGGCGCTCCCGAGGATGGCGTAGTCGACACCGGCCTCGTTGAGCAGGGTGGCGACGGCTCGGGTGACGTGGACGTTGCGGTCGTCGAAGCTCCCGGCGCACCCCACCCAGTAGAGGTACTCGGCGTGGTCGGTGGTCTCACCGAGGATCGGGACTTCGAAGTCGAGCTCCTTCGCCCAGTCGGCCCGGGTCGCCTGGTTCAGCCCCCACGGGTTCCCGCTGTTCTCCAGCGCCACGAACGACTTGCCGAGGTCGGCGGGGAAGTCCGACTCCATGAGCGCCTTGTACCGGCGCATGTCGAGGATCTTGTCGAGGATCTCGATGTCCACCGGGCAGATCTCGTCGCACGCACGACACGTCGTGCACGAGTACAGCTCGTCGGTCGTGATCCGCTCGAAGAGGTTGTCCGACGTGATCGTGATGCCACTCGCGAGGCTCACCGGGGTGGAGACCTTCGGCGATCCCGAGGCAGCGGAGACCTCGCCGACCTTCATGACGATCTCACGCGGATCCAGCGACTTGCCGGTGGTGTTCGCTGGGCAGACCGACGTGCAGCGGCCGCAGACCGTGCAGGCGTCGGTGTCGATGAGCTGCTTCCACGTGAGGTCGGAGACGGCCCCGGCACCGAACGATTCGAGGTCGGAGGTCATGAGGTCGGGCATCGGCTTCATGGCGCCCTTCACCCGGTCACTCGGGGAGAGGAACATGTTCACAGGCGACGTGACCATGTGGCGGAGCTTCGTGGTGGGGAGCACCACGAGGAATGCCATGAAGGCCGCGGCATGCGCGATCCACATCGCCTGGTGCCAGGCCCCCGCCGTTGCCTCCGGGAACCATCCCGCCATGGCGTACCCCGCGAACGACCACGTCTCGAACTCGGGCATGCCGGCGAACTGGATCCGGGCCGCCTCGGTGAGAAGGCCGGTCACCCCGATCGTCCCGAGGAGGGAGAGGACCCAGCCGTCCTCGGGCTTCGTCTTGCCCTTGAGTCGGTAGGGCTTGTCGAGGTAGCGACGGACAACCGCCCAGGCGAGGCCGGCGAGGAAGACCACGGCGGCAAGGTCCAGGATGAGGGAGTACCACTGGTACACGGCGCCCTCGAGGAACTTGGCGGGCCCGGGGAGGAGGTGGTCGATCTCGAGGGTGACCGTCCCGAGGAAGAGGACCACGAAGCCGTAGTAGATGCCCGCGTGCATGAGCCCCGCCGCCCGGTCCTCGAGGAGGGTCTTCATCCTCAGCCCGCGGTCGAGCTCCTTGAACCGGGCGAGCCACATACCGAGCCGACGCTCGGTGGAGCCGCGCTCCCAGTTCCGGGCCCGCAGCGAGAAGAGGTAGAGCGTGAGTGCCAGGAACGAGGAGACCCCGACGTAGAAGAGCACCTCCACCGCCTTCGGGATGTTCACGAACACCTCGCGCCCGATCTCCGGCTCGGCATGGGCCCACGGCATCGACCCGAGCACCCACAGGCCCATGGTGGCGAGGAACGCCACCACCGCAGCGGCGACGAGGAGACGGCTCACGGTGCGCTTCGGCTCGGGCAATGGGGCTCCTTCCACTCGGCGGGGAGCCTACCGAGGCGGGACCGAGGGACGGGGACGCACACCCCTCCCCCCTCACACACCACACACAGGTCCCCCACGAGAGGGAACGGGACCCGTGAGCAACGCGAACGGGAAGGGGGGTGACAACTGTTCCCCCCCTCCCACAGCCCTCCGGGCCGTGGGGCCCATCCCTCCTCCGGGGGACCCACCGCACACCACACACCACACCACACACAGGTCCCCCCTCAAGGGGGGACCTGCCACCCGGGGGCTACTCGTTGAGGCCGAGCTCGGCTCGGAGGGCCTCGAGTTGGGCGTCGGCAGAGGCCATGTTGATGGCCTCACGGAGTTCGGCCTCGGCCCCATCGGGTGTGGCGGCGCGGAGCTCGGCGTTCGCCTTTGCCTCGGCGAGGCGTCCCTGGATCTTCTCCTCGACCTTGTCGAGGCTCGGGGCGTCCATGTCCATTGCCGAGGTCATCGACTCCACGGCGGAGTTCACCTGCTCCTGCATCTTGGCCTGTTCGAGCTTGCCGAGCAGGTCCATCCGCCGGGCGAGGAGCTCCTGGACGCGTGAGGCGTTTTGCTGGACCGCGCGCTTCGCCTCGTCGGCCTGGCCCTGGGCGAACTCGTACTGCTCGCGAAGGCTGT
>CAZRJG010000011.1:17534-53949 GCA_964600365.1 uncultured Acidimicrobiia bacterium
CGCTTCGCCTCGTCGGCCTGGCCCTGGGCGAACTCGTACTGCTCGCGAAGGCTGTTGAGGTTGTTCTCGGCGGCCTGCATCTTGAGGGCCTGGGCCTGGGCGGCACGGCTCCACTTGTCGAAGGCCTCCATGTCGCCCTCGTTCTTCGCCTTGTCGGCGCGGAGGAGCGCCTGTTTGGCGATCTCGCGGGCCTCGCCGAGCGTGTCGGCCGCGCCCTCGAGCTTCTGCTCGAGCTGCGTGCGGTGGGCGATGACCTTCGCCGCCTGGTTGCGCAGCGCCTGGTCCTGCTTCCTCGCCTCGGTAATGGCCATCTCGACCTCGATGGCCGGATCCATCGCCCCCTCGGCGGTGGAGCGGAACAACTGCTTGATGTAGGCCCAGATGCGTTGGAACACAGGAACCCCTCTCTCTGAGTCGGTTCGGATGAATCTACCTGCCCCCAGGGGGCGACGTCCCGCTCACCTTCGGCGGCGACGACTTGCCCGTCCCCCACCGCTGCTCCTGGACCGCCCAGATGTGCGGGAGGAGGAACGTGATCGCGAGGAGGAAGCAGGTCGTGACGGCGAGCGGCGACGCGAGGGGGCCGAGAGCCCACCCACCCGGGGACGCGATCCCCGCCAGTCATACGAGGTGCGGGATCCGCCTACGAGCACGTCGAACACGCCGACGTCCAGGCCGCCTCCACCGAACGAACGGGGGGCGCGGCCAGCGGGAATCCGGGCACCACCCATCGAGACGGTGCGGGGCTCGGGGCGACGGCCCTCACGGAGTCGGGTGGCGCACTCCCGGCACACGCTCACCTGCTTGTGCCCCGCCGGCGTCTCGATCTCGGCAGCCTCGACCCCCGCCTTGTGCTGGTGGAAGAAGCACTCAATGGGTCGATCGGTCGGCTCCGTCGGGACGGGTCGCCCGTCGAGGAGCGCCTCGACCGCCTCGAGGTGCCACTCCGCCTTGGTGAGGTCCGTGGAGCAGGACTCGAACTCCATCTCGGTCGACGCCCTCGGGACGCGTTCCTGCACGTCGGTGAAGAGCGCATTCGCTGCCCGGTAGTGCTCCACCACCGCCTCGTCCTCGGCCATCTGGACGCGATCGGAGAGGGCGAGGATGTCGTTGGCCACGTCATCCACCTGCTCACCGACGGCCGTCCGACGCTCTTCTTGCCGACGCTCGGCGGCCAGGGCGGTCGAGCGCCGACCACGCCAGACGACCCACGCGCCGAGCCCGAACACGCCGACGAAGAGGACGGTTCCGACGGGGAACCCACCCCGGCCGGTGAGCGCCTTCTCGAATGCCTCCACGCCTTCGGCGTCGGAGTCTCCGAAGACGTCCCACGCCGCGTCGAGGGCGGCCTCCACCTCTGCGTCCGAGTAGTCCACCGAGTACACGCCGATGACATCGGGAGTGAGCACGAGGAAGGTCCCGCTGGCGAAGCCTGACGCGATTCGCTCTGCCGTGAGGCTTGGGTCCTCTCCGGTGTCCTCGGCGAACACCGCAACGTACAACGGGATCGCCGCCTCGTTCACGACGCGCTGGAGGGCGCCGTCGATCGAGACGCCCGGCCCAGCCCAGGTGCCCTCCGACCGGAGGCCCGAGGCGACCTCCCCGACCTCGACCTGCGCACCGACGGGGACGCCCACCAACAGGAAGGACAGGAGGGCGACGACGAGGACGGAGGGAGCTCGCATGGCGGTGACGCTACCTCCACCACACCCACCCTGTACATCGACCGGATGCCTCCACCGTCGGTCCTCACATGCGCCGTCGCGGGGTGGCGCTCGATGGAGACGAAGGCCACAGTCTCGGCCGCCGCGGTACTGGGCGCCCACGGGGCCGGGCTCCTGCTGTTCGGTGGGGTAACCACCGAACACGAGACGTGGCAGTGGGCCCTCATCGCCCTCTTCGTCGCCTTCGGTGCCTCCACGCTGCCGTGGCCGTCCTCGCACCGACATTCGCGCACACGTGGGCGATGCTCGCGGTCGCATTCGCGCTCCTCGGCCTCACCGGGGGCGTCGCGTCGTTCTACACGCTGTGGCTCTTCCTCCTCTTCCCAGTGGCGGCGATGACGCTCTCAGGGAGCCAGGTCATCGCCTTCCTCGCGATCGGGTCCGCCGCGTACATCGCCTTGAACACGGTCTTGAGCACCGGGCTCCCCATCGCCGTGCTGCTCGGTCGCTCGATGGTGCTCTTCGGGACGGGCGTGATCGTCGGGTATGTGAACTGGCTCAGGGAGAAGGACCGGAAGTCCATCCGCGCCCTCCTCGCCTCGCGCGACCGATTCCTCTCCTCGGTGGCCCACGGACTCCGCACCCCGCTCACGACCGTCCTCGGCTTCAGCGAGCTCCTCATCGAGAGCGCGGATTACACGGGGGAGGACGCGACGGAACTCACAGCCCGCATCCGCGACGAGGCGGCCAGGCTCACCCTGCTCATCGAGGACCTGACAGTCGCCGAACGTTCGGGAGAGGGCCTGCTGGCGTTCGACGCGACCACCTTCCGGGCCCTCGACGCGGTCCGGGAGGTCATCGGGGATCCGATGCTGGCCGAGAGGGCCCCCACCATCGAGATCGGCGGGGGCGATGCGACGGTTCGCGCCGATCGGGAACGACTCCACCAGCTCCTGCGCCACCTCGTCGAGAACGCCCTCGACCACGGAGGGGGACGAATCAGGGTGGACGTCGGCACCGAACGCGAGTTCACCACCATCTCCGTCAGCGACGACGGTCCCGGGGCGCCAGACGCCTACGTGGCGATGCCCGATGCGCCATTCGGGGTGGACCCGACAGAGCCCGTGGGCCTTCGTGACCTCGGCTTGTACTGTGGCCCATGCGCTGGCCGCTCGCATGAATGGCAGGATCCGGTACGGGCGAACCGACGGGTAGACCACCTTCACCGTCGTGTTACCCGGCAACTGAGGAGGCCGGGGACGGGCGTCAGTCCCCCAGCCCGAGCTCCCGGGCGATCCGGGCGGCATGGCCTTTCGCCCGCACGTTGCGGAAGGCGTGGGTGATGGCCCCTGCCTCGTCGGTGACGATCGTGGACCGGATCACGCCCTCGTACTCCCGTCCGTAATTCTTCTTCATGCCCCAGGCCCCGATCTCCTCGAGCAACTCGTGGTCAGGATCCGAGAGGAGTCGGTACGGAAGGGCGTACTCCTTCTTGAAGGCTGCATTCGCCTCGGGCGCATCGGGACTCACGCCGATGACCTCGTAGCCGGCGCCCTGGAGGCGCTCGTACCGGTCGCGGAAGTCGCAGGCCTCGGTCGTGCAACCGGGCGTCATGGCTGCCGGGTAGACGAAGAGAACCGCCTTGGCAAGCAAGGAGAGATCCACCTCCGAACCGGTTTCGTCGAGCAGGGTCCGTGGGGGCAGTGAGTCACCGATGTCAAGCATGGGCGGGAGCGTACCGGTCGCCCTCCGCACCGAGGACCCGCGCCGTCTGCGCTAGCGTCGCGGCCATGCCGCCGCTCCGACCCTTCGTTCTCGGGATCGCCGGTGGATCCGGTTCCGGAAAGACCACGATCACCGCCTCGGTCGCTGAGCGGATCGGGACCGACATGGACATCCTCCAGCACGACGCCTATTACCGCCACCGGCCCGACCTCACCTACGAGGAGCGGACCAAGGTCAACTACGACCATCCCGACAGCCTCGAGACCACGCTGCTCGTCGAGCACCTCGACGGACTTCTCGCAGGGCGATCGGTGGAGGTCCCCGAATACGACTTCTCCGTGCACCTCCGCCAGGAGGAGACCCGCACCGTCACCCCGGCTCCGATCATCGTGGTGGAGGGGATCCTCGTGCTCTCCGAGCCTTCCCTCCGGGACCGCATGGACCTCATGGTGTTCGTCGACACCGACGCCGACATCCGCCTCTCGCGAAGGCTCCAGCGCGACGTGAGCGAGCGCGGCCGCACCGTGGAGAGCGTCCTCCGACAGTGGGAGAAGACGGTCCGCCCCATGTACGTGGCATTCGTCGAGCCATCGAAGCGCCATGCCGACCTCATCATCCAGGAGGGGTACTCCGAGGAGGCAGTGAGCGCGTTGGAGTCGGTGCTCCTGCAGCGGATCCTCACCCAGCGAGCCGAGGCATCGGCATGAGCATCGCGGTCATCGGCGTCGGCGCCATGGGAACGGCGATCGTGCACGGCCTGATGGAGGCCGGGTGGGAGAAGCTCGACCTCCGACTCGCCGACTCCTCGGTCGAGAGGGTCGAGTCGCTCCTCGCCGACGGGCACATCGCCTACTCGGATCCCACCATCGCGGCCGAGTCCGCCGAGGTCGTCCTCCTCGCGGTGAAGCCACAGGTCATGGATGCCGTGCTCGCCGACCTGGCCCCGGTCGTGACCCCACGCCACCTCGTGGTGTCCATCGCGGCCGGCATCACGACCGCCACGATCGAGGCTGCACTCGGCGACGTACCCGTCGTCCGGTGCATGCCGAACACCCCTGCACTCGTGGGGATGGGCATGACCGGCCTCGCGCCGGGAACGCACGCCACCGAGGCCCACCTCGCGCGCGCCGAGGAACTCCTCGCCGCCGTGGGGCAGACGATCGTCGTCGAGGAACCCCAGTTGGACGCGGTGACCGGCGTGTCCGGCTCCGGGCCGGCCTACGTCTTCCTGCTGGCGGAGGCACTCGAGGAAGCTGCGATCGCAGAGGGGATCCCCGCCGAGCACGCGAGGCTCCTCGCGGAGCAGACCGTGGCAGGGGCCGGGGCACTGCTCGGCGCCTCACCCATGACCGCCGCCGAGCTGCGTCGGCAGGTCACCTCCCCCAATGGGACAACGGAGGCGGCCCTCGCCTCGCTCGAGAACAACGCCTTCCGTCGGGTGATGCGAGAGGCCGTACGCGCCGCAACCAAGCGGAGCCGGGAACTCGGCGCCTAGGGCCGTTCGCCGATGTCGGGGCGCCCCCGGACGACCCGCTTGAGTTCTTGGAACCCGGGGTTCCTCGCAAGCCACTCGACATGGTCGAAGAGCGTCCGCGCCTCTTCGCCGATCGGCGCCGGTGAGATCACGGGGCCGAAGAACCCGTGCAACCCGTCGAACACGATGAGCGGCACGCCGACGTCGTAGCCGGCCACCTCGATCGCCTCCTCCATGGCCTCCCGGATCGGCACGTCCCACACGGGGTCCTCGGCTGCCTCGGCCACCCGCTCCGGGAGGCCGACGGCGCCGGTCCACGACGCGAGGTCCACTGGTCGCTCCCGATCATGCTGGAAGCGCCGCCCGTATTCGAGGTAGAGGTCGTCGACGATCGCTTCACCGGACTCGGCACGCGCCGCCTCGACGACCCGCAGGGCACGATGGTGGTGGAACGACGCCTCCCACCGCTCCTCACCCCCCTGGCCACCTTCCATCACGTAGTTCTTCAGGTAGAGCGAGAAGGGCCTGAATCGCAGCACATCCACCCGGTCGGGAGCCACCTCGCGCAACCATCGCGAGGTGATCCAGCACCAACGACAGCTGGGATCGAAGTAGAAGTCGACGTCGGCCATCCCCATAGGATCCCATGGGTGGATGGGATCTGGCTGACAACCGTGCTGACCGGGCTGCTCGTCGCGGCGGGAGTGGTCGGTTCGATGGTCCCGATCATCCCAGGCCCGCTCCTCATCCTCGGGGCGATGGCGCTCCACGGGGTCCTCACGGGCTGGGACGGACTCGCGACGGCAGTCGTCGCGCTCGGCGGAGGGCTCGTGGCCCTCGACATCGTGCTCGGCATCCGCATCCCCGCGCGGGCGACGAGCCGCGGAGCCGGTCGCCGGGCGCTCCTCGGAGGGGCCCTCGGCGGGGTCGTTGGGTTCTTCGCCATCCCCGTGGTCGGCCTCCCGGTGGGATGGGTGACAGGGGTCTTCCTCACCGAGCTGCCCTCCTCGGGCGCTCCTGCGGCCTGGAGGGCCACGACGGCCACGGTCTGGTCGTTCGGGGTCACCGTGCTCGTCCAGGCGGCGATCGCACTCTCCATGGCGGTCATCTGGGGCGTGTGGGCGGCCGTGCTGCTCGCCCGATGACTCAGTCGAGTTCGACCCGCCCGCCGCTGCGCCAGTACACCCCCGCCTCACGGGAGAGGATGCCCTCCTCGACCATGTAGCGACGGAGGGCCGCGTAGTCGTCGTGGTAGGCGCCGAGGATGTCATTCACGAGGCGTTCCTCGTACTTCATCCCGATCTCGAACTGCTGGGCAAGGTGCTCGAGCACCATCCGCTTCTTCGACGCAGCTGCGGGGATCGAGGTGAGGCGGTTGCCGCTGAAGAAGGCTCGGAGCACCTTGGCCTCGTCGTCGTCCCACGCACCGTCGAGCACATCCTCGTCGACCGGGGGCGGCCGATCGAGCGACCCAGCCAATGACCGGAGCGGTTTCCGATCGAGTCGGTTCTCGCCGTCGAGGAGGCCGGCCGACCGCAGCCTCCCGACCTCACCGAGCACCCTGCGTCGGTCCACACCGAACGAAGCGGCGACCGCTTCGACGTCGATGGAGCCCTCCGCTGCACGCCCGAGGATGGCGAGCCGGAGCGGGTCGAGGGTTGTCCGGAGGAACTCGTCAGGCGTCACGAGTGCCTCACAACAGCGACTCGGGAATGTCCACCACCCTGCTCCGGAGCCACTCGCCGAGGCCCTTTGCCTGTGCATCGAGCCTGAGGGTGGAGGAGACGCCCTCGTCGAGGAGGCCGTGGATGAGGAAGTGCACCGCCCGGAGGCGGGGAAATTCGACGCGCTCGACCTCGAGATCGGCGGCCTCGGGGAGGAGGGTTCGCAGCTGCTCGATGGTGAGGAACTCCCGCAGCCACGCATATGCCTCGTCGGAGCGGGCGAACACCCCGAGGTTGGCATTCCCCCCCTTGTCACCTGCCCGGGCTCCCGCCACGGATCCGATCGGCGCCCTACGGGTCGGACCATCGGGAGGCGGGTCGACCGGCATCGGGAGCACGTCGGCCGCCCACGCCTCGCCCGGTTCGGTCTGGTCGATCTGGGTCTCCTGCCCGCCGAGGTGAAGCACCTCCTGCACCGCATCACGGGCGATCACCGCCGGCCAGTAGGTGGCGAAGGGCTTGGCTTCGGATGGCGGCCACAACCCGAAGAAGCCGGGGATCGAGGACAACACCGTCTGGACCGCGCTGTTGGAGAACGCCCTCCCGACCTTCTCGGCGTCGGGATCCGAGACGGCGATGCGGAACCAACTCGTCGCGCCTTCGTTCGTGACCGAGTCCTCCCCGCTCGCGCCCACGACCTCGGTGCGCACCTTTGCGAAGTCCTCGGGACCGTACGGGCAGAGCGCCCAGATCTGGTCTTCCACGACCTTCGCCTTCGCGTCCAGGTTCGGGCCGGTGAGCCCCACCATGAAGGAGTTCTTGAACCCGCCCGCGTAGCCAGCGGCCACTTTGAGCGTCGGAGGCGGAGGTTCGCCCTTCGCTCCGAACACGCGGACCCGATCATCACCGACCTGCTCGATCTCGATCGAGTCGAATCGCACGGTGACATCCGGGCCGTGGTACCGATCGCCGGAGATCTCGTAGAGGAGCTGGCTCGTCACCGTGCCCACCGACACCTCGCCGCCCGTCCCGTCGTGCTTGCCGACGACCATGGAGCCATCGGCGTGGATATCCACCCAGGGGTACCCGGGACGGCGCATGTCGGCGATCTCGGTGAAGAACGAGTAGTTGCCGCCGGTCGCCTGGCACCCGCACTCGATGATGTGCCCGGCCACGACGGCCGACGCGAGGCGGTCCCAGTCGTCCCGTGCCCAACCGTGCCACCACGCCGCGGGCCCGCTCGTCACGGCGGCATCGGTCACCCGCCCGGTCACGACCACGTCGGCGCCCCTGGCGAGGGCCTCGGTGATGCCCCACCCGCCGAAATAGGCGTTCGCCACGACGACCCGGTCGGCTCGCGCCCCGATGGGCTCACCCGTCTCGAGGTGCTCCAGGTCGTGCCCCGCGGCCACGAGCTCGCCGAGCCGGGGGACGAGGTCATCCCCGTCGATCGCAGCCACCGAGGCGCGCAGGCCGAGGCGGTCGGCGGCCTCCTCCACCGCGGCCGCGCAGCCGGTGGGGTCGAGGCCCCCAGCGTTCACGACGATCCGCACACCGCGGTCGAGGCACTCCCCGAGGACGTCCTCCACGACCGGGATGAAGGTCCGGGCGTACCCGACGTGCCGCTGGCGCGTCCGGGCGAGGATGAGCATCGTGAGCTCGGCGAGGTAGTCACCGACGAGGACGTCCACCTCACCGCCGTCGAGTTGCTCGCGGGCCGCCGAGGCCCGGTCGCCGAACATGCCGGCGAAGTTGGCGATGCGGATCGGGCGCTTCGGACCGCTCACGGGACTCCCATCGGACGACGCGCCGATGGTACCGAAGACGGGGATCCGTTACCGGGTCAGGCCCCGGGCTTGAAGATCATCATGGCCAGGATCACGAGCAGCAGGAGTACGTCGGCCCGGTACACCATGGCAATCTTGTCGAGGTCGGCCACCAGTCCGTCGGTTGCCCCCTCGGTGGAGAGTCGCTCGTCGAACGCCGCGGCCTTCGGGGCGAAGTACGCGATCCCGGTGACGAGGGAGACCACCCACAGCCCGAGGGCAGTCATCACCCACATCGATCCCCAACCCCAATCCCCGGCGATGATGAGATAGATCGCCGTCAGCGCCACGAGGGGGACGACGGCCGGGTAGATACGGGCGGCGGTGACCTGGGTCTGCACGCTCGTCCGGACGTACGACTCCTTCCCCTGCTTCTTCGCGACGGCCACCTGTGCCTCCACGAACATCACCCCTCCCACCCAGAGGGCTCCCAACAGGACGTGCAAGAACCGCACGACGTCATACATCTCGATGCTCCTTCCCGGTAACGGTCCGGACAATAGGCCGAGTCATGAGCGCAACAAGCGAAATGACCGCATGAGGTCGGCGAGGGCATCCACGCCCTCTGGAGGCATCGCTGCATAGACCGAGGCCCTCATGCCACCCACCGAGCGATGGCCCTTGAGGCCCAGCATCCCGCGCTCCTTCGCTGCGGCGAGGAACTCCGACTCGAGCGCTTCGGAGGGAAGCCTCCAGACGATGTTCATGTGGGAGCGGTGTCCTGGCTCGACCGGGGAGCGGTACCACCCGTCCGACTCGTCGATCACGTCGTAGATGGCCGCAGCCTTCGCGGCGGCCTCCTGCTCGATGGCCGGCGTCCCACCCTTCGCCTCCATCCACCTGAGCACCTTGCCGGTCATCCACACGGTGAAGACGGGGGGCGTGTTGTACATCGAGTCCTTGTCGGCATGGGCGTCGTACCGCAGATAGGCGGCGAGGTCGCGCTCGGTCTCCTCGAGGATCGACGTGCGCACGAAGACCACCGCCATCCCGGCCGGACCGAGGTTCTTCTGGACGCCGCCGAAGACGAGGTCGACCCTGTCCCACGGAATCGGACGGCAGAGGAACTCCGACGACATGTCCACCACGAGCGGGACGTCCACCGACGGCCACGCGGGGAAGCGGATCCCGCCGATGGTCTCGTTCGAGCAGATCTGGAGGTACCGGGCACCGGCGGGGATATCGAGTTCAGCGTCAGAGGGCATGCGGACGTATCCTTCCTCGGCCCCGTCCCACGCCACGCGAAGGTCGCCGTGGTGGACGCCGTCGGAGGCCGCCTTCTCCGACCACGAGCCGGTGACGGCAATCGACCCGACCCTGCCTTCGGTGAGCAGGTTCATGGGCACCATCCCGAACTGCAGCGTCGCCCCGCCCTGGAGGAAGAGCACCGAGAAGTCGTCGGGGACGCCGGCGACCGCCCGCGCCGCCCGCACGGCATCCTCCTGGACCGCGATGTACTCGGGGCTCCGATGACTCACTTCGATCACCGACGCCCCCATCCCCGCGAAGTCGAGGAACTCGTCCCTCGCTTCCTCGAGGACCTCGAGGGGGAGGGTGCACGGGCCGGCAGAGAAGTTGGTAGAGCGCGCCATGTGCGGAGAGTAGGACGGCCTGGGGGCCTCGAGGCAACCCCTACGTGAGGGCGAGGACGAGCCCAATCACGATCACGACGAGGACGGCCCCTGCCGCCCAGAGGGTCCAGTCCGGGGCTGCCTTCGGGGGCTCTGGGACCTCGACGTCGAGCACCGCTGCGGCCTCCTCGAGATCGACCTCGCTCACCATGAGGCGGAAGTCGGACATCTCCTGCATGGCGGAGTTGTCGGCGACGTAGGCGTCGATCCCGGCCGACTCGAGGACGGCGCGCGCCACCTCGGCATCGGTCAACCGGGAGAACGTCGTGAGGACTTGCATGGCGTCAGGCTAGGGAGCCGGTGGCCCTGCGCAGGTGGGTCTCGAAAGGGCACCGCCGACAGCGGTACCAAAACCCCGAATTCGTTCTCCTGCTACCTTTGCGCCATGCCGGTGATCGCCTCTCGGGTGGACACGACCTCCGAGGACTTCCAACGCACCCGGGCCGAGAACCTCGCCCTCATTGCCGAGCTCGAGAAGCTCATCGCCGAGGCCCTCGCCGGGGGTGGGGAGAAGTACGTCGCCCGCCACCGGACCCGTGGCAAGCTCCTCGTCCGGGAGCGCATCGAGCTCCTCCTCGACCGCGACAGTCACTTCTACGAGTTCTCCCCCACCGCGGGGTACGGGCAGAACTACCCCATCTCGGGGAGCGTCGTGACCGGGATCGGCGTCGTGAACGGCGTCGAGGTGGCGATCTCTGCCCACGACCCGACCATTCGGGGCGGCTCGTCGAATCCCGTCTCCCTTGCCAAGTCGCTCCGGCTCGAGGACATCTGCATCGAGAACCGAATCCCCTTCGTCGCGTTCGTGGAGTCGGGGGGCGCCGACCTGCCCACCCAGGCCGATCTCTGGCTCCCCGGCGGCAGGTGGTTCCAGAAGATGACGGCGATGTCCAAGCGCGGCATCCCAACCGTGTCGATCGTGTTCGGGAGTTCCACCGCCGGCGGTGCCTACGTGCCGGGCATGTCGGACTACGCCGTGCTCATCAAGGAGCGCTCGAGGGTCTTCCTCGGCGGCCCACCCCTCGTGAAGATGGCCACTGGGGAGGACGCCACCGAGGAGGAACTTGGCGGCGCCGACATGCACAGCCGCGTCTCGGGACTCGGCGACTACTACGCCACCGACGAGGTCGATGCACTCCGCATCGGCCGCGAGATCATCGGACACCTCAACTGGCGCAAACAGGGATACGGGCCCACGCGGCGCTCGGTGGAGCCGAGGTACGACCCCGAGGAACTGCTCGGCATCGTCCAACTCGACCTCAAGAAGCCCTACGACATGCGCGAGGTGCTCGCCCGCGTTGTGGACGGTTCAGAGATCGACGAGTACAAGCAGCTGTACGGCCAGTCGCTCCTCACCTGCTGGGCCCACATCCACGGGTTCCCCGTCGGCGTCATCGCAAACCAACAGGGCGTGCTGTTCTCGGAGGAGGCGAAGAAGGCGACCGAGTTCATCCAACTCTGCAACCAGTACGACCAGCCGATCATCTTCATCCACAACGTGACCGGGTTCATGGTCGGCACCGAGTACGAGCGGGGCGGGATCATCAAGGACGGGGCGAAGATGATCAACGCCGTCTCCAACTCGACGGTTCCCCATATCACCGTCCTTGCCGGGAGCACGTACGGCGCCGGGAACTACGGGATGTCCGGATACGGGTACAACCCCCGCTTCCAGGTCGCGTGGCCGACCTACAAGGGCGCCGTGATGGGTGCCGAGCAACTGGCCGGCGTGCTTTCGATCGTGGCTCGCAACAGCGCGGAGTCCCTCGGCGTGCCTTTCGACGAGGAGGCCGACGCCCAACGGCGGGCGCTCATCGAGGCGCAGATCACGCACGAGGAAACGGCGTTCTACCAGTCAGGGCGCATCCGTGACGATGGGATCATCGACCCCCGGGACACCCGCACCGCGCTCGGCATCCTCCTCAGCGCCGTCCACTCGGGACCCGTCGAGGGGACGAACGAGTGGGGCGTGTTCCGGATGTGATGGACGAAGGACGACGGACGAGGGACGAAGCGAGATGATCCAGAAGGTGCTCATCGCCAACCGCGGGGAGATCGCCCGCCGCGTCATCGCGACCTGTCGCGAGATGGGGATCTCCACCGTTGCGGTGTTCTCCGATCCCGACGCCGACGCGCCCTTCGTCGCCGAAGCCAACGAGGCGGTCGCCCTCGGGGGTGCCACCGCAGCTGAGTCCTACCTGCGGAGCGACGCCATCCTCGACGCTGCCCGGGCCACGGGCGCCGACGCCATCCACCCCGGCTACGGCTTCCTCTCGGAGAACGCCGCGTTCGCCCGGGCATGCGCGGACGCGGGACTCACCTTCATCGGCCCCACGCCCAAGACCATCGAGGTCATGGGATCCAAGTTGGAGTCAAAGCGGCGCATGGTCGATGCGGGCGTTCCCACCCTCCCTTCGGTCGAGATCGATCCCTCCGACGACGACGCCGTGCTCGCGGCCGGTGAGGCAATCGGCTACCCGGTGCTCGTGAAGGCATCGGCCGGGGGCGGCGGCAAGGGCATGCGCATCGTTCGGGACGCAGGTGACCTCGTCGCGGCCGCCCAGGGGGCGGCGCGGGAGGCGGCGGCCTCGTTCGGCGATCCGACGATCTTCCTTGAGAAGTACCTCGACGCGCCACGCCACGTCGAGATCCAGATCTTCGGCGACTCCCACGGCACTGTGATCAGCCTGTTCGAGCGTGAGTGCTCGATCCAGCGCCGCCACCAAAAGATCATCGAGGAGTCGCCGAGCCCCGCCCTCGACACGGACCTCCGAGCCGAGATGAGCGAAGCTGCGATCGCCGCCGGGAAGGCCGTGGACTACCTCGGAGCGGGCACGGTCGAGTTCCTGCTCGATGACGAGGGATCCTTCTACTTCCTCGAGACGAACACGCGGCTCCAGGTCGAGCACCCAGTGACGGAGATGGTGACGGGGCTCGACCTCGTGCGCCTCCAGGTGATCGTCGCCGAAGGCGAGCCCCTCCCCGTCGATGCGACCGAAGCGATGCTCCATGGTCATGCCATCGAGGCCCGGCTCTACGCCGAGGACCCGACGAACGACTTCCTCCCCGTGACGGGGACCGTGCACTCGTTCTGGGTCTCCGACGATGTCCGGGTGGACTCCGCCGTCGAGTCCGGGTCGGAGGTGAGCGTCTACTACGACCCCATGATCGCCAAGGTGATCGCGTGGGCACCAACCCGACGCGAGGCGGCACGCCTCCTCGCCTCCGCCCTCGCCGGCGCTGAGATCCACGGCCTCACCACGAACCGAGAGTTGCTCGTGCGCATCCTCCGGGAGGAGGAGTTCCTCGCCGGCCGGACCGACACCCACTACCTCCACCGACACGACCCGGCCGAAATGGGCGAAAGCCTCATCAGCGCCTCAGCGCTTCGACACCATGCCCTCGCTGCGGCCCTCCACGGCCAGGCCGTCCGCAGGAGGTCGGCTCCGCACCTCGGCGGCGTGCCCTCGGGGTGGCGGAACACCCCCTCGCAGATGCAACTGACGATGTTCCGGGTCGGCGACGAGGAACTCGAGGTCGGCTACCTCTTCGGACGCGACGGCCTGCGGGCAGAGGTCGACGGGTCCCCGATCGACGACGTGGTGTTGGTCGCCGAGGATCGCGAGGGTGTCACCCTGCGGATCGATCGTGTCCAGGCCCGGTACTCGATCGCCCGCGTGGGCGACACCTGGTTCGTCGATGGCCCCGACGGCGCATCGACCCTCGTGGAGGTCCCTCGTTTCCCGGGCCAGGAGGTCGAGGAGCACAAGGGATCCCTGTTGGCCCCGATGCCGGGGAAGGTCATCGAGGTCCACGTCGCCGAGGGGGCGACTGTGGAGAAGGGCGACACCCTCGTCGTCGTGGAGGCCATGAAGATGGAGCACTCGGTGAAGTCGCCGACGACGGGCACCGTCACCGAGGTCCGCATCACGCAGGGCCAGCAGGTGGACGGCGACGAAGTGATGATCGTGGTGGACGACGGCTCCGAGGAGTAACCACCTCCCGGGTGGCGGAGGTCCAACCCCCATCCCCACGGGAAGGACCTGCCACGGCCCTCACACTCACGGAGGCCCGCTACCGCTGCACGGAGTGCCACCGCGTGGTATTCGGCGCCCGGGCCGAGCGCTGCTGCGGATTCACGATGCACCCCGAGCGGGACGCTGCGCGGAAGTAGGCCTCAGGCCGTCCGGGGTTCCGAGTGCCACGCGTCGAGCGTGGCCTCGATGCCGCTGCGCACCCGGGCCAGGAGATCGGCCGGGTCCTCACCCGCAAGGCGTTCGATAGGGTCGAGGAACCGCACCCTGAGGTGCACGCCGAAGGGGATCGGGAAGAACTTGTGGGCGAGGAGCGTCCACGATCCGTCGATCGCGACCGGCACCACGGGGAGGTCGGGGGCTGACTCGACGAGGGCCTTGAACCCCGCCGACTTGAACTCCTTGAGCCGACCGTCTCGCGACCGCGATCCCTCGGCGAAGAGCACCGGCGAGAACCGCTCCTCCTGGGCTCGTTGGCCGAACTCACGCAACCGCCGCACCGCCTCGGCGCCGCGCGCCCGGTCGATGATGAGGTGGCCGCCTGCACGGAGGTTGTAGGACACCGTCGGGATCCCCTTGGAGAGTTCCCGCTTCGCCACGAACTTCGGGAACGCACCCCGGAGGGTGCCCCCGATGAGCGGGACGTCGAGCATGCTCTGGTGGTTGGAGACGAGCAGGTAGGCGCCGTGCTCATCGAGGTGGGGTGAATGCTCCACCGACACCTTTGCCCCGCTGAGCTTGAACACCGGGAGGAGGGTCGCCTGCGCCCACTGCGCGACGACACTCATCGGGCGGTCACCGAAGAACCGCACGAGTCGGAGGATCGGATCGGTGATGACCATGACGGCACCGAACGCCACGAGCGTGGGGACCGTGAACACCCAGTCCCGGATACGGCGGATCAACTCCATGCACTGGAGTGTAGGAAGGCGTGGGCCACGAGCTACCGGCAGACTCCGACTGCCTCCTACCCTCCGCCGGTGCTTCCCTTTCCCCGCGATCGCCTGCTCCGAAGGTTCCCCCAACTCCTGCTCGGCCTGGTGCTCTTCGGTACCGGAGTGGGGTTCATGGTCCGCGCCGACCTCGGCCTCTCCCCATGGATGGTGTTCCACCAGGGCGTGAGCGTCCGGTCCTCGTTGTCCATCGGCACGGTCACCGTTCTCACCGGCCTCGGCGTGTTGCTGCTCTGGATCCCCCTCCGCGAGCGGTGGGGTGTGGGCACCGTGCTCAACGTGCTCGTCATCGGACCGGTCCTCGATGCCACACTCCGGATTCTCCCCGAGTCGGAGGGGATCGCTGCCTGGGGGTTCATGGTGGGCGGGGTGATCGTGGTGGGTCTCGGCTCGGGGCTCTACATCGGAGCTGCCATGGGCCCCGGACCCCGAGACGGCGTGATGACCGGACTTGCCCGGAGGGGGATCTCCGTGCGGACAGCGCGCACGACCCTCGAGGTCGCCGTCCTCGGCGTCGGCTGGCTCCTCGGCGGCTCCGTCGGCGCCGGCACCCTCGCGTTCGCCCTCGGTATCGGGCCCTCGGTGCAGTACTTCCTCCACCGGTTCGACATGCGACCCGCCGACCACTGACGTCGGGTCGCTACGCGAGCGCCACCGCCGCCCCAATCGCAATCACCATCCCGACGCCCTGGATGGGGCGCGGCCGCTCACGGAGCCACACGACTGCCACGGCGATCGTCACCACCGGATGGAGGCTGGAGAGCACGCCCACGATGGCGAGTGGCCCCCGCTGGGCAGCAAGGACCACGAAGAGATTCGCCGCCATGTCGAGGATCCCCGTGGCGACCACCCACCCGAACCGCTCACGGATCGGTGGCCACCGATCGCCGCCGGCCAGGGTGAGTGCGAGGGCAATCGAGACGACCCGGGCAGGGACGAGCGGCCACAGGCCCGACGCCTCGCTCGTCTGAGCCATCGCGACATAGAAGAGCCCGAAGCAGACCCCGGCGGCCAACGCCAGCAGGAGTGGCCGGCGATCGGTCGACTCCCCGGGGCCCGGCGATGCCACGAGGAACACCGCAAGGAGCGTCGCTGGGATGGCGAATGCATCACCCGTGGACAGTTGCTCACCCGACACCACCCCGGCCACGACCGTGAGGGCGCCCCCCGAGGCGGCGACGAGGGGGGTGAGCAACGCCATCTGGCCTTCGGCGAGGGAGCGGTAGAGCAACCCGAGTCCGATGACTCCGAAGCCCCCGGCGATCCCCCCGGCCACCAGGTCTCGGACGCCCACCTCCGCCACGGGCACGAGGGCCACGCCCACCACGAGTGCGACGACACCGATGACCTGCGACCACCCCGCCACCGCCCACGCCGATCGACGACGGGTCGCGAACCCCCCTGCGAAATCGGCGAGCCCATAGGACGCAGCAGCCCCGAGGGCGAGGAGTGATGCGTTCACTCGGCGAGTCGCTCCATGAACCGGGCCCGCTCGGCATGCCATCCCTCGACATCCACCGACCGCTTCTCGATCTCCCTCAACCGCGCCTTGGTGGCCGCGACCACCTCGGCTTGGAGGTCTTGCTGGTGATCAACGAGGCCAAGCGCTGCGGCCACCGCCTCGCCTGCAGGCACTGCCGTCACTGCGAGTCCGGCTGCGACTGCCTCACCGGCGGGGATCCGATCATTCACGTGGAAGAGCCGAGCGACCGTCTGATGGGGAAGCCGCGACGCGAGGAGGTCAAGCCCATCGGGCCGGTAGAGCACGCCCAGCTTCGTCGCGGGAATCTCGAAGAAGGCAGTGGCATCGCACACGCGGATGTCGCACGCCACCGCCAACTCGACCCCTCCACCGACGCAGGGTCCGTTCACCGCCCCGACGATGGGGAGCGGCGAGGCGAGCATCCGATCGGTGAGCGCAGCGAGCGCCTCCTCGAGGGCCGATCCCCGGGACCGCAGTTCCTCGAAGTCGGCACCGGCGCTGAAGACCGAGCCGACGCCGGTGAGGACGACAGCCCGTGTGTCGCCGTGCTCGAGTTCGTCCAATTGGTCGACGAGTGCCGCCATGAGCCCGATCGACAGCGCGTTGCGGCGTTCGGGGCGATCGATGGCGATGACGGCGACAGCTCCCCGCCGGTCCGTGACGAGCATGGGAGCAGGCTACGCCCATGCGGCCGGGTGGGCGTAGCCTGCTCCCGATGCCGATTCGACCCGAGGAGTTCGACGCACGACGCGCAGCCCTGTGCGAGGCCCTGGACGGCGACGGCATCGTCCTCCTGCTCGGACACGACCATGCGGCCACGACCTACCGGGGGAACCCGTATCCGTTCCGCCAGGAGAGTTCCTTCCGCTACTGCTTCGGCCTCGACGAGCCGGGCGCAGCCGGTCTCCTCGACTGCGCCACCGGCGAGGCGACCCTCTACGGCCACGAGCCGGACCTCGACTCGATCATCTGGGAGGGCGACCTCCCTCCTCTCGCCGACCGCGCAGCTCCCTTCGGCACGCTGCGGGTCGCGCCAACGTCCCAACTCTCGATCGACCTTGCGGGGATCGAGGAGGTCCACGTCGCACCGGCCACCCGGGGCGACGTCCGGCTCCGGATGGAGGCCCTCGGGGTTCGTACCCGCACGGACCGCCTCATCCCGGCCATGGTGCAGCTCAGGGAGCGGAAGTCGCCCTCGGAACTAACCGAAATCGCCGACGCGATCGACCGGGCCGCCGTCCTCCATCGCATGGCATTCGCCCTTTCACGGCCGGGGCAGTTGGAGTCCGCAGTGGTACGGGCGATGGACGCCGAGGCGGCTGCCCGCGGGTGGACCCCGGCCTACGGGACCATCTTCAGCGTGCGCGGGGAGGTCCTCCACAACCCGCACCACGGCAACGAGATGCTCGCCGGCGACCTCGTCGTCCACGACGGTGGCGTGGTGTCGGACGCCGGGTATGCGTCGGACATCACGCGGACGATCCCGGTGTCGGGACGCTTCAGCCCCGAGCAGAGGGCCCTGTACGAGATCGTCCTCGCTGCCCACGACGCCGTGATCGACGCGGTGCGTCCCGGCGTTCCCTACCGGGACATGCACGACGTCGCCGGTCGGGTGATCACCGAGGGACTCTCCGACTTCGGGTGGATGCGGGGGGATCCCGACGAGTCCGTGGCGGCAGGCGCCTTTGCCGCATTCCTCCCCCATGGGATCGGCCACATGCTCGGACTCGACGTCCACGACATGGAGGGAATCGGCGAGGACCACGTGGGCTACGACGACACGCACGTCCGTTCCAGTCGGTTCGGCATCGCGAACCTCCGTCTCGGCAAGCCGGTCGAAGAGGGTTTCGTGATGACCGTCGAGCCCGGCATCTACCGCATCCCGCCCCTCCTCGAGCGCCTCTCGGCCGATCCGGCCATCGGCCCGTTCGTCGACGCCGAAGCTGCGCTCGCTTCCTCGGCCATCGGCGGGATCAGGATCGAGGACGTGGTGACCGTCACGGAGCGAGGAGCCGAAGTCCTCGGCGCACCCATCCCGTCGAGCCCCGACGAGGTCGAGTCGCTCGTCGGGTGACCGAGTTCATCGTCCGTTCACCAACCGGTCAACGGGCTGGAACCTTCGCTGGCAACCATCCCGCCCATGGCTGATGGGACGACAGTTGCAGGGCGCAAGCCCGAAGGGGGCCGCAAGCCGAAGACCTACGGGGACGATCGGGTGTGCGGCCAGAAGGGGTGCCACACCCGGCTCTCCCGGTACAACCGCCAACACCTCTGCAGTGTGCACGCCCGGATCCGCTTCCCGCGGGTGCGGGGCGTGGACCTGGCGCCACGAGACGTCTAGGCCTCACACGCCAAGGAGGGTGGTTCCACCCGGTTCGGGGGTCAGGTGATGTTTCCTGTTGTCAACCACAACGACACGAGGATCACCGTGACCCCCGTCGAAACTGTGGATCAGCGGCGTGTTGATGCGGTGGCTCATGCGATTCGGGTCGGGAGCATCTCCCATGCAGCTCGGGACACTGGCATCAGCCGACGGGAGATCAGCCGGTGGAAGGGCGACTGCCTTCACCGTGATGGGTGCCTACGGGTGGGGCGCAGTCAAGAAACTTCGACCCCTGGATCGCTCGGGCCACTTCGCAGATCATCGTGGCGCGTGCTCTGAGTCGCCGCTGACCTGCGACGCCCAATCGGCCCGGCCGCTTGTCTCGCCGTTCAGGAGCCGCGTTTCGGCATGAAGCCAGCACCATCGCGAAGCGTGCACACACCCGAGGATGGCCGGTGAGATCGCACACACCACGGTCTCATAGACTGTTGAGATGAACGCTCTGGGTTTGTCCGAGATCATCCAAGGCGGCATGGGGGTCGGCGTGTCGGGGTGGGCTTTGGCGCGTGCGGTGAGTTCCTCGGGTCAGCTTGGGGTGGTGTCGGGTACCGCGTTGGATGTGGTGATGGCCAGGAGGTTGCAGGCCGGCGATCCGGACGGGGCGGTACGCCGTGGTTTGGAGCAGTTCCCCAGCGTTGGTGTAGCCGAGCGCATCATTGACCGGTTCTTCGTTGAGGGTGGGATTGGGCCTGGGCGGCGCTATCGCCCGGTCCCAATGGCCGAGGCTGAGCCGGCGGGGCTGTCTCGTGACCTCATGGTGGCGGCCAACTTCGTCGAGGTCTTGTTGGCGAAGGAGGGGCACGGCAACCCGGTCGGGATCAACTACCTGGCCAAGATCCAGGCGCCGTTCTTGCCTTCGTTGTACGGAGCGATGCTTGCCGGCGTCGACGTGGTGCTGGTTGGAGCGGGGATCCCCCGTGAGGTCCCCAAGGTTCTCGACGCATACGCAGAGGGGCGCTGTGCCTCGATGCGAATGGACCTCGAAGGCTCGAGGGAGCCGATGATGGTCGAGTTCAACCCGGCCTCATACCTTGGCATGGCCGTCCGGCTGGCCCGTCCGAAGTTCCTCGCGATTGTCTCATCACACGTGCTTGCCGCCATGCTGGCGACCCGGATCGATCCGCCGGCCGACGGGTTCGTGGTCGAGTACTCCGGGGCCGGCGGTCACAACGCCCCTCCACGGGCGAAGCGCCGGGATGGCAAGGAAGTGGTCTTCGGACCCAAGGATGTCCCGGATCTGGAAGTGATCCGGGAGCTAGGGCTTCCGTTCTGGCTGGCAGGAGGCCAAGCCAGTCCGGAGTCATTGGAGGCTGCGAAGGCGGCTGGTGCGTCAGGAGTCCAGATTGGCACTGCGTTTGCCTATTGCGAGGAGTCGGGGTTGGACCCGGACCTGAAACGGGCGGTCTTGGAGGCGAGTGCCGAAGGCCAGGTGAGCGTGACTACCGATGGCTTGGCATCGCCGACTGGCTTCCCGTTCAAGGTTGTCGACGCACCTGGGCTTCCGGACCCGGAGGCGCACGGTCGCCGTCGAGTGTGCGATCTCGGCTTCCTCCGGACTGCGTACGTTGACGACAAGGGTGAGCAGGGTTGGCGATGCCCGTCCGAACCGGTGGAGGCCTATGTTCAAAAGGGTGGCAATGAGGATGACACCGAAGGTCGACGCTGTTTGTGCAATGCGCTGATGGCGAACGTCGGCCTCGGGCAACGGCGTGGCAATGGCACGGTCGAGGTGCCGATCCTCACCTCTGGGGACGATGTTGCCACCGTTGCTCGCTTCCTCCCCGAAGGCGCACATTCCTACACCGCCCAGCACGTCATCGACACCATCACCCGGTAGTCCCGACGGGGAGTTCCCCAATGGCGTGATCTGTGGAAGGGCGGGATGTGCGCCTCGTGGTCCACCACAGCGGGTCACGTTCAGGAACTGTCACCACGACCCCCGGCCAGCGCGACCTAGCCCAGGATCTGCTGCAGGTGCGGGGCGAAGAACCCCGGCTCCAGCAAGAACGAATCGTGCCCCTTCTCGGAGTGCACCGTGATGCGCATCGCGCCGACGCCTGCGCTCCTGAGCACGCGCATGAGGCGCATCTGTTCCTCCGGGTAGAAGCACACGTCGGAGTCGATCGAGAACACCAGGTACTGCTGGTCGGAGCAACGGGCGAAGAGGTCCACGAAGTCCTCGGTGTCCGCCCCCACCTCCTGGATGAGGTCGAAGTGCTGCCAGAGCCCCATGAGGCGGAGGTACGTGTTTGCGTCGAACCGCTGGAGGAACTTCTGCCCCTGGTACCAGATGTACGACTCGAGGGGATGGGTGATCTCGTAGCCCTCGGGATGGTCCCTGGCCACCATGACACCCGACTGGACCCGTTCGGCCATCGCCTCCAACGACACGAACGTCTTGTGCCCGATCATCCGGGCGAGCGCCAGCCCGCGATCGGGGTGCGTGCCTCCGTAGTAGTCACCGCCCTGGAAGTCCGGGTCGTTGAGGATCGCCACCGTCTGTTCGAAGTTGTGGAGGAACTGGAGCGGCGTCGTCTCGAGGCCCGCAGCGATCGGGATGACGTTCCGAACCCGATCGGGGTACCGGGTGGCGAGGACGAGGGCGAGGAGGCCCCCGACCGACGCCCCGATGGTCGCGTGGAGGCGCTCGATCCCCAGGTGGTCGAGGAGTGGCATCTGGGAGTTCACCACGTCGATGCAGCGGATCTCAGGGAACGTGGAACCGTACGGCTGCCCCGTCCCGGGGTCGATCGATGACGGGCCGGTGGATCCGTAACACCCACCGAGGTAGTTCACCGAGATGACGAAGAACCGGTCGGTGTCGATCGCCAGGCCCGGGCCGACGAACAGGCTCCACCATCCCCGCTGGCACTCGTCGTTCCATTTCTCCACGCCGGGCACCGACTCGGTCCACCCCGAGGCATGCTGGCTGCCGGTGAGGGCGTGGAAGACGAGGATCGCGTTGTCCCGCGCATCGTTCAGCGTCCCGTACGTCTCGTAGGAGAGGCGCACCTGGGCGAGCGCACCCCCGAGGTGGAGGTCGAACGGGAGCACCTCATCGGGGAGGTCGAAGAACTCCGTCCTCGTCGGGCCCACGCCGAGAAGTTCACCCACGGCGCGCTCCCCCCGCCCGGTCCCAGCAGCAGCCGGGACCCCCGGGACATCGGTGGTGGTGGCGATGCGACGTTCCCACGGTCAGGCCCCCACCCTCGCAGCGGCGCGCAGCGCTTGGTCGAAGTCGTCCTTGATGTCATCGATGTGCTCGATGCCCACCGAGACCCGCACGAGGTCAGCTGCGACGCCCGATGCCTCCTGCTCGGCCGTGGAGAGCTGCTGGTGCGTGGTCGACGCGGGGTGGATGACCAGCGTCTTCGCATCCCCGATGTTCGCTACATGGGAGGCCAGTTCAGTTGCGTCGATGAACGAGCGACCAGCGGCGAAACCCCCACGCGCCCCGAAGCTGAGCACCGCACCGTATCCGTTGCGGAGGATGCGGTTCGCAGCCTCGTGCGACGGGTGCGAGGGAAGGCCTGGGTAGGTCACCCACTCCACCAGCTCGTGGGCGTCGAGCCACTGCGCCAGCTCGAGGGCGTTGTCCACGTGGCGCTGCACCCGCAAGCTCAGGGTCTCGAGCCCCTGGAGCAGGAGGAACGAGTTGAACGGGGACTGGGAGGCCCCGAGGTCTCGCAGCCCCTCCACCCTCGCCCGGATGGCGAAGGCGACGTTGCCGAGCTCGCTCTCGGGGTTGAAGACATCGGTGAAGACGAGGTCGTGGTAGCCGGGAGCCGGCTCCGTGAAGAGCGGGAAGTTCCCGTTGCGCCAGTCGAATCGCCCGGAGTCCACGATCACGCCGCCGATGGCCGTGCCGTGCCCTCCGATCCACTTGGTCGCCGACGCCACGACGATGTCGGCGCCGTGGTCGATGGGGCGGCACAGGTACCCGGCCGCGCCGAACGTATTGTCGACGATGAGCGGGAGGCCCGCCTCGTGGGCGACGGCGGCGATGGCGGGGAGGTCCGGCACCACGAACCCCGGGTTGGCGATCGACTCCACGTAGATCGCCTTCGTCCTCGGGCCGATCGCCGCCCGGAACGACTCGGCGTCTGCCTCGGGTACGAATCGCACATCGATGCCGAGTCGGGGGAAGGTCACCTTGAACTGGTTGTACGTGCCCCCGTACAGCTGGGGCGACGAGAGGATCTCGTCGCCCGCCTGGGCGATCGTCGTGATGGCGAGCAACTGGGCAGCCTGCCCGGAAGCCGTGGCCACTGCAGCAACGCCCCCCTCGAGCGCGGCAACCCGCTGCTCGAAGACGTCAGTCGTCGGGTTCATGATCCGGGTGTAGATGTTCCCGAACTCCTGGAGGCCGAAGAGGCGGGCGGCGTGGCCCGTGTCATCGAAGGTGTAGGAGGTGGTCTGGTGGATGGGCACGGCCCGGCTGTTCGTGCCGGGCGCCGGCTCCTGGCCGGCATGCACCTGGAGGGTCTCGAATCGGAGGGTCATCGTTGGGTCCTTCTGCTGGAGGCGGTCGTGGGACCACCGGGTCGTTCGGTGTGCTCGCCGCGAGGTTCCTCTCGGGCGGTGCAGCGAATGACCGAAGGTCAGCGGAGCGCCCGAGAGCACGACATGCACATGCACATCGGCATCAGGGCGCGACAGGACCGGGTCGGTGCCGGCGTCGTCGGGATCGTGCAGGTGGCCATCGGGTCTCCAAGTGTGGTGCGCTCCGTGGAACGCCGCCCGCGGACCCGTGTCCGCACGACGGCCCTCATCGATCAGGCGTTGGCACCGTGCTCGGGGAGCCGGTTGCCGCGGTTTCACAGGGCCTGTCCCTCCACCGCTCTCGATAAGCGCGTGTTGTCGCGGGAAAACCTATGCCCGGGGCGACCACGTGTCAAACGGGCGGCCCCGCCACACGATCGGCTCGGATGCCGACCACTAGGGTCGAGCCATGAGCGAACCCACCAGTTCGGCGGAGTCGATCCGACAGGCCATCGAGACCCTCCCCGAGGGCGCCGACGACCCGACGCTCGACCGGCCCGCGGCGGATGACCCCCGCTACACGAGGAAGGGCCGGCTCAAGAAGGACTTCTACGAGGCCGAACTCGCCCGCATGCAGGAGGAGCTCGTCACGCTCCAACACTGGGTCCAGGCGAAGGGCCTGAAAGTCCTCATCATCTTCGAAGGTCGGGGCTCAGCGGGGAAGGGCGGCGTGATCAAGCGGATCACCGAACGGACGAGCCCCCGCGTGGTCCGCGTCGTCGCACTCCCGAAGCCGACCGAGCGGGAGTCCACCCAGTGGTACTTCCAGCGGTACGTGCAGCACCTCCCCGCCGCCGGGGAGATCGTGCTGTTCGACCGCTCCTGGTACAACCGCTCGAACGTCGAGTGGGTGATGGACTTCTGCAGCGAGGAGGAGCACCAGGAGTTCCTCCGCACGGCACCGGAGTTCGAGCGGATGCTCGTGCGCTCCGGGATCATCCTCGTCAAGTACTGGTTCTCGGTGAGCTACGAGGAACAGCACAAGCGCTTCGTCTCGCGCAACGAGGAGCCCCTCAAGCGCTGGAAGCTCTCGGAGATGGACCTCGCCGAACACGAGAAGTACGTGAAGTACTCGATGGCCAAGGACATCACGTTCCAGTACACCGATACGAAGCAGGCCCCCTGGTTCGTCGTGCCGTCGGACGACAAGAAGCGGGCCCGGCTCAACTGCATCAGCCACATCCTCTCGTCGATCCCCTACGAGGACATCGTCCCCGAGCCGGTCGACCTCCCCGAACGGGAGGAGATCCCCTACATCCGGCCACCCATGTCGGAGCAGACCTTCGTCCCGCAGCGGTACTGACCCGTCCGGCGGTTGATATACGACAGCAGTGTCGTGCGATCTCCATCACGATCCGCTTCGCGTTGATCATCGCAGCACGAGGAGGCAGCGGCTACAAGAGCCTCAACGTCACCATCCGCAAGACGCTCGACCTGTACGCCAACGTGCTGCCCTCAAGGCCGTATGCGCCGTTCGTCCAGCTCGACCATCCCGGGATGAACCTCGTCGGGTTCCGCGAGAACGAGGGGGCCCTCTACGCCGTTGGGTGGGTCACCTGCATGGCGAAGGACATCATCATGAACGTGACCCCTGCTCTCACGCCTCGCCCATGCCGGACTCGATGTGGTCAGGACCGAGTGCCTCTACACCTTCGACGGCGAACGGGGACACTCGCTCGGACAGGGCGAGTGCTCACCCGAGTTCGTCGAGCGCCTCGGAGAGGTGGGCCGCCGAGGAGGCGGCGAGTTGGAGGTACGCGCGTTCCATTCCCGACTCGGCGAGTCCGCCGAGGAAGTCCCGATGCTCCTCCCAACTGCCGACGCGGATCCCCGGGTGGTCGCGCCATCGCTGGAGCGCTTCCTCTGGATCCACCCCTGCGCGCCGACTCGCGATGTCCTTCGCGTGCCCGAGGAGTTCCTCCTCCGAGTTCCCGCCGATCAGGGGGACGCAGGTGGAGATGAAAATCGCATCTGGATCGCGACCAGCATCCTGGGCCGCTGACCTCATCACCTCGAGGCGGGCATCGATCTCGCCGCGCGCGTGCACGTAGAGATTGAACTCCTCGCAGTACCTCCCGGCGAGCGTCGGGGTCTTCACGGCGCCCGACCCCCCCACCATGAGGCGACGGCCCTCCCGGCGCGCTCGGGGATGGGCGTCGTAGCCCATGAACCGGTAGCGGTCTCCCTCGAATCCTGCCTCGGGGTCGTCGAAGTAGCCCTTGATCCACGCGAGCTGCTCCTCGAGCATCTCGAACCGTTCGCCCGTGGCCGGGTACTCGATCCCGTGGTAGCCGTGCTCGTCCTCGTGCCATCCGGCCCCGAGCCCGAGGGTGAAGCGACCCCCACTGGCGTCATCGATCGTGAGGGCCGTCTTGGCGTACACGGCAGGGTGGCGGAACGTGACCGGACTCACGAGCATCACCAGTTCGAGGCGTTCGGTGTCACGGGCAAGCGCTGCGGCCTGGACGAGCGAGTCGTACGCCGGCGAGGCGTAGTCCTCGTGGGACTGCCCGTAGAGGTAGTGGTCGGCAAGGGCCAGTGCCGCCGCTCCCGAGTCCTCTGTGATCCGAGCGATGGTCAAGAGATGGTCGTAGTCGCCAACGACCTGCACACCGAGTTCCATGGCGCCAGCGTAGGAAGGACTCCGTGAAAGGAGGATCGACGACGGCCTCAGAGGCCGGGGAGTGGACCCCCGACCAGGTTGCCGCCTGCCGATCGGGCCGTCTCGACACCCTTCCATGCCTCCCCGAGGAGGTCGGCACTCGATGAGGAACTGCGTGGCTCGTGGAGGGCGGTCCCCACCGAGATCGTGACGTGGTCAGCGACGTCGCTGCTCGGGTGGGGAAGAGAGAGGCCTTCGACTGCGACCCGTGCACGCTCGCCGATGCCTGCGTAGGCGTCGGGTTCGGTGGCCGGGAGGACGAGCCCGAACGCATCGTCTTCGAGCCTGGCGACGAGATCGCCGGCACGCTGGAACGCGTCCACGAGTGCATCGCCCACGAGGCGGAGCACGCGGTCACCTGCAGCCCTCCCCTCGACTGCGTTGTAGGCAGCGAAGTAGTCCAGGTCACACACGACCAGCGCGAGCGGAGCTCCGGCGCGGTCGGCTCGCCGCGCCTCGATCTTCGACGCTTGATCGAACCGCTCCCGATTGGCGAGTCCGGTGAGGGGATCCTCCACGCTGATCCCCTCGAGGAGCCGGTCCATCCTCGTGTGGTGGAGCACCGACCAAAGGCTGTGCATGAGGATCGGGAGGCGCCGGCGATCGTCGTCCGTGTACGGCTCGGCCTTGTCGAGCACGCCGCCCACCGCGACGACCGACCCCTGGCCGAGAATGGGCGTCACCACGAGGCGGTGGATCTCGCCGAGGGGCTCGAGCCCATGCACCACCGTGGTGGACAGCGGACCCTCCGCAGCGACGACCGACTCCTCGCTGATCGCCGAACGCGCCCACTCGCCCGCATCCTCGAGTGCCATCGTGGCACCGTCACCCTCGGCGGGTTCGGACCAGGAAGGTGGGCCGAGGACCCGGCCCGTTCCATCGAGGGGGAAGAGGAAGGCGGCCCGGCTCCGAGTGAGTTGGGCGATGAGGTCGAGCGCCTCCACGCGGAGGTCGTCCTCCTCGATCCCGGGGAGGTGGGCGAGGCGCAGCAGGGACTCGAGGAGGTCACCCTCCCGTCGGACCCGGTCCAACTCGCCGGTGAGTGCTTCGATGTCTCCGATCAACGCGTCGCTCGCATGCACCCAGCCTATTGCCCCTTGGGGAGCGGGGTTGCTTCATGGAGCCCACCGGCGCAGGAGAGGACAACGCAGTTGCGACCACGATGCTTCGCCTCGTACAGGGCGAGATCTGCCTCGCGCACGAGCGTGCGGGGTTCGGACCCCATCGGCCTCGCGGCGTGCGCGGTACCGACACTCACCGTCACCCACGGACTCACTGGTGAGTCCGGATGCGCGATCTCCGCCGACTCGACCGCACTCCGGAGGCGCTCGGCGAGGCCCGGCGCGTCACCGCACTCGGCGTCGGGCACCAGCACCACGAACTCCTCTCCCCCGAACCGGCCCACCGAGTCGGCCGCGCGGGAGAAAGACTCGCGGAGGATCCCCCCGACTCGTTCGAGGACCCGATCGCCGGCGAGATGGCCGGCCGAATCGTTGAAGCGCTTGAAGTGGTCGATGTCCACCATGAGCAGCACGAGCGACGTGCCACGGCGGCGAGCACGATCCCACTCGCGGGAGAGCCGCTCGTCGAACGCCCGGCGTCGCAGGACCCCCGTGAGAGGATCGACTGCCACTTCTCGCTCGAGGCCGACCGAACGGCGTGCCCGAAGGATCGCCCACAACCCTTCTGCGAACGTCGTCGCGACTGCAACATCCGCCTCGGCGTAGGGTTCCACCTTGTTCCCGACCCCGAGGATCGCCCTCGGATCGGACCCCTCCACGACCGGGATCGCCAAGTGCCGATGGAGGGCGAGGTGGCCCTGGGGGAGCCCGCCCTTCACATGGTCGGGGAGGCCTTCGTAGTCGTTGTGGACCACCGGGCGGCCGAGTCGGACCGCGTCGGCCCAGATCCCTGCCCGTTCGATGGGGTAATGGGAGTCCTGCGCCGCCGTGCACACACGAAGGACATCCTCCGACCAGAACAGGAGCTCGACTTCCCCGCGGGAGGCGTCAACGAAGTGGAGGTATCCGCCTTCGGACCTCGTCTCCTCGACGGCCATCTCGAGGATCGACCGGCACACCGCGGCATCGTCGACCGAGTCGTCACGGGCGAACGCGAGCAATCCCTCGAGGTTGGCGACATGCCTAGGGCTCCGCCAACCCGTATCCGGGGCATGGCCCGGCTCGATGTGGTCGTCGGTGTCCGTGCAACCACCCTACGCGAGCGAACGGGAGCGGTCAGGAACGGGCCCTGATCCACGCCTCGACGAGCGCCGCCACCTCCAGGTTGTTGTCATCGATCATCATGGCGTGGCTGTTCCCCTCGACCCCGAGGGCAGGGAGCATGAGGGCCTCTGCGTCGCCTCCCGATGCCCGGATGTGGCCGACCGCCGACAGGCAGCCCATCCGGCGCTCGTCTCCGTTCACCCCGGCCGCCCCTTCGGAGTGGTCCCCCCAGACGGTGAGGAACGGGGTCTCGGTGAAGTGCCTCCGGGCATCGTCGGCGGTCACGCTCCGGGCGCCGCCCTCGATACCCACCACGGCGCGAACGAGGCGGGTGGCGCGTCGGGCGACCTCGAGCGTGTAGAGGCCCGCCTGCGAGTGCCCGATGAGGACGGCCGGACCGATCTGCTCGAGGAGCAGCACGAGGTCATCGATCGAGGTCTCGCCTCCCCGCGCCAGCGTGGTCTCGGTGTTCGGCACATGGAAGGCAGCAAAACGGTCGAAGGCGCCGACCGGGAACCGCGTGCCAGCGAAGGGCTCCCCATAGCGGGGTCCCACCCGCGTGTTCACCCAGAGCCGCTCCTTGGTGCCGAGGAAGACGTTCGGGAGGTCCACGTCCTCCCCGGCGCGGGCTGCGTTGACCGGAGTCGGGTCGAACCCCGACCGCCCCCTCCCGGCGTGGTCCACGACGAACACGGGGAAACCCCTCCGGGCGAACCAGGTCGCCCACCCCTCCCTCCCGTCGGGTGTGGTCTCGAACGAGGCCCCCGTCCCGGTGGCCCCGTGTACGAGCACGAGCGGCGGGCCGGAGACCTCGACCGGTACTCGAGCGTGCACGTACATGTGGTCGACCGCGAACCAACCCGGACCCGGGGAACCCGTGATCGGCGAGGTCCCCGGGTGGTCGGTGTGGATCTCGCGGCCGCCCACGGTGAACACACGGTCATCACGAAGGTGGAGGGGCGCGGTGAAGGACGACGACTCGAACACCCACGCCACGCTACCCGCGGTCAGGGCAGGATCTGCGTTCCGGCCTCACCGGCGCAGACGAGCGGGGCTTCGACCGTCGCTCCGATGGCCGATGGCCGACCAGTCACCCGGGTGAACCATGCCGCTGCCTCGAGCTTTGGGCCCATCGACCCGGGCGGGAACGCCATCGCATCGACCTCGTCCACCCGGAGCTGCTCGATCCGACGCTCGTCGGCCGTCCCGAAGTGCTCCATCACGGCCGACACGTCGGTGAGGAGGAGCAGGAGGTCGGCACCGAGCTGGCGGGCGAGCAGCGCCGAGAGGCGGTCCTTGTCCACGACTGCCTCGACCCCGATCCACCCCGCCGGTGTGCGCACCACCGGGATCCCACCGCCCCCACCGCACACGACCACGGCACCCGCCTCGAGGAGGAGGCGGATCGTGGGCAGTTCGGGGATTGCCCGCGGTGCGGGCGAGGGGACGACGCGCCGGACGCCGCCGGGCACACCGATGAGCGACCAGCCGAAGCGCTCGACGAGGTCGGCGGCCCGTTCGGTCGGGTGCACGACGCCGATGGGCTTCGTGGGGTTGGAGAACGCCGGGTCGTCGGCATCGACCTCCACCATGGTGAGCAACGCCGCGACCTCTCGTGATCCGAGGCGCTCCCGGAGCTCGCGGGCAACGAGGTACCCGATCATGCCGTCGCTCTCGGCACCGAGGATGTCGAGTGGGTACGGGTCGAGGCCCTCGATCACCGAGGACTGATGGGCGAGGAGTCCCACCTGCGGGCCGTTCCCATGCGTCACCACCAACTGGTTGCCCTCGGCGAGCGGAGCGAGGGCGGCTGCAGCCTCCTCAACATGCCGGAGCTGCACCTCTGCGCTCGGGGCGCTCCCCCTGGGGATGAGCGCATTCCCGCCGATGGCGGCGACGATCCTCAACGGTCTTCCAGGAAGGCGTCGATGACCGCGCACAGCGTCGGCTCCCCGGCGTCGGCGAACTCGTACCGGGCCCGGACCACCGGGATCCGCACATCGATGAGCGCGGTGAGGTCGATCGGCGTACCAGCGATCACGATGTCGGCGTCACTGTCGTTGATCGTGCGCTCGAGGGCTTCGATCTGCTCGGGGAAATAGCCAACTGCCGGGAGCACAGGGCCGAGGTGGGGATACGTGGCGTACGTCTCGGCGATGAGCGGCGCTGCCGACTCCCGCGGGTCGATGACCACGGCTCCGCCCGTGCGGGCGGCGAGCATGCCCGCACCCGACGCCATACCACCGTGGGTCGTGGTCGGCCCGTCCTCGACGACCAGCGCCCTACGGCCACGGACGTCGGCGTCGAGGGTGACCGGGGAGGCAGCGCACACGAGCGTCGCCGTCGGTGCAATCGCTGCCACGCCGGCACGCGCCGCCTCGACCTGGACCGGGCTTGCCGCGTCGACCTTGTTGACGACGACCACGTCGGCCGACCGGAGGACCATTTCGCCAGGATGGTGCGTGGTGAGGTGGTCGGGGCGGAGTGCGTCCACGACCACGATGGAGAGGTCCGGGCGGATCAAGGGGAAGTCGTTGTTGCCCCCGTCCCACACGATGACGTCCGACTCCCGCTCCGCCGCGGCGAGGATCGCCGCGTAGTCGACCCCTGCGAACACCACATTGCCGAAGGCGACATGGGGCTCGTACTCCTCGCGCTCCTCGGCGGTGCATCCCGCCTCGAAGATGTCCTCGAGCGATCCGAAGCGCTGCACCCGTTCGAGGCGGAGGTCGCCGTACGGCATGGGGTGGCGGAGCGCAGCGGCTCGGATACCCCGCTCGCGCAGGGACTTGGAGAGCCAACGGGCGATCTGCGACTTCCCGGATCCGGTGCGAACCGCGGTGACCGCGATGACGGGCTTGGCCGATGGGAGCTGGGTGCTGCGGGGACCGTGGAGGACGAAGTCGGCTCCACCGGCGAGCGCCCGGGAGGCGAGGTGCATCACGTGCCCGTGGGTGACATCGGAGTACGCGAACGCGACCTCATCCACCTCGTGGCTGCGGATGAGCGTGTCGAGTCCGGACTCCTCCTCGATGGGGATGCCATCGGGATGGTGGGGACCGGAGAGTTCTGCCGGGTAACGGCGGTCGGCGATCTCCGGGATCTGGGTGGCGGTGAAGGCGACGACTTCCCGCGAGGGATCATCTCGATACACCGTGTTGAACACGTGGAAATCACGTCCAGCGGCACCAAGGATGACCGTGCGGCGACGGTGGGGCATGCGTACCTCCTCCTGAGGAGACTACGCATCCATGCACCGTGTCTATGCAGGCAGGAGTCGGCTGGCGAACCGATCGAGAGCCCTGGCGACCTCCCGTGGCTGTTCGAGGAACACCGCGTGGCCAGCACCGGCGAATGAGACGGACTCGACGTCGGAGAGGAGGCCCGCGAGTTCGGCGCTGGCCCGGGGACTGACCATCCGATCGGAGGCACCCCCGATCAGTTGCGTCGGCGTCCTGATCGCCTGCGCCGCGTTCGCACCCCCGCCATAGGTGTTGCAGACCAGAAGGTCAGCGTGGAGGACATCGAGGCCGACGCCTTCGCGGAGGCGCCACCCCTCTCCCATCATCCAGTTGCCCGGGACCGGGTTGCCACCGGGATGGGAGGCGTGCTCCCAGGCCCTCAGCAGCGCGAGCACCGCGTCGCTGCCCTCTTCGGCACCGGCCAGGAGATCAGGGTGCACCCTGATCTCCGCTGCGGCCGAGAGCAGAGAACGACCTCGGATCCGGGAGTCCGTGTCACCCACTTCGAGGGCAACGAGGGCACCCATCGAGTGCCCCGAGAGGACCACCTCAGTGGAACCGAGTGCATCGAGGAACCTACTCAACCACGCCGCGAGGTGCTCCACCGACCGGAGTGGGGTCCCACCCGACCGGGCGTGACCGGGGAGGTCAGGGGCAGCCACCGACCATCCCCTGTGGGCGAGGTAGCGACCCTGGTGGCGCCAGGCGGTGTGGTCGAACCCGGCTCCGTGGAGGAGCACCAAGGTCCGACACTCGGCATCGAACGGCCGTCCCCCGGTGTGCACGTACACGACCTCGCCGTCGACGACCAGCTCCATGGCGCTACCGCTGCGCGGCCCGGATGGCACGGCGGAGGTCTGCGATGAGGTCTCCCACATCCTCGATGCCGACGGAGACGCGGATGAGTTCCTCGCCGATGCCCGCAAGGTCGAGCTCCTCCGCCGACATCTGCTGGTGGGTCGTCGACGCTGGGTGGATGAGGAGGCTCTTCGCATCCCCGACATTGGCGAGGTGGGACCAGAGCCGGACCGATTCGATGAGCGCGCGGCCCGCCGCACGGCCACCCTTGACGCCGAATGCGAAGACGGCTCCTGCACCGTCGGGCAGGAGCCGGGCTGCCACGTCGTGGTCCGGATGGGAGGGGAGCCCCGGGTGGGAGACCCAGGCCACACCGTCCTCTGCCTCGAGGATCTCGGCGATCCGTAGGGCGTTCTCCACGTGGCGCTCCATGCGCACATGGAGGGTCTCCAGGCCTTGGAGGAAGTAGAACGCGTTCTGGGGGGCGAGGGTCGCGCCGAAGTCGCGCAGGCCCTCGACCCGCGCCCGTGCGATGAAGGCCCCCGGGCCGTACTCCTCGGTGAACACCAACCCGTCGTACGGCGCGTACCCCTCGGTCAGGGTGGGGTACTTCGAGGCCCATCGATCCCAGGGGAACCGTCCCGAGTCCACGAGCACGCCGCCGATGGCGATCCCATGTCCACCGATGAACTTCGTCGCGGAATGCAGGACGAGGTCGGCACCATGCTCGAACGGACGGAAGAGCGCGGGGGAGGCGAACGTGTTGTCGACGAGGAGCGGCGCGCCGGCGCCGTGGCCTATCTCGGCGAGGGCCGGGATGTCGCTCACCTGCGCCTTCGGGTTCCCCAGCGTCTCGGTGAGGAGCATCCGCGTGTCGTCGGTGATCGCAGCGCTCCATGCGTCAGGGTCGTCGTGGGGGACGAAGGTGGTGGTGATGCCGAACCTCGGGAGGGTGTGGGTGAGGAAGTTCACCGAGCCGCCATAGAGGGCCCGGGAGGCGACGATGTGCCCGCCCTGGCCCATGAGGGTCACAATCGCCAGGTGGAGCGCGGCATGGCCGGACGCCGTGGCGATGGCGCCCACCCCGCCCTCGAGTGCCGCCATCCGTTCCTCGAAGACGGCCACCGTGGGATTCGAGATGCGGGAGTAGATGTGGCCGGGTGACTCGAGGTTGTAGAGCGACGCGGCGTGGTCGGTGTCCTGGAACACGAACGACGTGGTCTGGTGGATGGGGACCGCCCGAGACCCGAAGTCGGAGTCGGGCACCTGACCCGCATGGACGGTGAGGGAATCGAACGAGAGGTCGTCGGGTCGTGCCACGTTGGGAGCCTACCGGTGGGTCCCGTGGGCTCGATGAGGTCCTGTCGCCTCCCCGGACGCGGGTTGCCCCCGGCATCGTGCCGGGGGCAACGGCTGGATTCAGCGCGGCTGGTGTGCCGGCCGTCGCCAGTCGAAACGCCGCGGGACCCGTGGATGGGCAACGGCGATTCGTTCAGCGGCAACGGCGGACGCCGCGCGCACGTCGAAATGGTGCACGGGGGGACCTCCTTGGTTCGGGGACGGGACGGCGATGCCGTCGGGTGTCTCAGCCGGCCAGGAGTGCTGACCGGATGGGACGGATGCCTGCGGTGCTCGTGGGCACCATCTGTCTCCTCTCCGGTGATCGTGCGACGCCTGGGTGGCGCCGGCGGGTGAACGGTACGCGGCCCGCGCAGGCCATGCAGGTGAATTACTCGAGATTCGCCACGACAGCCGAGCACCTCCGAGATCGCATCGAGCGGCAACTCGAGTTCACGCAACGGCAGCACCTCCTGGAGTCGCTCGAGGTCGGCCCGGGAGTACACCCGGTACCCGGCTGCGGTGCGGTCGGACGGTTGGACGAGCCCGAGCTGGTCGTCGTGGTGAAGGGTGTGAGCGGTCGCCCCCGCGATGCGATCTCGGAGGTGCTGCCATGCGGCGAACGGACACCCTGACGTTGCGTCCGGGCCAAGGCGGTGTCCGGCGAGCCGACCTATGGGGCCACCCAGGTGTGGACGTCGGCGGTCTGCGCCGGGAAGAGCACCGCCATGAGGTCGGCCTGCGCGCCGAGCAGCACATCCGCGTGCCGCTCGGCGAGGCCCACGGCCCCGAGCGACCCCAGCACGAGATGGGCGAACAGGTCGGGGGGTACACCCGAGCCGCCAGCGGCAACCGGCGCATGCACCGGCCCCTCCGTCTGCACCGGGCCACACACGCCGTCGACCACCTCCAGCACGAACGACCGGTCGTACTGTGACAGGAGGAACCTCCCCGACCAGCCGGCGAGGTCCGAGGTCGCGAGGCGGGCATCGAACTCGGGACGAAGGCGATCGAGGACTCCCGCCGGATCGGTGAGGCGGGCGTAGTAGGCGTACCCTGAGGGTTCGGTCCGACCGCCCACACCCGCGAGGTCCCGCAGGCCGGGGCGGTGGTAGATCCGGGCGGTCACGCCGTCGGCGAGCGCGGCTGCCACGGCTCGCACCCCGTCGATCGACGTGGCTGCGGTCTCCATCACGAACCGTTCGCTGCCGGATCCGTACCCGCGGGCCACTGCCCGTTCGACGCCATTCGACGCGATCACCACTCGATACAGCGAGGAGTCGATCACCCAGTGCCAGAGGTGGGCGGGATGGGCCACCGCCACGCCCGCCGCCCCCTGGACCTCCTCCTGCATCTCCATGAGGAGGGGCACGTCGGCGTGCGTTGCGTCTTGTACCTCCCATCCGTCAGGGAGGACGAGCCCGTCAACCACCTGCTGGGACGGCTGCGGGATCGCGTACTCGTACCCGAGGCGCCGATAGAAGAACGGGATGCCCTCGATGACGTGGAACACACGATCGGGGTGCCGCGCATGGATCTCGGCGAAGATCGCTCGTTGGAGGCCCTTCCCCGTGTGCGAAGGGTCGGTCGCGACCACCTCGGCCTGGAGAGCCGGGAGCGCGACTGAACCGATCCGGGCTGCCATCGGCACCACGACTGCACATGCAGCGAGGTGGCCGTCGACGCGGGCGACCACCCAGTCACCGGGTCGGGCATGGGGCCCCTCGAGCGACACCCGCACATCCTCGACGTCCTCGTCGCCGATCTGCTCACCAACGATCTCGTAGAGGCGGTCGTATTCCTCTCGGCGAATCGCTCCGATCTCCGGGTCCATGGACGAGAGGCTACGGCGATGCAGAACGGCAGCGCTCTCGAATCTACCCCGACCACCGCTCTACGCCCTATACCTGATATACTTCGACTCAGATTTACTGATTCGAGGAAGCCATGCAGCCCGAGCGGCTCACCAGCGCAAGTCAACGCACCGTCTCCGCAGCCGTCGCCCTCGCAACCGAGCGGGATCACCAGTTCGTCGAGCCGGTGCACCTCGGCCGCGCCCTCCTCGCCGAGACCGATGGGCTGGTGTACCCCCTCCTCCAGGCCCTCGAGATCGACCCCACCCGCCTGCGCGGCGCGTTCGACGAGGCCATGGGCTCGCTCCCCAAGGTGTACGGCGGCGAGCGGACCCTCTCCCCCGCCACTGCCCGGCTCCTCGAGTCGGCCGATCGCCACCGTACCCGGCTCGGAGACGACTACCTCTCCGTCGAGCACCTCATACTCGGCCTCGCTGATGACACGGGCGACGCAGGCACGGCACTGCAGTCCTTGGGCGCCACTCCCGATGCGGTCGCCGGCGCACTCACCCACCTCCGTGGCTCCCGCCGGGTGACGTCGGCCGACCCCGAGGCGACCCAGGACGCGCTCGCGAAGTACGGGCTGGACCTCACGGCCGACGCCCGGTCGGGGAAGCTCGACCCGGTCATCGGACGGGACGACGAGATCGGTCGGGTCATCCAAGTGCTCAGTCGACGCACGAAGAACAACCCCGTCCTCATCGGCGACCCCGGCGTGGGCAAGACCGCGATCGTCGAAGGCCTCGCACGACGCATCGCCGACAGCGACGTCCCCGACAGCCTCTCGGGCAAGCGCGTGATCGCACTCGACCTCGGGGCACTCCTCGCCGGGGCGAAGTACCGCGGGGAGTTCGAGGAGCGCCTCAAGGCGGTGCTCGATGAGATCAAGGACGCCGCCGGGAACGTCATCACGTTCAT
>CAZRJG010000012.1:0-601 GCA_964600365.1 uncultured Acidimicrobiia bacterium
GGTGCGCTCGCCTACGCCGGCGAACACCGACACGCCACCGTGCTGGGTGGCGACACGGGAGATGAGCTCCTGGATGAGGACGGTCTTGCCGACACCGGCGCCACCGAACAGGCCGATCTTCCCACCCTCGAGGTACGGGCAGAGCAGGTCGACGACCTTGATGCCGGTCTCGAAGACGTTCTTCTGCGGTTCGACGTCCTCGAACGCCGGGGGCGTCCGATGGATCGGCCAGCGCTCACCCGTGAACTCGAGGTCCGGGTCGTCGAGCGCGACGCCCCACATGTTGAAGATGTGGCCGAGGGTCTGATCGCCCACGGGCACCGAGATCGGCGCGCCTGAGTTGCGAACCTCCGCACCCCGGGTGATGCCGTCGGTCGGAGCCATCGCGATCGCGCGGACACGATTGTCGCCGATGTGCTGTGCTGTCTCGAGGAGCACGTCCCGCTCCTCGCCCTCCACGTCGAACGTCACGTTCAGCGCATAGAGGATCTCCGGGAGTCCCTCATGGGGGAATTCGACGTCGACGACCGGTCCGGCAACCCGGACCACTCGACCGACGCTGGCTGCTTCTGCCACGCTTCGCTCCTTCTTGTTCAACCTT
>CAZRJG010000012.1:611-53504 GCA_964600365.1 uncultured Acidimicrobiia bacterium
GGCGCCACCGACGATCTCGGAGATCTCGGTGGTGATCTCTGCCTGACGGGCCTGGTTGGCGATGCGCGTGAGCACCTTCACCAGCTCGTCGGCGTTGTCGGTGGCAGCCTTCATGGCACGGCGACGGGCGCTGTGCTCGGACGCCGACGCTTCCAGCAGCATGCTGAACACGGTGGCCTCCACGTACCTGGGGAGGAGGCGGTCGAGGATGTCCTGGGGGGACGGCTCGAACGCATAGTCGACGGTCCCCGTGGCCTCCCCGGCCTCGGGGGTGTGGGACGGGAGAAGCTGGTACCGGGTCGGCACCTGCGTGAGGGCGGACTGGAACCGGGTGTAGAACGCATCGACCATGTCGATGCGGCCCGCCGAGTACGCATCGATGAGGGTGTTGGCGATCGCACGGGCATCGGCGTAGCCGGGCCGGTCGGTGAGTCCCAGGAAGGATCGCTCAACCGAGTACTTGCGGTACTCGAAGTACTGCTGGGCCTTCTTGCCGACGGCGAAGATCCGAACGTTCTTGCCCTCCTGCTGGTGGGCGATCAGTTCGCGCTCGGCGTGACGGATGATCTGCGTGGCATAGGCGCCACACAGGCCGCGGTCCGAGGAGACCACGAGCACGCCGACGGTCTTCACGTCACGCTGCTCGAGCAACGGGTGCGAACCCGCGCCGGCTGCCGAGACGTTCTGGATGACCTCCACCAACTTGCCTGCGTACGGTTTGGACGCCGCCACGCGGGCTTGGGCACGGGGGATTCGGGACGCGGCGATGAGCTCCATCGCACGCGTGATCTTCATCGTCGCTTCGACGGACTTGATCCGCCTTCGCGTGTCCCGAACCTCTGCGGATGCCATCCGCTACTCCCCTGCCTCGTACGTCTCGAGGAAGGCGTCGATCGCCTCGGCGATGGCACCACCCTCAGGGAGTTTGCCGGTGTCGCGGATCGTGTTGAGCACGTCGGGGCGGTGCAGCTTCACCCATTCCGACAGCTTCACCTCGGCGTCGGCAAGCGCCTCGACCGGCACCTTGTCGAAGTGGCCCTCGGTCACCGCGTAGATGACGAGCACCTGCTCCTCGACCGCCATGGGCTCGAACTGGCCCTGCTTGAGGACCTCGACCACCCGGCGACCACGCTCGAGCTGGGCCAGCGACGCAGCGTCGAGCTCAGAACCGAACTCGGCGAACGCCTCGAGCTCACGGAACTGGGCGAGGTTGAGGCGAAGCGGGCCGGCGACCTTCTTCATGGCGCTCACCTGGGCAGCGCCACCGACTCGGGACACCGAGATACCGGCGTTGATGGCCGGGCGCACACCGGAGAAGAACAGGTCGGTCTCCAGAAAGATCTGCCCGTCGGTGATGGAGATGACGTTCGTCGGGATGAACGCCGACACGTCACCGGCGAGCTCGTCGGAGAGCTTCGCACAACGCTCCAGCAGGCGGCTGTGGAGGTAGAAGACGTCACCCGGGTAGGCCTCACGTCCCGGAGGACGACGCAGCAGCAGGGAGATCTCCCGGTAGGCGACAGCCTGCTTGGAGAGGTCGTCGAAGATGACGAGGGCGTGCTCGCCGTTGTACATCCAGTACTGGCCGATGGCCGAACCGGCGTACGGGGCGTACATCTGGAGGGCAGCCGCCGACGATGCCGGGGCGTTCACGATGACCGTGTACTCCATGGCGCCGGCACGCTCGAGGGCGTCTGCGACCTCTGCAACCGTCGAGTTCTTCTGCCCGATGGCCACGTAGACGCACTTCACGCCCTGGCCCTTCTGGTTGATGATCGTGTCGAGCACCACCGCGGTCTTGCCGGTCTGGCGGTCACCGATGATGAGCTGACGCTGGCCACGGCCGATCGGCGTCATGGCGTCGATCGCCTTGATGCCGGTCTGGAGCGGCTCGCCCACGGGCTGGCGCTCCACCACCGAGGGGGCCTGGGTCTCGAGGAGGCGACGCTCGGCCGCCTCGATCGGACCCTTGCCGTCGATGGGGTTGCCAAGCGGGTCGACGACCCGACCGAGCATGCCGTCTCCGACGGGCACAGAGAGCACGGTGCCGGTCTGCTTGACCGGATCGCCCTCCTCGATGTGCTCGTACTCGCCCATGAGCACCACGCCGAGGTCACCCTCGTCGAGGTTCAGGGCCACGCCCATGAGGCCGCCAGGGAACTCGAGGAGCTCCGAGGCCATCGCGCCGGGGAGGCCCTCCACGCGCGCCACGCCATCGGCGATGGCGGTCACGTAACCGACCGTCTCCTTGTCGACGGTGGGCTGCCAGTCTGCGAGCTGTGCCCGGAGGGCACTCGTGATGTCTTCTGCGCTGATCGTGAGATCTGCCATGTTCTCCTTCTCCCGTCAGCGGGCGAGCACGGCGCGAAGCGAATCGAGCTTCGAGCGCACGCTCCCGTCGATCACGGTGTCGCCCACGGTGGCGACGATCCCGCCGACCACACTGGGGTCCACCACGACCTTGACGTCAACTTCTTTGCCAGTGGCTTTGCCGAGGGCTGCCGCGAGGCGAGCCACCGTCTCGTCGTCGAGGGCGATCGCCGAACGGACGGTCGCCACCTCCTTGTTGCGTGACGCAGCAGCGCCAGACGCGAGGGCTGCGGCGATGGCGCCCAGCTCCTGCCCACGTCCGGCTGTCACAACGAAAGAGGCGATCGAGACAGTGAGGTCGGAGGCGCGGCTCCCGATGAGGTCGGTGACGATCGCCTGCTTCCGGTCCGCCGGGAGTCGGGGGTCGGCGAGGGCGTCGTACAGCTCGGGCGACGACGACACCGCCTGCCCGATCTGGAACAGCTCCGCCTCGACCCGCTCCAGTTGGCCTTCGGCCAGGGCGATCTCGAGGATGCCCGCGGCGTAGCCGGTGATGCGATCGTCCGACACGGGCTACTCCCCTCGCTCCAACTCGGCGAGGTACTGGTCGACGAGGACGCGCTGCCGGTCTCCATCGAGGGCACCGCCCACGACCTTCTCGGCAAGGGCCATGGAGAGGTTCGCAACCTCTGCCTTCGCCTCCTGGACAGCACGGGACTTCTCTGCCTCGGCCTCTTGGGCGGCCTTGGCACGGATGCCCTGGGCCTCTTCCTCGGCCCTGGCGAGCACCTCGGCACGGACGCGCTCGGCGTCGGCCCGAGCGGCCTCGACGATCTCGTTGGCTTCCGACTTGGCGCCGGCGACCTGCGACTTGTAGTCGTCGAGGAGGCTCTCCGCCTCGCTCTTCGCGGCCTCGGCTTCCTTGATCTGACCTGCAATGGCGGCCTGGCGCTCATCCATCAGCTTCTTCATCCCCGGGACCGCGAACTTCCACATGACGAGGAAGACGATCGAGAAGGCGAGAATGCCGGCGTAGAGCTCAACGGGAGCCGGGAGGAGGAATTCGATTCCTCCGCCGCCCTCAGCCTCCTCGGCGGCCAACAACAACAGTTCCATTACCGGTTCCTACGCGAGGAAGAACAGAACGAAGCCGATCAGGGCGAGTGCCTCGGTGAAGGCAATGCCCAAGAACATGGTCGTTCGGACCATGCCGGCGGCTTCCGGCTGACGGGCCATGGCCTGCACGGCGTTGCCGGCAAGCACACCAATGCCCAGGCCCGGGCCGATGGCGGCCAGGCCGTACCCGATGACGGCCAGGGCGCCCTTGAGAACCTCAGCTGCTGCTGCGTCCATGAGATGTCTCTCCTTGTTGGTTACTGACTAGGTGCCTCAGTGCTCTGGATGCACTGAGGTCTGGATGTACACGGCGGAAAGCAGGGTGAAGATGTACGCCTGCAGGAACGCGACGAGGATCTCGAACACGTAGATCAAGAGCCCCATCACGAACCAGGCAACGCCCACGAGGCCCTTGCCGACCCCCACCTCGCCGGTCACGGCCGCCCACACGAAGAACCCCGCGGAGCCGAGGAGGAGGGCGAGCATCGTGTGGCCCGCCACCAGGTTGGCGAAGAGCCGGACGGCGAGGGAGAACGGTCGGACGACGAGCACCGAGACGAGTTCGATGATGCCCACCAGCGGCTTGAGGGCCGTGGGGACACCGGGAGGCCAGATGAGGTGGGTGAAGTAGCCGATGCCCTGCTTCGAAACGCCCGCCACCACGAAGATCACGTAGGTGAGGAGCGCGAGGAACGCCGGGATGGCCATTCGCGATGTGATCGGGAAGTTGACGAACGGAGTGACCTCGAACATGTTCCCGAAGAGGATGAACATGAAGACCGAGAGCAGGTAGGGGGTGTACTTCGACCCCTCGGGTCCGATCACGTCCTTGGCGATGCCCTTGTCGACGAAGTTGTAGGCCGACTCGGCGACGAGCTGCATGCGCCCCGGCACGAGCTTCGCCTTGCGCAGCCCGAAGTAGAACACGCCGATGGCGAGGAACGCAGCGAGGAAGATCAGGACGTGGGTCCGGGTCAGCCACTCCATGCCGGTCCCGGGGAAAAGGGGAGCGAATTCGAAGAATGTGGACACGTTCTCCGGAGCACACATCGTCACATTGACGACGTCACACTCCTCGACGGCCAAGATCAGCTCATCCACTCCAATTCCCTTTCCGCTCCTTTGGACACCATGACCGTCTCCCAAGTGAGGAGAACCAGGTAGGTGGCCACTGTTGATACTGCGAAGGCGATCCTGTCGAGGTCAGGGACCAACGCGAGGGTGATCACGATGGTCGCCGTGAGCAGTGCGAACCGCACGACGAAACCGAACAATGCGGCGGCATGATAGGCACCGGGTGAGATGCGGGCCGCCACGGACAGACCCCAACCGGACAAGAGGAAGTTCGCGACCACCGCAAGGACCCCCACTGCGGCGCCGAGTGCACCATCGGATCCCCGGATCAGCCAGAAGAGGAGAACGACAGCGGGGCCGACCCAGATGGCACGGCGCACGGTGTGTTTGGCGAGTGTGGCCTCAACGTCCACGATTCCTGCGTTCCTCTTCTTCTCGTTCGCCCTCGCGCTTGGCGTAGTGCCACACGCGAAGAAAACCCGAATAGGCCCCGGTGAGGGCAAAGATCACCGTCAACCAGGGTTCGGTTCCCAGCCACCAGTCGAGGCCGTACCCCAACAGCAGTCCGGCGAGGATCGATGCGAAGAACGATCCTCCTGCGTCGATGCTCGAAATCGACTTGGCGATCTCTGCGTTTCTCCGCTCTTCCGCCACTCCGACCTCGTGCTCCAGCGCTTGGCGCACCCTATCCCTCACTCCGGGTTACCAGAAACCCCTGTCGTGTGTCTCTCCTCCATGCCCGCATCGTGCCCTACGAGGGGGAATCGAAGCGATGACGTGAGACGTAGTCGGGACCCTCAGCGGCCCACCTGTCGGATCGCAGCAAGGAGATCGTCGTCCACCTCGAACCCACCCGCATGCTCGGCCGCGAGTCCGCGACGACGTCGACCCGGGAGGCGGGCGCCCGGCTCGGCGTCGATGGCGTCGGCGAGGATCGCGAAGCGCTCCGCTCCACCCGCGACCACGGCGTCCGGGGCAACGGCAAGCAGGAACTGGCCGGTGCCAGGCGGGGAACCCTCGGCTTCGAAGAACGAGGACGCCTCGGTGGCGTAGTGGGCGCCGGTGAGCCCGGCAGCGAGGAGCTCGACCATGAGGGCGAGGACCGCGCCCTTTGCGCCTCCCGCGGGGACCATGGTGCCGGCGAGGGCGGCGTCCGGATCGGTCGTCGGGTTGCCGTGGGCGTCGAACGCCCACCCTTCGGGGATCGGTTCGCCCTTCTGCTTCGCGGCCATCACCTTCCCGCGGGCGACCTCGGAGAGGCTGAGGTCGACCACGATCGGATCGTCCCCCTGAACCGGGGCAGCGAACGCAATCGGATTCGTTCCGAAGAGTGCCGTTCGGCCACCCCACGGGGCCATGGCGGGCGGCGAGTTCACCAGCACGAGCCCGACAAGTCCCCTGTTGGCGATCCGTTCGGCGATGAGTCCCGTCACCCCCGCATGGTGCGATCGTCGAATGCCCGCCATTGCGATCCCCTGCTCGCGGGCGATCGGCTCGAGTGCCTCTTCGGCGAGGCGGATGGCGGGGTAGGCGAACCCGTGGCAGGCATCCACGGCGATCACCCCGGGGCGGGTCCGCTCCAGGGATGGCACGGCGTGACCATCGACCTTTCCCGAGAGCGCCTGCCCCGCGTAGGACGGAACACGGCGAAGGCCGTGCCCCGATTGGCCGACGAGCTCGGCGTCGACGAGTGCATCGGCGACGACCTGGGCGTTCGGCTCCGAGGTGTTGCAGCGGACGAGGGCGTCGACGACGAGGGCGTGGGCAGCTTCGGGCGTGATGCGCATAGGGAGGAGGCTATCGGTCGGCTTCATGGGGCTGCACCCGTCCCATCGCCCAGCATCCGACGAGCAGGGGAACCACCGCTGGCTACGGTTCGCCCATGCCCGAGATCGTCCCCCGCCCGTCACCCGAGGTCGTGGCGATCATGACTGGCATCATGAACGCCCAGGCTGCGGGCGACACGGTCACGCTGAAGCGGCTGATCGATCCGGGTCCTGGGTTTCGGGCGATCGGCACCGACGGGGCCGAATGGTGGGACGACCGTGACCTCATGCCCATCTTCCTCGCCCAGACCGAGCAGATGTCCGGTGCGCACTTCGAGGTGGAGCACATCGAGGCATGGCAGACCGACCACGCAGCATGGGGCGCAAGCCGCCTCCGCGTGCGGTTGAACGATGCCGATTTCGAGAGGCGCCACACGATGGTGTTCATCCTTGACGCCGACATGTGGCGCCTCGTGCAGGCGCACAGCTCCGACCCGGTGCCAAACGCCGAGACACTCGGCTTCGACCTCACCACCACCCTCCTGGAGATCCTCGACGACCTCGACGTCGAACGCGACCTCGGGGGGTTCGCCGGGGAGGGGATGCTCACGCTCATGTTCACCGACGTGCAGGACTCCACAGCCCACGCCGCACAGATGGGCGACCGCCGCTACTCGGAGCTCATGGACGAACACCTGGCCCTCGTGGGCCGGCTTGAGGCCAAGAGGGCGGCCACGTCATCAAGTCGGTCGGCGATGGGGCCCTTCTCGTGTTCTCGTCCGCACGTACGGGGGTGGGATGCGCCGTCGAGATCCAGCAGGCAACAGAGGCGTCGAACGTCCCGTACGCAGTCCGCATCGGGGTGCACGCTGGCGACGTCATCCGGACCGACACCGATGTGATGGGGCTCGCCGTGAACCAGGCCGCGCGGGTGACGTCGGCTGCCGACGGCGGCCAGATCGCCGTCTCCTCCGTCGTCAGGGAGCTGGTGGGGAGCGACCCATCGTTCGCCTTCGCCGACTCGTTCTTGGCCGAGTTGAAGGGCCTCGACGGGATACACGAACTCGTACCGGTCGAGTGGCAGCGAACGAATGCACGCGAGACGACCTCGTGACCACTCGCTGGGCAGTCGTCGGAACCGGGAACATCGCCTCACAGATGGCCCGCACGCTCAACCCCATGCCCGACGCCGACCTCGCCGCCGTGGTCTCGCGAACGACCGAGGGGGCCGAGGCCTTCGCCGCGGCGCATGGTGTCGCCCGAGCGAGCGACGACCTCGACCAGGTGCTCGGCGACGTCGATGCTGTCTACGTCGCTACCCCGCACGTTGCGCACTCCGAACCTGCGGCCGCCGCCCTCGAAGCCGGGACCGCGGTCCTGTGCGAGAAGCCCCTCACCGTCTCCCACGCCGAGTCCGAGCGCCTCATCGGCGCCGCCCGCTCGACGGGCACGTTCCTCATGGAGGCGATGTGGAGCCGGTTCATCCCCGCCATCCGGAGAGCCCAGGACCTCGTCACCGAGGGTGCGATCGGTGAGGTCCGCTCGGTGGAGGCGTCGTTCTCCCTCATGCTCGACCTCCCCCCGGAGCACCGCCTCCGCAACCGTGCGCTCGGTGGCGGAACCACCCTCGACCTCGGGATCTATCCCCTCACGATCGCCCACCTCTTCCTCGGGGCACCCACCTCAACCCGTGTCGCCGGCCAGGTGGACCGCGGCGTCGAGATCCACGCATCGGCGCTGTCGGAGCACTCCGGCGGGTGGTCGCACACGACGTCGAGCCTCGTCGCCGACACGACGAACGAGGGGCTCATCTCGGGGACGAAGGGGCGCATCCGGCTCCACCGCCCGCACCACCATCCGACCCGCCTGACCGTCGAACGAGGCGACAGCGGGGTCGAGGAGACGATCGACCTGCCATACCCGGGCACGGGGTTCGAGTTCCAGGTCGCCGAGGTGCACCGGTGCCTTGCCGAGGGCCTCTCCGAGAGCCCGGTCATGCCGCACTCGGCGACGCTCGAGGTCGCCCAGTGGATGGACGAGGTGATGGGTGCCCTCGGGGTGGCGTACACCTAGAACCCCCAGACGGACGGGATGATCGCCGCTCCCACGGCGAGGAACAGCACGCCCAGCGGCCCGCCGACCCGCAGGTAGTGGCGGAAGCCGTACCCACCCGGAGCCATGACCATGGGGCTCGGCGCGGTGCCGATCGGGGCCATGAACGCCGCCGATGAGGCGCTCCCCCCACGATCCCGGTCACTGGCGAACCCACTGAACGACTCGGGGAGCGTGACCACCCCCACGATGCACAGTGCCACCAGCGACCCGGCACCAACGAGGTCCGCTCCCCCTTGCCCCACGGGAACGGGACGAGCGTGACGCCGAGGACGAGCAGGGTGAGGGTCAGGTCGCTCACACCGAGGACACCCTCGTCACTCCTTGGACGGGGTCCGACCTAGCGGCCGTCCAGGTCTCCTCGCATGTAGGACTCCCAGAGCCGCATCGCCTCCTCGCCACGCATGCCGGCGAACTCCTCGGCTTCCACCATGGCTTCGCGAAGCGCTGCAACCCCGACTGCAGACGCGGCGCGAGGAGATCGTCCGCCGCATGGCTGTACGAGATGAACCCGTCGTACTCCTCAGCCATCGCGCATCGCTTCGACGCTCATCGGGCAGTCGTCGATCCGGTAGATCGCGCATTCGTCCGGCTCGAAGCCACGTGTGAGCCTTTCGTACGCCCCGGCGACCACGTCCTCGACGTCGAGTGAGACCTCCAGGTACTCCGTCCCCCCGGGGCCGAAGCCGTTGGCGGGGAACACCCAGATCGTCTCCCCGTCCAGCCAGATCACATCCGAGGGGCGGGGGGCCGGGATGCGGTCCAGCAACGGGGGCGGCACTCCTTCACCCAGGTCGTCGATCCCGGAGACATCCCAGATGTTGACGAAGTCGTCCTCCCCGGCGGTCGCCAACTTCGAGCCGTCCGGTGAGAACGCTGCACCACGGATCATCGAAGCGTGGGCTGTCCAGCGGGTCACCAGGCCCGCGGTCCCGGTGTCGATCACACGCACCTCACCGCCGAGTCCGAGGTGGTAGAGCCGGGTCTCGTCGGGCGACGTGACACCTTCGGGAGTGGGACTCCCCGCGTCGAACGTCCCGATGGGGTTCCCTCCCAGGTCATGGAGCGCGATCTCGTTGTGCTGCCACCAGAACGTGGCGAGCCAGTCGCGTCCCATGCCGATGAGTTCGTGCGTCCAGGGGACCGTGAACTCGGAGAGGACTTCGAGCGTCTCGCCGTCCCACACCCGAACCGGCCGATCGGTCCCCCTGGCGACGAACGCCGAGGCGGCGAACACCGAGCCATCCCGACGTGCAGCCAGCCCATGGATGCCCATGACCGCCTGCCCCCAGAGGACCTCCCCCTCGGGACAGGGCGGAGCGACCTCCTCGCTGAACGACCGACTGGCCACTGCGCAGGAGGTCAGCTGGGTGGTGGAGCCCGTCCTCTGATCCCAGACCACCAGCGGCCCCACGAGGGAGTCGGACACGCCGTCGGAGTCGATGGGATCCGATCGACTCAGCACGAATCGTCCATCCGCCAGCTGCACGCCCCACCCTGGGAAGGACGCGATCACCTGCCCCGACGATCGGTCGATGACGCCGGTGAGGACATCGAGGACATCCCTGTCGGAGGTCAGCACGCTGATCGCGGCCTCAGGTCCCTCCAACACCTGATTGGGGTTGACCCACACCGCGTCGTGCCCGGGGAACTCCAGGCTGATCGCCTCCGCGGCCGGCCCCCAGGAGAGGTCGAAGACGAGGATCGCCCCTTCGGTCGATGCGGTGACCAGCGTCGAGCCGTCGGCGCTGAAATCGTGGCTCGAGGTGGCGGTCCGCGCACCCACCCGGTAGAGGAGCTGGCCGTCGATGGCGCTGAACAGGTAGTCGTGGGTGCGAGTCTGCACGAAGACCATGGAGCTGTCGGGGGAGAACGAGAACGTCTCGTCGAGGTCGAAGACGAGGAACCCGTCCACACGGTCCAGGAACGCGATCCGTGACCCGTCGGCAGTGTCGATGAGCTGGGGACGGAGGTCGACCCGGCTCGACTCGGCGGTCGCGACGAGTCGGGAGCCGTCGGGGCTGATCGCCGCCTGCCTCTCGACAGCGAACATGCCCACACGCTCGAGGTCCGGGAACGTGAGGAGTTCGGCGCCGGGGCTGTCCTCGTTGAAGGAGAAGGTCTCGCGAACCAGCACGGCGTCGTCGGCGAAACTGACCCCCTCCACCACGCCGCCCTCGAGGGTGATCCGTTCGACCTCCTCCCAGGTCGTCGTGTCGTGGAGCGCAACCCAGCTGGCGTCCGGGTCCGTGGTGCAGTTGGCGTCCCCGGCGGAGATGGCGAGGTAGCGCCCGTCCGGTGAGAACCCCGAGCTCTGGCCGATGTCGCAGGCACCCGGGTACAGCACCGCGACCACGCTGCCATCGGCTGTGTCGAGCACCAGCACCCTTGCGGGGTACCCATCGTGGCCGTCATCGTCGACCTCGACGTCGGTCTTCCCCGAGGAAGCGAGGTTCTCCAGGGTCACGGCGAGCAACGTCCCGTCGGGGCTGAGGTCGATCCGCCCGAACCGGTCCACCGAGTCGGGCTCGGTGTGCGTCCACAAGGCGGTACCCGTGGAGAGATCCAGTGCAGCGACATAGGCACCCTTCTCGGTGGAGTGGTAGAGCACCGCCCCGTCGGCGCTCAATCTCACAGAGGAGAGGCCGGTGGGGGCGGGGATCCGCCGCACCAGCCGATTGTCCACGAGCGCCTGTCGCAGCGCGATCACCCCGGCCGGGGATGCGTCCGATCCCTCAGGGGTCGCCCTGATCGACTCCAGGGCCAGCAGCATGGCGAGCTCCGGATCCTCGGACTGCTGGCCGACGGCGGCCGCGGCGAGCTCACGGGACTTCGCCAGCGCCTCTGCGATCCTCGCCGCATCCGCCTCACGATCGGCGCGCTCCGCGCTGTCCTCGGCTTCTCGCTGCAGTCGCTCGGCCTCTGCGCGTTGGGCTTCTGCTTCCCGACGCTGCTCGTCGGCTTCCTGTCGCTGTTCATCGGCGATCGTTGCCTGACGCGCCGCATCCACCGCGTTGGCCTGTGCCTCCGTGGCGTTCCGTGCCGAGAGGATCCCCGCCCACACCGCTGCCACTGCGAGGGACAGCAAGAGGAAGCCCGCCACCCAGGCCGTCCGCACCGTGCGCCGATGCTGGCGCACCTCCTCCCCCGCCAACTCGTCCTTCGGCACACCACACATCGCTGACGCCACGTCCGCGATCGCATCGGCGAACCGGGGGTCTTGAAGGTCCAGCTGCTCCTCACCCTTCGCGAACCGCAGGTCCACCCACCGGGGCTCCGACGAGAACACGCCCCGCAACGCATCGGGAACCGCATCCCCGGTCACATCTCCCTCGGCCCACCCGAACTCGCCGGCCGTCACCACCGGCAGGATGCGACTCGGGTCCTTGTGGGCGACCCAGTACGAGATCTCCTGGTTCACCCACTCCGACCCCGCCGCATCTGGACTCAGCAACACCACGAACCATCCCGACGCGTCCAACGCCCCAGTGATCGATTCCCACAGGTGGGGATTCGCCGACAGGGACGACTCGTCCCGGAACACCCGCAACGCACGGCGCTTCCACCAGGGCTTCGCAAACCGCTGCAGCCCCGACTGAAGGCGGGGCGCCAACAAGCCGTCGGCCGCATGGCTGTACGAGATGAAGCCGTCGTACATCAGTCGTCCCTCCCGAGGAGTTCCCGCCACTCGCTCACCGTTGTGAGGCAGTCCTCGATGCCGAACTCCTCGCACTCTGCGTCAGTGAACCCACGGGTCAGTGCCGACGCAGCGGCGGCGAGCAGTCGGCGCTGGTCGAGCGGCATGCGCAGAACCGGGCCCGGACGGGGGGTGAACAGGAGATCGCCGGCCGCGGTGAGCGCGACACCGGTGATACCGATCTCCTGGGGCGTGGCGACCTCTGCCACCAGGTCGAAGCCATCGAGGTCCCACACGCCCACACGGCCGTTCTGTGCGCTCAGCACTGCGAGGCCGAGGTCAGGATCCACGACGAAGCCCCAGTTGAACGCCCCGAGACTGTTCTCGTCATAGGAGAACTCACCCCCGACCGTCGGCGTTTCGCAGAGCGAGAAGTTCCAGGCGCACACAACGCGATCTCCGTCGAAGGCGACAGCACGAGTCCAGCGGACGCCACTCTCCAGGTCGGCGATCTCCCACGATCCCACCTCGAGGGTGGTGATCCGCGACCTGTGCGTCACGTAGATGAAGTCACCAGAGGGATGGAACGCGATGGCATCGACCGCGTTCTGCTCGTCTGCCCATCCCGACTCGGAGTGCAGCAACTCCCCTGAGGCGACATCCCAGACGTGCAGCGCCCGGGCGGGTCCCCGGTCGCTGACGGCCAGCAACGATCCATCGGGCGAGAAGACGATGTCCCACACCCACAGCCCCTCGATGCTCCCGCCAGGGCAGTCGAGGTCGAGCGAGTCGAGCCACTCCCGAGGAGCCGGGAACGGGCCATCGGGAATCGGGTACGGGCACACCCCGGACAGGGCGGTCAAGCGGCCGGTCTCGAGGTCGACCACCACAACCGGGCCGACGATGCCCTCCTCCACCTGTTGGTGGGCGATCGATCGCCCGATGGGGGCGACCTGCGGAGGGCCGGTCGCCCCTCCCTCGTACACCTTGGTGCCGTTTTCCAGGAAGGCGACCACCTCACCCACCTCATTCGGATCAGTGCGGGTCGCGACCACGACCCCTCCCGAGGAGTGGAGCCCATCCCACCAGTAGGTTCCCGGCCCGAGGTCGATCGCGGTGAACGCCGAGGAGGTGGATCGGCCAAGGTCGGCGAGGAGAACCTCCTCGCCCGACGTCGACCCAAGGCCCGCTCGGAACAGCACGTACCGACCGTCCGTGGAGACGAAGTCGACGATCGACCCTGTCCCGGTGACGAGTCGATCGAGCTCCTCACCGGTGGCGAGGCTGAGGCGGGTGAGGCTCTCATCGTCGGAGACGTAGAGGTCGTCGTTCGGCCCGAAGACCGGGGACGACGTGGGACCGAACGTCCCCGTGACCGCACGGAACTCCTCGATGGGTTCCAGCTCCGGAAGCGCGAAGAGACCAGCCGGCGTGACAAGCAGGTCCCCAGCCGGATTGAGTGCCGTCTGGACAGGAGTCGGAGTCTCTGCCCCTGTCTCACGGTCGATGAGGACGCGTCGGGCCAGGTTGAGGAGCCAGCGTCCATCAGATGAGATGGATGACTGCCCGTTCCAGTCGTTCTTCGGCCAGCTGTCAACGGGCTCGAAGACGCCGGTCTCCCGCCACAGTCGATAGGCCGCAAGCACATCGGTGTTGCAGGACCCGTCATCAGCGACCTCGTACCAGACAACGAGGGGTGCCTCTTCCGGAGGCAGGTACCTCGCGTCAGGGTTGAGCTCGACCCGAACGAGCGGATGTGCCTCGATAGGGGCTTGGCAGGGGAACGGATAGACCTGCGGGGTTCCTCCTCGGGTCGCCGACCAGATGTAGACACCCTCCACCAAGTCGAGAGGCCGATCGTCCATTTCGACGCCCTCGACGTTGACCGGCTGGAACGCTACCGCAGCGACCAGCTCCGAACCGTCGGCGGAGAAGTACGGATCGTGGGCGGCGACACCGGCGGGGCCGAGCTCATGGCTCCAGGCCTCGACGCCATCCGGAGTGACGACGCTGAGCGTGCTTGTGTCGTCGGGTCCACTCCCGATGTCGGAGAGGGCCACCGCCTGTCCGAGGGGATGGAGCGCTGCGACCTGGGCCTCGAGGTGCGGGAGCGACCACCGGGCAATCACGCGATCGGCGAGGAGGCTCTCGGTGAGCTTCGCCTGACCGGACACCGACAACGGCCCGAACCTGGAGGCCTCCAGGCTCAGCAACACGGAGATGAACGGCTGGTCGCTCGCCACGGCCAACGCCTCGAGCTCGCTCCGGCGGGAGTCACGGGCAGCGGCAACCGCTGCGTCACGATCGGCCCGGGCCGCCTCTTCGCTCTCCACCGCCTGCTGACGAGCGGCCGCTTCGGCTTCCGCGCTCTCCTGCGCTGCGGCGGCATTCTCCTCGGCCCGTTGGCGCTGCTCGTCAGCTTCCTCAGCCGCTCGCTGGGCCACCTCGGTCTGCCGCCTAGCCTCCTCAGCGTTCCGACTCGCCGCGAACCCTGCAAAGGCCGCAACGATCAGGAGAACGACGAGAGAGACGCCGGCGGCCCACGCTGTTCGCACGGTGCGTCGGTGCTGGCGCACCTCCTCACCCGCCAACTCGTCCTTCGGCACGCCACGCATCGCCGACGCCACATCGGCGATGGCATCGGCGAACCGGGGATCTTGGAGATCCAACTGTTCCTCACCCTTGGCGAACCGCAGGTCGACCCAACGGGGCTCAGACGAGAACACGCCTCGGAGCGCATCCGGGACCGCGTCGCCGGTCACATCACCATCTGCCCAGCCGAACTCGCCGGCGGTGACCACCGGCAAGATGCGGGACGCATCCTTGTGCGCCACCCAGTACGCAATCTCTTGGTTCACCCACTCCGACTCGGCAGCGTCAGGACTGAGCAGCAGCACGAACCAGCCCGACGTGTCCAACGCCTCGGTGATCGACTCCCACAAGTGTGGATTCGCACTCAAGCTGGACTCGTCACGGAACACCCGCAACGCACGACGCTTCCACCACGGTTTGGCGAACCGCTGCAGCCCCGACTGCAGCCGCGGCGCCAACAAGCCGTCAGCGGCATGGCTGTACGAGATGAACCCGTCGTACATCACGTGTCCCTCGTCATGGCGCCACCCAAGCGCACGACGCTTACGGGCCGCTTACGGGGTGGCTCCTTCTCCTTCCCTCCGAGCGACCCTAGAGGGGGTTCCGCACCGGCGTCGAGTGGATCGCTTGCAGTGCGTTCTTTTTAGTGCAACACTCTGTTGCATGAATGTAGGAGAGGATCGTCGCCCGTACCGGATGGGTGCGCGCCGGGAGGCGGTGGAGGAGACCCGCGAGTCGATCCTCCAGGCGATGCTCGACCTCTGGCTCGACCGGCACTACGACGACTTCTCCCTCACGGACGTCGCCGAGCGCGCGGGGGTCTCCCGGCAGACGATCTTCCGCCAGTTCGGATCCAAGGACGACGTCCTCGCCGCCGCCGCCCTCTGGCTGGCACCCCGAGTACAGGAGATCTCCGACCCCGAACCGGGGGATGTCGGGGATGCCGTCGCGCGCATCGTGGAGACCTACGAACTCATCGGCGACGCCACCGCACGCAGCCTCGAGGTCGAGGGGCGCATCGAGGTGATCGACCGCCTCCTCGAAGGCGGACGGGCCGCGCACCGGCAGTGGGTGGAGCACGCCTTCGGGCCGCTCCTTCCCACGGGCGAGCCCGACCGCGAAACCCTCGTCCTCGCGCTGTACGCCGCCACCGACGTGATGGCCTGGAAGTTGCTGCGGCGCGACTTCGGACTCCCACGGGACATCGTCGCATCCGTCCTCCACACACTCGTCGAGGGAGCCCTCGGCATCGCGCTCGAGAAGGAGGGGCGCCCATGAACCGATACCTGCTCGCACTCTGGGAATCGGGCGGCGCCCTGCCGCCCATCTTCGGACTCGCCCGCCGACTCATCGAGCGCGGCCACACCGTCCACGTGATCGCCGATGCCACCGTCGAGGACCACGCCCTCGCCGCAGGGTGCACCTTCGAGACGTGGCGCACCGCCCCCAACCGTGTCTCGCTCGACCCCGAGCACGACCCGATGAAGGACTGGGAGGTGTCGAACCCGATGGAGATGCTGCGGCGGGCCCGCGACGAGATGATCAGCGGCCCCGCCGCCGCGTACGCCGCCGACACCCGCGCGGCGATCGGTGACCTCTCCCCCGATGTGGTGCTCACCGACGCACACCTGGTCGGTGTCATCGTCGGCGCCCAGGCCGAGTCCGTCCCCGTCGTCGCGCTCGTCCCGAACATCTGGATGATCCCCACCGAGGGGGCCCCGGCGATCGGGCCGGGCTTCGGGCTCCCCACCAACGGCCTCCAGCGGTTCCGCGATCGCATGCTCACCCGCATGGTCAACCGGGTGTTCGACAAGGGCCTTCCCGAACTGAACCACCTGCGCTCGTCGCACGGCCTCGACCCACTCGACTCGGTGTACGACCAGGTGACGACCGCCGACGCCATCGTCGTGCTCGCCAGCCCCGCGTTCGACTTCGCCTCGCCCTTCGTGCCAGACAACGTGCACTACGTGGGCCCAATACTCGACGACCCCCACTGGGCCTCGGGGTGGGACTCGCCGTGGGCGGCCGACGACGAGCGGCCGCTCCTGCTCGTGGGCCTCAGCTCCACCTTCATGGACCAGGCCGACCTCCTCCGGCGCATCGTGACCGCCCTCAGCGCCCTCCCCGTCCGAGCCGTCGTCACGCTGGGTCAGGCGGTCGACCCCGCCGAGGTGCCCGGCTCCGAGAACGTGCACGTGGTGCCGTCGGCCCCCCACGCCCCGATCCTCGCCGAGGCAGACGCGGTGATCACCCACTGCGGGCACGGGACCACGATGAAGGCACTCGAGGCGGGCCTCCCCCTCGTCTGCGTCCCCATGGGCCGCGACCAGAACGACAACGCCGCCCGGGTCGTGCACCACGGCGCCGGAGTGCGACTCAAGCCATCCGCGTCCGTGGACGCGATCGGCACCGCGGTCCGCAGCGTGCTCGAGGAGCCCACCTACCGCGACGCAGCCCGATCCTTCGCACGGGTCCTCGAAGAGGAGCGCCGCTCCATCGACCCGATCGCCGTCATCGAATCGACGACCGCGAGCCGCGCAGGTGGTCGCCCCTAGACCGTCCTCCGCAGGGCGAAGAGCGGCATCTCGCCGTAGTTTTTCGCCGTGGGCTGGGTGCCCACGTACTGGGTCTCGAAGGTGCGGTTGGGTGTGAGCATGGCGAGGGCGGCGAACGCCCGCGTCGTGTACACCTCTCCCTCGGGCGTGCCGGGTTCGATGCGGGCGGCAGTGGTGAGCCCGGATCCGAAGTAGATGCGGTCCCCCACCACCGGGTCCCAGCCGTCGAACACCGGCGAGGCATGTGCGGCGACGCGAAGGCCCCTGAGCGTGCCGAGGCCGAGGGCGTCGAAGTCGATTCGGGCGACTTCCTCCTGGAGCTCGAGCGCGCAACTTGCAGCGGAGGCAACGTCGGTGAAGATGAGGTGGATGCCGTCGCCCCAGGTGCGGGCGGTGAGGATCGAGGTCCGGTAGGGCTCGAGGGCGCGGGCGACGATCGTCATCACCCGTTCCTGGAAGCGCAGCACCTGGGCGTCGTCCAGGGTGGAGAACCCCGCGAAGTCGCCGAACAGGATGCCCCGGATGGCCCTGAGTCCCTCTTCCTTCCCCATGGCCTTGCCCTCGTCGGCCTTGACAGGGATGACGGTGCCCGGGAGGCCGGCCGTTCGCCATGTCTCGACATCCACGGAGGTGCCTGCGGCCGCTCCGGTGCGGCGCCCGTCCCACACGGCCACCTGGTGGGCGGGAGCCTGCACATAGTCGGCGCGCATGAGCGCCTTGCCCATGGCAATCCGGGCGCAGAAGTCGAACAGGACCGGATCGTCGAGGTACTCGGTGCGGTTCACGGTCTCAACCGTGTCGGCCTCGGCAATGCACCGTTCGAACCGGCGCACCCACCCCTCACCCGCGGTGGCCACCGACGCCCGCACGAACTCGTCCCGGTCGAACGGGAGCTGCACGCTCAGTCGTGCCCCCCGCTCAAGGAGGGCCTCTGCGGCGAGGATGTCGGCGCCCGCTGCGAGGGAGCCATACCCGAATCCGACCCCGAGGTCGTCGAAGACCCGTCGGAACTCGCCTGCGACCCGCTCCTCCTCGTCTGCCGGGAATCGTCCGTCCACCCCGGGTGGGAGGATCCGATGCCCGCAGTAGTGCACGACCGCCGGGTTGCCGATCACGTCGAGGACACTCGGGTCGATGCCCTTCGCAGCGCAGACGAGGAGCAACTGGCGACGGGTGCTCGCCCTGGCGGCATGGTTCCCGACGCTCACCCCTGCAGCGTGTGAGAGCGCTTCGGCAGCGCGCGCCTCGTCGCCGATCGTGAGGGCCGCCTCGGCTTCGGTGGCTGCTTCCCAGTAGCGATCGTCGCCGTGGAGGGTCGCGGGGTCCCGGAGGTCGCGGAGTGCCTCTCGGGCGAACTCGTCGGCGAGTTCCGTGTCGCCTGCGAGGAGGTACATCGTGGCTGCATTGGAGGCGGTGTACGGCGATCCCTGGCGCTCGAAGGCGTGGCGGTAGCCGTCGGCGGATCGCCGCGCCCACTCGCCGCGCTCCTTGCCCAACCGGGCGAGTGCCATGTCCTTGTCGAGGCGGGCGGCGAGCGCCGCGACGTCCTGTGCGAGGCGATCGGGGACTGCAGAGGGGTCGATCTTGTGGAGGCCGAGGGTCTCGTAGAGGCGCCGGGCCTGCACCGTCGCTCCCGAACGGGCGAGTGCCCGAACGGCCAGGTAGCGCATCTCGGGGTCACCACCACCCCGGTCGAGGTTCGACATGGCCGCATCGAACGCTGCGAGGTAGTTGCCGTCGCGTTCGAGTCCCCGAACCTCCTCGGTGGGAACCCGCGGGAGGGCATCCTTCGCCCGCTCGAGGCCGAGCCGGGCGCGGAATCCCTCCACCGAGTGGAGCGAAACCGTGACCGCGGTGAGCGCACTCACTGCAGCCGTCCGACCGGTGCCCAGGAGCGAGGCCAGTTCCCCGAAGTACCGACCGGGGCCGAGTTCGGCGAGGGTGAGTTCCTCCCCCTTCGAGGTCGACTTCACGACGGCGACGGAGCCCTCCTCGATCCAGTACACGGTGCCCGAGCCCTGGCCCTCCTCCACGATCATCTCCCCGGCCGAGAAGGAGACGAGCTCGGGACTCCCCGCCGGAGAGGCGATCTCGGCACCCTCGCGCATGTCGGCGAGTGCAGGGTCGTGGAGGAGGATCCGCTGCTCGAGGTCAACGAGGTCGGGGGACGGTTCGAGGCCAGCCTCCTCGCCGAGGAGATCCGCGAAACGCCTGAACGTGCGGAGCGCCTCGGTCTGGCGCCCGCCCCGGTACAGGGCGAGCATCAGGTGGCCCCACAGGCGCTCCCGCAGGGGGAATGCCTCCACGAGGCCGCTCAGCTCACCGACGATGAGCTCGTGGTTCCCCGAGGCGAGTTCGGCGTCCATGAGCCACTCGACCACTTGCAGGCGTTCCTCTTCGAGACGCGTCACCGCCCGATCGACGAAGTCGTACCCCTGGAGGTCGGCGAGCACCGCCCCGCGCCACTGGGAGAGGGCCTGGCGGAACGCCTCACCCGCCGCGGCGTGGTTTCCGAGCGTCGCGAGCTGGCGCCCCCGGCGGGTGTGGCGGCGGAATCGGTCGATGTCGGTGTTGGAGGCGGGCACGCCGAGCCGGTAGCCGCCCTGGGTCGTCTCGATCGCCGCATCTCCGAGGACGCTGCGCACGCGGGAGATGGCAGCGTGGAGGGCCGACTTCGAAGGGGTCTCGGACTCCGGCCACAGGTGGGTGAGCAGGACATCCCCTGAGAGCAGATTGGGCGCCTCGAGCGCGAGGAGGGCAACGAGTGCCTTCAGGCGGGCACCCGGCACCTCCAGCTCGATGCCGATCGGATCGAGGATCTGCAGGGGACCCAGCAGGCGGACATCCACCCGGAGGACGATACCTCCGAGCGCACGTCCGCCCGTGGGGTCCCGTTCGGTCAACACAGGAGCAGCGTTGCGCCTGACTCTTACGGGATGCTTACGGGCGACTCACACCGTGGCGGTTCCGACCACCCAATCGGCGTGCATGCGGGCGTAGACACCCTCCATGGCCAGCAACTCGGCGTGCGTGCCGACTTCAACCAGTCGACCCTTGTCGAAGACCAACACACGATCCGAGGCCTCTGCGGTGGAAAGCCGGTGGGCAACGGTGAGCGAGGTGCGTCCCTCGAGGAGGTGGCCGAGCGCGTTGCGTAACGAGACCTCAAGGGCCGGGTCGACTGCGGAGGTCGCCTCGTCGAGGAGGAGCAGGTCCACGTCGCGGATCCACGCCCGCACGAGCGCGACGAGCTGTCGCTCCCCCGCAGAGAGGCGACTCCCCCGCTCCCCCACCTCGGTCTCCGACCCTTCGGGGAGCGACCGCACCCAGTCGAGGAGCTCGAGGTCGACGAACGCCTGGCGGATATCCTCGAGCGTCGCCTCGAGGAGGCCGTATCGGACGTTCTCCTCGATGGTGGCGTCATGGAGGAACCCCTCTTGGGGGACGTAGCCGACCCGCCTCCGCAGCGAGCCGAACGGCACGACCTGGACCGGTACGCCGCCGAGGAGGATCTCGCCCTCGCCGGTCTCCATGAGGCGGGCGACGAGCTTGGCGAACGTGGTCTTCCCCGACCCCGTCTCTCCGACGATGGCGATCCGCTCGCCCGGTTCGATCGTGACGTTCACGTCGTGGAGCACCGGGGGGCCATCGCCGTAGGCAAACGTGAGGCCTCGCACCTCGACGCCGAGGTTCCCCTCGGGCAGCGGCGTGCCATCGGTGCCCGGGTCGACCATCTCTATCGGGGTGTCGAGCACCTCGAAGATCCGCCGGAGCCCCGCACCCGCGGACTGGGCGGCATCCACCGTCTCAACCATCGTCTGGATCGGGTCCACGAGCAGGGCAACGAGGAAGAAGAAGGCGATGAGTTCCCCTGCGGTGAGCGACCCGGCGAGGCCGAGGCCGATGCCGAGCGCCACCACCCCCGCGGTGATGAGTCCCGTGAACGTCTCGGCCGTGGCGAAGAGGGCGTTGGCCAACATCGAGGCGCGGAAGTCCGCCTTGAACTCCGTCTGGAGGGCGGCGTCGAGCTTGTCGTGGGTGTGGCGCTCGGCGCCGTAGGCTCGAATGATCGGCATTCCCGAGACCGCCTCTCCTGTCACCGAGAGGACGTCGGCGACCGCAAGCCGCGCCTTGTCGTGGGCACGGCCGAGGATCCGCTGGAACAGCAAGAGCATCACGGCGTAGACCGCGGTCGCACCGATGACCGCCCCGGCCAACGGGAGCGAGTACCAGAGCATCACGATGAGCGTGATGACGACGCGTCCGGTCCCCACGAGGAGCCCGACGCCGCCCCACTCCATGAACTCCTGGATGCGCTCGATGTCGTTCGTTACCCGGGACACGAGGGCGCCGCGGCGCTCCTCTTGCGTCACGAGGATCGATTGGCGCTGGAGCCTCCCGAAAGTCCTGGTCCGCAACTCGTGGAGGCCATTGGTGGCCGCAACGCCGATCCTGATGTTGGCGAGGCGGTTGATGGTCGCCGCAGCGAAGATCGCCACCACGGCGACCCCACCCGATCGGAGCACGACGGCACGGTCGAACCCACCGCCGAACTGGCCGGCATCGACGATCCGCTGGACGTAGATCGGCGTGACGAGGTTCACCGAGGTGCCGATGAGGATGAGGAACAGCGTGAGCCAGATCCCCTTGCGGAACGCATCCACATCGCGAAGGGCCCGCACCACGGCCTCCCGAGCGGCGAGGCGCTGCTGGTCGCTCATACGCCCTCCCCCGCCCGGGTGGCGGCGTCCTGCTCGTAGGCGGTGAGGAGCCGCTGGTAGCCGGGGACCGAGCCGAGGAGTTCCTCGTGGCCTCCCTGGGCGACGATCCGGCCGTCCTCGACGAACAGCACCTCGTCGGCGAGGGCGATGGAGCTCGCCCGGTAGGCGACCAGCACGACGGTGGACGGCAGGTCGGCGTCCCGGAGGCCCCGCAGGATCCGTGACTCCACCGATGGGTCCACCGCCGACGTGGCATCGTCGAGGATGAGGAGCCGGGGCCGTCGGAGGAGGGCGCGGGCGAGCGCCACGCGTTGGCGTTGGCCCCCGGACAGGGTGGCGCCCCGCTCCCCGATCCGCGTGTCGAGGCCGTCGGGGAGGTCGTCGACAAACGTGGCGTTGGCGAGCCTCGCCGCCTCCTCGACCTTCCCCTCGGGGACGTCGACGCCGAGCGTGATGTTGCCCCGCACCGTGTCGTCGAACAGGAACGCCTCCTGGGCGACGTACGCCATCTCGTCGGGGAGTGCGCCCTCCGCGAGGTCCCGGAGGTCGCGGTGGTCGAGGCGGATCGCCCCCGAGCGGGGATCCCACAGGCGGGCGAGTAGCACGGCGAGGGTCGTCTTCCCCGACCCGGTGGGGCCAACGACGGCCACGATCCACCCGGGCGGGATCGTGAGGTCCACGTCGCTGAGGACCGGCGTTTCGTCGTAGCCGAAGCCGACCGACTCCGCGCCCACCTCGGCGCCGGTGTCCTCGTCGCTGCTCGGCAGGTCGCCGTGCTGGACGTAGGACGTCTCCCGGAGCACCGAGTCCACGCGGTCCCAGTGGGCGCTCGAGGCGGCGAGCTCGAAGAACACGAAGCCGATCAGCTGTATCGGCCAGAACAGCAGCGAGAGGAGGTACGCCACCGAGACGATGTCGCCGGCGGTGAGGAGGCCATCGGCGACCCGGAACACACCGACGGTGACGATCACCACCTGGGCGAGGGTCGGCACGTTCTGCACGATCGCCTTGAAGCTCTCCCAGACGATCGTGATGTGGATGAGCCGGTCCCGCAGGCGGGCCGAGCGTTCGGTGAACCGGTCGGTCTCCCACTCCTCCCGCCCGAGCGCACGGACCGTGAGGGCCCCGTCGAACGTCTCGTGGGCCGCGGCGGTGAGCTCACCGCGCCGCTTCTGGATGACCTCGACGAGCGAGAACGTGACCCAGGCGCCCCGCAACTGGATCACCACGACGACGAGGATGAAGCCGATCGCGACGAGGCCGAGCATCGGGTCGATGAGGAACACCAGGATCATCGTGCCGATGAGCAGCAGCGTGCTCCCCATCGCGAACGGAAGCGGGCCGAGGAGAAACGTCGAGCCGGAGACGTCCGCGTCGGCGATGGAGATGAGGTTGCCGACGGCCTGGCGGTTGTACCAGTCCATGTCGAGCTTGAGCGTCTGGCCGACGAACTGTTTGCGGAGGTCCTGGCGGTTCTTCAACTGCAGCCACATCGCACCCATGCGCCGCATGACGATGCCGACCGTCATCGCGACCGACACCCCCATCACGGCGAGGACGGCCGTCCACCGAAGCCCCTCGGGGTCAGCGCCACGCTCGAGGATGTCGAGGATCACCGTGTCGGTGATCCACCCCACCACCTGGGACATCCCGATGATCGCCCCGGCGAAGATGAGTGCCCCGGTGAACGCGACCGCAAACCCGCCGGGGCGGGCCGACACGAAGCGCCCGATGAGGCCGAAGCCGGACCGCAGGACGCCCCCGAAGGTCGTCGGGGAGGAGGACATGGGGCGAGGCTAGGAGCCGGTGCGACAGGGAGGGGCCGAATTGGGGATGCACCCGGTGTGGCCCCGGTCAAGGACCGGGGCCACACCTGGGCATGAGGGATTCAGGGCTTCAAGATCTCCAGGCTGACGCCTTCGGAAGTGATGAAGGTGACTGATGCGTCGCGCTTCATAATCCCGGACATCACGCAGTCGTTCACCCCTTCGCACTCCGGGCCGTCGACGAAGAACCCGGAGAAGGCCTGTTCGGATGAGACCGTCGCCGTCCAGGTTCCACCATTGCTCGTCGACGTCGTGGTGAATCCATCGCCGGCGGCCCCTGCGTTCGGGTCGAACACGAATCCGCGATCGGCCGAGAGGAGACTCGTGTCGAGAGCGAGGAAGAAGACTCCCTCCGCCGAGTTGCCATGGAGCTTCGGGCCGGCCATCCCCGATCGGGTGGTGTAGCCCCACGAGTTGACCGAGATCACCGTGCCGCTGCCGGCGTCGAGCGGCTGCAGCCACGGTCCCCCCGAAGAACCTCCGGAGAGGTCACATGAAGGAAGCCAGTAGTTCGCAGAACCATTGGTCCCCATGGGCTCCTGGCAGTACATGAAGTAGGGGTCGTTGGAGTACGAGTAGCCCAACGCCGTCGAGGTGTCGCCGACGGCCGGTGCCGTGAACTTCACCGTCAATTCAGGGACTGCAGCGTCCAGGGCCTCCGGGGCCGATGCGCCCTCATGGGCTCCCTCGTCAGAGACGACATAGAACCCGTAGTCCCAAGGGATGTTGTCCGGGAAGGTCCTCGTGGTCCAGTTCACATCCACGACACCGTGGTCCACCGCCCAGCACCCGAGGGGGTCGTTAGCGCAGTTCCAGTCAGTTCGGTCGGTTCCGCCGTCGTCCTGACTCGGGATGAAGATGGCGTTCGAGGCGAAACCCTTGTTCACGTCGTCGTACACGCAGTGGGCTGCCGTGAGGATGATCGAGCGGCCTATGACACCGTCGGAGACAGCGGTTCCCGAACACACGTAGTCCTTCCCGTCAGGCATCGTGAAGAGAATGCGCCCAGCGGCCGACTGGACATCCCCCGCGGAGGTCCAACGGTCGTTGGTCACGATATCTCCACCGGGGTCACTGCCTCCGCCATCGGCGCTCACGGTGAAGGAGGCGGACTCGGTTGCAGTGTTGCCGCCGCGATCCCCGTTGTCCTTGGCTGTAACTGTCCACGACGTGGACCCGGACCCGGTGAAGGAGATCTGAATCGAGCAGAACCCAGACGGATCGCAAGAAGGCGTGAACCTCGTCCCAGCGATCGTGAACGTGACGGACTTCACTCCCGACGAATCGTCCGTGACCACTGCACTGAACGTGTGCACCTGACCAATCGTCGACCCATCCGCGGGGTTGAGGTTCTTGATCAGCGGGGCAACGACGTCTGAATCGCCACCGCCCGGCTTGGCCTGCTGAATGGGGGCACCTGTCGTCAGTGCTCGAGCCGCCAGCGGTCGCCGTTCGACAGAGGTGGAGTGACCGTACGGTGTAAGGCTTCCATCCGTCGCCAGCAGGTACCCGAGGCCCCTCTCGTCAAGGACGAGGTCCCGTGGCTGCGCCGAGGCGATGCGCTCAGGCGTCCAGTAGTCGAAAGGGCCGCCAGCGCCGTCGGGAACTGCTGCCGTCACGCCACCCATGAGTCCGAAGACGGTCATCAGGGCGGCGAGCACAGCCAGGACTCGCATAGATCGCATGGACTCTCCTCGAATCACTGGTTCGTAAACAGGACCCATAAGAGTAGACCACCCACGACGCGCGTTCAACGGCCTTCTCAAACCTCCGCCCGACCTCGTCAGGCCGCGGCCATCTGGGTCATCAAGTCCAGATCCCGCCCTTTGGCTGCGGCGGCTAACTGACGGGGCCGCTGGGGACCCGTCTAGCTGCCGTTGGTGATGAGGATGACCTCGCCGTCGGCGGTGAGCACCATCACGCCGCCGTTGAGGGGGGCGGGGCTCGAGATGATGCTGCTGCCGGCGTCGAAGATCCACAGCTCCTCACCAGTCGCGGCGTCGACGCCGAATACGAGGCCGTCCTGGGTGCCGACGAAGACCACGCCGTCGGCGATCGCTGGCGAACCGGTGATCGCCGAGCCTGCCTCGAAGGGTGCCTCCCAGAGCCCGACCGTGGCATCGCCCGCCGCGTTCACCACCGCACCGGTCAGCGTGCCCGGCTCGTACGCGAAGACGCTCGTGCCCAGCACCGAGTACACGATCCCATCGGCCACGGCCGGAGCCTGGTCACGGGGCGTGCCTTGGTCGAGGAGGCCAGGACCGCACTTGCCGGGCTCGATGCGATTCATACCGGCGTCGGTCTGCACGAGGATCCACTCGTCGGTGACCATCGGGCTCCCGACCGAGGTCCCACCCGCCGACACGCTCGCACGGCACACCTCGTTGCCGTCCTCGTCGAGGGCGATCAGCTCGAAGCCCGCCACCACGTAGATGAGGCCGTCGCCGAACGACGGCGACGAAGTGATGGCATCGAGCCGTTCCTCGCCCTCAGCCGGATAGGACCAGAGGATGCCTCCGCTCCCGATCCCGTAGATCGTGCCGTCCTCGGTGCCGACCACGATGATCCTCCCCGTCATGAGGGGGGACGCCCCGACCTGCTCGTCGAGCGGGATTGTGAACAGCATCGTCGGGGAACCGGGCTCCTTGGCATACAGCGTCCCGGACTCCGAGACGGCGACGACAAGCGTCCGGTTGGTGTCGCCACGCTGTCCCTCGACAATCCCGACGGCGGGCGCAGCGATCACGCGATCGTCCGTGTCGATCTCCCGGGAAATCCTGCCGGTGTCGAGCTCGATCGAATACACGACGTCGTTCGTGGGGCTGCCGATGAACGCTCGGATCCCGTAGACGACTGGGAGCGAACGGAAGAGGCCACCGGGCTCTGCTGGCTCCCAGCCGATGCCGCTCCACTCTCGGATGCCGCCTTCGCCCTCGCCAGTACGGGCGACGTTGCCCTGCGCTGCGAACTGACCGGAGAGGCCGTCGACCTCGACGACCACCGACTCAGGGGCGATCGTCGTCGTGGGACCCGCAGTGGTGACGACTGTCTCACGGATGATCGTGCTGCTCGCGGGCTCGGGGGCGAAGAGCTGCGCCATCCCGTACGAGAGGCCGACCACGACGAAGAGGGCAGCAGCCCACGTCCACCACGGGATGCCTTGGCGGCGACGCACCTTGCGACGCACGAGGCCCTTTGCGCGACGCTGTGCCGGGGAGAGCACTGTGTCCACGCCTGCGAGGCCGGCTGCGGTGAGGGCATCGTCGATGCGCTCATCGAGCAGGCCTTCGTCGACATCGACGTTCGTGTCTACCTCGAGGGCGGTGGCGATCGCAGGATCGGCGCGCCACTCGGTCTCCCAGCCGGGAGCGACGGTGCCCGCCACGTCCTGCACGCCCAAGCCGACGGGGATGGCCTCGGGCTCGCCCCACGCCCCACCGGCGTGGATCGCACGCGCAGCGGCGACGGGGTTGCCGAGCCGGGCTGCGAGGGCGGCCGCTTCGATCCCGAGTTCCTTGTCCTTCTCCCGACGCGCCCGCTCGGCCATGAGGGGAATCGCCACGCCATACCAGCGGGCCTGGAGCAACTCGTCGGTGAGCTCCTCCGCCTCGGCGGTCGGCCAGGCCTCCGTGTCCGGCGTCGCCATCATCCGGACCGCGGTCAGTTGGGTGCGGAGGCGCCATCCGTTCGCCCCCGACGGGGTGGCGGCGAGTCCTGCGTCAGCCGCCTCCATGGCTCCGAGTCGGTCCCCGGCGAGGAGGAGGGCCTGTGCCCGGAGGAACTGTGCCCGGTTGGTCCACTGGGGGAGATCGGACTCGACCACCTCGAGGGCGGCATCGGCTGCGACGAGGGCCTCGTGGGCCCGGCCGGCCTCGATGTTGCCCTCGGCGACGGCCATGTGGGCCAGCATGATCGGGGCCGAGGCGCCCGACCCGATGCAGACCTCAACGGCGCCCTCGACGAGCGGGACGGCGCGCTTCGAGTCGCCGGTCATGAAGAGGGCCCGGGCGAGGTAGATCTCCGTGATCGCACGACCGACGGCGTTCCCGCCGTCGTCGGCTCCGAGCAATTGGTCGAATGACGAAGCGGCGCGACGGGCCTCGCCCCGGTCGAGGAGGATGAGCGCCTCGTTGTTGCGGGCAGTCCTCCGCTGGGCGGGGGTGCCGTGTTCGGCGAGGATCTCGGTGCCCTTCGCCATCACCGCCTCGGCCTCGTCGGAGTACCCGATCCGGCTCAACGCCCTCGCCTGGAGGGTGAGCAACGAGCCTTCCTTCGCCTTCTCCCCCGCCCGGCTTGCCGCAGCGGCAGCGACGCCGGTGAAAGCCTCGGCGACCTGCGGGCGCTGTTGGTCGTCGGCGATCGCCGCGCAGAATCCGAGTGCATCGATCTCGGCAACGCCATCGAGGCGACGAGCGGCGAGCGAGGCCTGCTCGAAGGCGTCGTCGGAACGTCCGAGGGATCGGAGGGCTGCAGCGCGCTTGATGCGGAGGCGGCCTTCGACGTCGCCGTCGAGGCCCCCGTGCTGGTCGTGGATGGCGAGGGCACCGATGAGCGCCGACTCGTTGCCGTCGTCGGCTGCCTTCACAAGATGCGGGAGCGCCTCGGCGTGCCGGCCGGCCGCGGCGAGGACGCGTCCGATCTCCACGCCGGGGGCGTTGCGTGACTCGAGCAGTTCGAGGAACCTGCCGGCTAACCACGCGCCACGAGGGCTCGGCGAGGGCGGATCGGACACGTAGCCGTGGCCCTCCGAACGAATCACGCCGTCGGTCTCGAGCGAGCCCGCGGTCGCCATGACGTCGTCCGACTCGGCGCCGATCACCGTACACAGCTCGTCGACGGTGACCGGCCTCCCGACCAGCCCGGCAACAATCGTGATGTCTCCCTGCAGTTCGGTGCTCAACCGATCCTCCTCGCTCGGCGCGCAACGGTAGATGAACCCCAGACCAGGCGCACGACATGCCGTCGGCAGGGACGGGTATTCTCGCCGGGCACGAGAAGGAGACCCATGAACGCCGTCGACGCCCTCAAGAACTCGCCCATGCTCGCCGCACTCGGGGAAGAGCAGCTGAGCGGACTTGCAAAGGTGGCGCGCGAGCGCGTGTTCGGACCAGGCGACCTCATGATCGAGGAGGGCAAGGGGAAGGCCCAAGCGATGTTCGTCATCCTCGAGGGCGAGGCGGAGGTCCGCTCCGGTGGCGTCCCCATCGCCACGCTCGGCGCCGGCGACCACCTCGGGGAGATGGCCCTCGTCCTCGAGGACCAGACCCGCACGGCAGACGTGGTCGCCACCACAGAGACCCGCGTCGTCCAACTCTCGAGATGGGACTTCATCCCGTACCTGAAGACCAATCCCGACGTTGCCCTCGCCGTCATCGCCGAGCTGGCCCAGCGCCTCGAGAACGTCACCGACCGACTGGCCCAAGACCGCTAGATCCCGGAGACACCGCTCTCCCCGCCGGGTACGCTGCTCGGCGGAGGAGTCACGTGATCACCTGCCCATCCTGTAGCGCCGACGTCGACGCCGGCCAGAAGTTCTGCGGCGAATGCGGCACGCGCGTGCTCACGGCCTGTCCTTCCTGCGAAGCGACCGCACCCACTGGGCAGCGGTTCTGCGGCGAATGCGGCACCTCACTCGGAGAGTCCGCAGCAGCGGCGACAGCCCCTCGCCCCAGCCCGGAGCCAACCCCGGTCGGCTCCACCGAGCACCGCCTCGTCTCCGTCCTCTTCCTCGACCTCGCCGGCTTCACACCGTTCACCGAGGCGAACGACGCCGAGGACGTGCGGGCGTTCATCTCCCGGTACTTCGACCATTCCAAGGAGATCGTCGAACGCTTCGGTGGTGTCGTCGACAAGTTCATCGGCGATGCAGTGATGGCCATCTGGGGTGCCGAACGGGCCGAGGAGGACGACGCCGAACGCGCCGTGCGCGCCGGCCTCGAACTCGTCGACATGGTGAGCAAGCTCGGCGCCGAGGCAGGGCATCCCGAGATGGCAGCACGGGCCGGGATCATGACCGGCGAGGCATCTGTTGGACCCGGGGGGAACGACCAAGGCCTCATCCTCGGCGACATCGTCAACACCGCCTCCCGCCTCCAGTCGATCGGCGAAGAGGGAGACGTGCTCGTGGGCCAGTCCACTCGGGACCTCACCGACCGTGCGGTGCAGTACTCCGAGGTCGGCGAGCGGGCCCTGAAGGGCAAAGAGGGCACCGTCGTCGTCCACCGCGCCGAGCGGATCCTCGCCGAGCGCGGTGGCGCCGGGCGGGCGGACCTCATCGAGGCGCCGTTCGTGGGCCGGGACGAGGAACTCCGGCTCCTCAAGGACCAGTTGCACGCAACCGGCCGAGAGGGCCGGGCACGGATGGTGTCGATCGTCGGTCAGGCCGGCATCGGCAAGTCGCGGCTGATCTGGGAGTTCCTCAAGTACATCGACGGTGTGGTTGAGACCATCTACTGGCACCACGGAAGGGCACCGTCCTACTCCGACGGCATCGCGATGTGGCCCCTCGCCGAGATGATCCGGAGCCGCGCGGGGATCTCCGAGACCGAGGACGCCACGGCGGGCCGGGCGGCCGTGGCCGCCACGCTCGAGACGTACGTCGAGCCCGAGCAGAGGGGATGGGTCGAGCCGCAACTCCTCGCACTCCTCGGCCTCGCCGACGCACCCGGTGAGCGGTCCGAGATGCACGCAGCCCTCCGACACTTCTTCGAGCGAATCGCAGGCCACGGCACCACCGTCCTGGTGTTCGAGGACCTCCACTGGGCCGACGCCGCGACCGTCGACTTCGTCGAGGAGTTCATCGAGTGGTCGCGTGACTTCCCGATCCTCCTCGTCGCTCTCAGCCGCCCGGACCTCCTAGAGACCCGCCCGGAATGGGGCACACTGCAACGGGGTGTCGTCCAGCTCCACCTCCCGCCGCTCTCCGACCCCGACATGCACTCGCTCGTCGGAAGCCTCGTCCCCGCCATGGACGATGGCACCCGCCAGCGCATCGTCGATCCGGCCGGCGGCATCCCGCTCTTCGCGATCGAGATGGTGCGCACGCTCATCAACGACGGGACGCTCGTTCCCGCCGACGACGGCTCGTTCGGGGTCGCGGGGAGCATCTCCGAACTCACGGTGCCCGACTCGATCAACGCCGTGATCGGTGCACGACTGGATCGGCTCCCGCGCGAGGACCGCCTGCTCGTCCAGGACGCCTCAGTGCTCGGACAGACGTTCACGGCCGACGCCCTGGCGGCCACATCGACGCTCCCGGCCGAGGTGGTCGAGGAGCGCCTGTCGTCGCTGGTGCGGCGGGAGATGTTCGAGCTCATCCGCGACTCCCGCTCCCCGGAGCGTGGCCAGTACGGATTCGTGCAGAGCCTCATCCGGGAGGTGGCACACACGCGCATCCCGAAGGACGTGCGCCGAGAACGACACCTGCGGGTCGCCGAGTTCTTCGAGTCCCTCGACTCCGACGACGTCTCCGGGGTCATCGCCTTCCACTACCTCGAGGCGGTTGAGGCGGGAGCCTCGGACACCGTGCCCGTCGCCGTCGAAGCCGTCAAGGCTGCCATCGACCGGGCCAAGTCGGTGCATGGCCACGAGCAGATCCTCTCGATGACCGCCCGGGCCGACGCAATCGTCGATGACCCCGCGACACTCGCTCCCCTCTGGGAGGAGGCAGCGGCGGCTGCCCAGACGAGCGGCCGCTACGAGTTGGCCGAGGGATACGCCCAGCGCTACGTCGACTTCGCCGCCGGGTCCGGGGACGAGAACGTGTTGGCGAGATCGCTTGCGGTCCTCGGCGAGGTACTCAGCCAGCGAGGACAGTCTCGGAGGGCCTTGGAGGTCCTCGGGCAGCACTTCGACCCCGATGCCGACCTCCCCCAAGAGGAGGGTCATGCCCGTCTCGGAATGGCATTCTCCCGGGCGATGCTGCTCGCCGGTGTCGAAGGTGGCCATCGTGTTGCCGGCCGGGCCCTTGCCGTGGCCGAGCGGCTCGACTTGGAGGAGGTCGCGGCACAAACCCTCATCACCCGCGGGACCGAACTCTACAACTTGGGGAGGTTCCGCGAGGGCACCGCCCTCCTCGCCAAGGGTGCGGAGATCGCCGAGGAGCACGGATTCACCGCCACGCTCCTCCGCGCCTACGCAAACCTTGCATACACGGCACCGACCATGGCCGAGACGACCACCTTCTCGCGCAGGGGCCTCGCGGAGTCCCGCCGGGTCGGGGACCGGAGCATGGTGCAGTTCTTCTCGCAGCAGGGCGCTGGGTACTACGTCGGCTCCGGGAGGTTCGACGAGCTCCTCGCCATGTTCGAGGATCCGGTGATCATGGCCGCCGACCCCGGCATGCTGCTCGGGATGTGGCTCGCCAAGGCCAACGCCTCCTCACTCCGAGGCGACTGGGAGCAGGAGACGATCGCGTGGGAACGCGCCCTCGAACTCAGGGACCTCACGAACGACCGCCAGGCGGAGGAGTTCTTCGCCTCGGCCAAGGTCCAAAGAGCCCTCGACAAGATGGACTTCGAGGCGGCGTTCAACGACCTCGACCAACTCCAGAGCTTCTCGAACCCGTGGCTGAAGGTCTTCACGGCATTCGCGCCGCTACTGGGATCGGGCGATCCCGACGCGCGGGCGCGCTTCCTCGAACTCACCAAGGATCTGCCCTCGAAGGGGGCCAGCGCTCCGTTCCGGTGGGTCGCCGAGGCCGTGCAGTTGATCGCCTCCGGGGAGGTCACCGATGGGCTCGAGCTCGCCAAGAAGGCGGTCGAGGAGATGCGGGAGGGAGAGGCCTTCGACTATGCCTCGCTGTCCCTTTCCATGGTCGCCCACGCGCTCGGGGACCATCCCGATGCCCCCGGCATGATCGAAGATGCCCGGGCGCTCGCTGAGTCCATCGAGGCGGAGAGCCGCCTCAAGCACATCGATCTCATCATCGCCGGGGAGTTCCCCGCCCCGTGAGCCGCTTCGTCTTCCTCGCCGACCCGCAGCTCGGATGCCGGGCGACCTTCAGCGGGTTGAGCGAGGAGACCACCGAGGCACTCCGGCAGCGCGACATGTACATCGACCCATTCCCTGCCGAGGACGGCCACCTGTGGGAGGTGAGACAGGTCGAGAAGGCAGTCGCGGCGATCGAGGAGGCGGCACCAGACTTCGTCGTGGTCGGGGGAGACATGCTCGACGACGCCCGGAGCGCAGGCCAGTACCGGGACCTCATGGCGGGATTTGCCTCAGTAGGGGTACCCATCCACTGGGTCCCCGGAAACCACGACATCGCGTTCGATGGTGAGCAACCCACCCATCGGAGCATCGAGCACTACGAGTTCCTCTTCGGCGACTCGACGTTCGTGATCGACGGCGGCGAGGTCACACTCGTCGCGCTCAACACCACCGTGCTCCACCGCCCTGAGCGGGTGCCCGACGTGCTCGCCGCCCAGTTCCGATTCCTCGACCGGGCAATCGCTGATGCGCACACCCCGGTGGTGCTCGTGGGCCATCACCCTCTGTTCCTCCGCACCCCCGACGAACCCAACTCGTATTGGACCGTCCCCGGCGAACTCCGCTCCCGCCTGCTGGGCCTCGTGCAGGCCCATGGTGTGCACGCTATGTTCGCCGGCCACTACCACCGCAACCAGGTGGCCAGGAGCGGACGGTTCGAGATGGTGACAACTGGCCCGGTGGGATTCCCACTCGGCCAGGACCCTTCGGGGATCCGCGTCGTGGAGCACGACGGCCGCCGTCTCCGTCACGAGTACATCCCGATCTGACCGCCGAAGAGGGCCCACAACGCCTAAGGTCTCCATCCGGAGAGGAGCCCCATGAACCCGGCCATCGTCGCCGTAGACGACGACCCCCAAGTGCTCGCAGCCGTCTCGCGTGATCTCCGATCCCGCTACGGAGGTGACTACCGCGTCGTGCGCGCCGGCTCGGGAGCCGAGGCACTCGAAGCGGTCAACGGGGTGCTCGCCCGCGGCGGCACAGTGGCAGCGTTCGTGAGCGACCAGCGGATGCCCGAGATGACCGGCACCGAGTTCCTCGACGCCGCCAAGGACATCTTCCCGGAGGCCAAGAAGGTCCTGCTCACCGCGTATGCGGACACCGAGGCCGCCATTCAGGCGATCAATGACGTCGGCCTCGATCACTACCTCATGAAGCCATGGGACCCGCCCGAGGACAGCCTGTACCCCGTGCTCGACGACCTCCTCGATGACTGGCAGGCGAGCAGGCCCCGCGACTTCGACGGGATCCGCATCGCCGACTCCCGCTGGTCGTCGGCGGCCTACACCATCAAGGACTTCCTCGCCCGCAACCAGATTCCGTATCAGTTCCTCGACGTCGAGAAGGACGAGATGGCCGCCGAGATGGTGGCGGCTGCGGGGGGCGACCTCCCCCTCGTCTTCATGCCGGACGGCACGGCTTTGGCCAACCCCGACCTCCGGGACATCGCCAACGCGGCCGGCCTCCAGACGGTTGCGAACATCCCCCATTACGACCTCATCGTGCTCGGCGCCGGACCCGCCGGGCTCGCGGCCGGGGTGTACGGAGGCTCAGAGGGCCTACGAACCATCGTGCTCGAGAAGGCTGCCGTCGGGGGTCAGGCGGGTACCTCGTCCCGCATCGAGAACTACCTGGGATTCCCCCAGGGCATCTCTGGTGGCGACCTTGCCCGCCGGGCGTACACCCAGGCCAAGAAATTCGGCACCGAAGTCCTCACCGCCGTCACCGCCACCGAGGTGAGGGTGGAGGGCAACACGAAGGTCGTCACACTCGACAACGGTGACGTCGTGTCGGCGACCGCGCTCATCGTCGCCACGGGCATGACGATCCGCCGCCTCAACGCACGCGGCGTTGACGACCTGCTCGACGCGGGCGTCTACTACGGGGCAGCTCCCTCCGAGGCGGTCACCTACGACGGCGAACACGTCTACGTCGTCGGAGGGGCGAACTCGGCGGGACAGGCAGCGATGATGCTCTCCCGGTTCGCCGGCCAGGTCACGATGCTCATCCGCGGCGGCGACCTCGAGTCGCGCATGTCGCAGTACCTCATCGACCAGATCGACGCGAACCCCAAGATCGACGTCCGGTTCCACACCAAGATCGCCGAAGCCGGCGGCGACGGACGCCTCGAATGGCTCGACCTCCAAGACGTTCGTGACGACTCGGTGGAACGGGTCGAGGCGAACGGTCTCTTCATCTTCATCGGTGCCGTCCCCCACTCCGAGCTCCTCACCGGGGTTGTCGACATGGACCCGAAGGGATTCATCCTCACCGGGGACCAACTCGACAGGTCGGCGTGGCCACTCGAGCGGGACCCCTACCTCCCCGAGACGAGCGTTCCCGGCATCTTCGCCGCTGGCGACATCCGCTCGGGGGTCGTTCGGCGTGTGGCCTCGGCCGTCGGCCAGGGTTCGGTGTGCGTGAGCTTCGTGCACCAGTACCTCCAAACGGTCTGAGCATGCGCGAGCGGATCCGGTCGGTCCCCCTTTTCGCCGACCTACCCGACGCTGACCTCGACCTCCTTGCGTCCGCTTCCGAGGAGGTCCATGTCACAGCTGGCGACGACCTGTTCCTCGAGGGCGACTTCGGCGACAGCGCCTACATCATCCTGCGCGGTGAGCTGGAGATCCTCACCACGTCATCGGGACGGGAGGTACTCCTCGCCGTGCGAGCCGCAGACGAGGTGATCGGCGAGATGGCACTCCTGCGCTCCGAACCACGTTCGGCCACCGTGCGCGCCCGCGACGCCGCGCACCTCCTCCGCATCCCCAAGGCGGACCTCGACCGGGTGCTGGAGACCAGCCCCACCGCGACCCGCGCGCTCTTCCGGGTGCTCCTCGAACGGTGGCAAGGCACCGAAAACCGCTTGCGCCAGAGCGAGCGGATGGCCCAACTCGGCACCCTCACCGCCGGACTCGCCCATGAGCTCAACAACCCGGCGGCCGCCGTGGAGCGCAGTGCAGGGTTCGTCGACGGCGCCCTCGCCGCCCTCACCGAGTCGATCGGCACGGCCCTTTCTGCAGGCATCGACGGTGCACACCTCGACTCCCTCCTCTCGATCGAGACCCACACCGAGCCCCTCGATGCGCTCGCCCGATCCGACGCCGAGATGGAGGTCGAGGACTGGCTCACCGATCACGACATCCCCGAGCCGTGGAACCTCGCTCCCGACCTCGTGGAGTCCGGTATCACTCCAGCGGTCCTCGACGAGCTCGCGTCCCAGTTCGGGACGGGTGCGGGAGCCGCAGCACTCCTCCTGGGGCGCCTGCGCAGCCTCGGCGGCCTCCTGCGCGAGATCGAGATCGGGGCGTCGCGACTGTCAGCGATCGTGAAGGCACTCAAGGGGTACGCCTACCTCGACCAAGCCCCGGTACAGGAGATCGACCTCCACGCGGGGATCGAGGACACCCTCCTCATCCTCGCCTCGAAGCTCAAGGACATCGAGATCGTCCGGGAGTTCGAGGAGATCCCACGCATCGAGGCGTACGGCAGCGAGCTGAACCAGGTGTGGACCAACCTCCTCGACAACGCAGCTGACGCCGTCCACATGACGCCCCCTCCGAACCGGATCACGATCCGATCCCGCGTCGAGGGATCCACGGCCGTGGTGGAGATCGAGGACAACGGCCCGGGAATCCCCGAGGAGATCCGGCATCGGGTCTTCGACTCGTTCTTCACCACCAAGGAACCCGGGAAGGGCACCGGACTGGGGCTCGACATCACCCATGGGATCGTCGTTGACCGCCACCGTGGCGACATCACCGTCGACTCTGAACCAGGCCGAACCACCTTCAAGGTCCAACTCCCCTGCACCGCTCCGATAGACGACATCGAGGAAGGAACGAACAACATGTGCGAACACCTAGAAGGCGTGACTTGGGAGGACCTCCCTCCCAACAATGGCTGTGAGGAGTGCAACAAGATCGGCGGCACGTGGGTCCACCTCCGCCACTGCCTCACGTGCGGCGCAACGCTCTGCTGCAACGACTCACCCAACCAACACGCGCAGAAGCACGCCAACACCACCGACCACAAGACCATCCGAAGTGCCGAGCCCGGCGAGTACTGGGCGTGGTGCTACGTCCACGACACCGGCATCCAACGACCCTGACCCTCGGCACCCCGGGGAGGAGGAGCACCATGACCTGTGCCAAGTGCGGTACGACCAATCCCGATGGAGCCGCGTTCTGCATGTCGTGCGGGAGCACCCTCGCACAGGGGTGCTCGAACTGCGGCACCGTGCTGCCTGAGGGCGCGGGATTCTGCCCGTCATGTGGCACTCCCGCTGGTGGGCCCCCGACGGAGAGTGCCGAGGACCGGATCAGGAAGTACATCCCCAAGGCACTCCTCGACAAACTGAACGCCGCCAAGGGCGGCGGGGGCCTCGAGGGAGAACGCCGTCGGGTCACGATGCTCTTCTGCGACCTCCAGGGCTCTTCGGCCGCCGCCGAACACCTCGACCCGGAGGACTGGGCCGAGATCATGAATGGAGCCTTCGAGCACCTCATCTCCCCCGTGTACCGCTACGAGGGCACGCTCGCCCGTCTCATGGGGGACGCGATCCTCGCCTTCTTCGGGGCACCGATCGCCCACGAGGACGACCCCGAGCGCGCAGTCCGGGCCGGCCTCGAGATCCTTGAGGACATCCAGCCGTACCGCGAGCAGGTCCGACGGGAGATCGGCATCGAGTTCGACGTCCGCGTCGGGATCAACACGGGCCTCGTCGTTGTCGGTGCGATCGGCTCAGACATGCGGGTGGAGTACACCGCGATGGGCGACGCGGTGAACGTCGCGGCGCGCATGGAGCAGACCGCAGCAGCTGGAACCATCCAGATCTCGGACGCCACGAAGGGACCGATCGAGAAGTTGTTCTCGTTCGAGGACCTCGGTGACGTCGAAGTGAAGGGACGCTCGGAGCCGGTTCGGTCGTGGCGGGTGGTCGAGGCGCTTGATCGGCCTTCGCAGCTTCGGGGCATCGAGGGCCTCCACGCCGACCTCGTCGGCCGCGACGCCGAGATGTCGATACTCGAGACCGTCCTCGGACGGACGAGCGAAGGCGCTGGAGCCGTGGTCTCGGTCATGGCGGAGGCAGGCCTCGGGAAGTCACGACTCGTTGCCGAGTTCCGCGCTCGCCACGACGAGGTCCACTGGTTCGAAGGTCGCTCGCTCTCGTTCGAGACCTCCACCTCCTACGCCTCTGCAGTTGGCGTGGTCCGCGGCATGCTCGGCGTGGGTTCAGGCCCGATCACGTGGAACGACGTCGAGGCCGCGGTCACCGAGGTGCTTCCGGCCCGGGTCGCCGAGGTCGCACCATTCCTCCTCTCCTTGCTCGGAGGCGACATCCCCGAGCAACACGAGCACCGTCTCGCCTACCTCGAGCCCGCGGCCCGCCAGGCGGCCATCTTCTCGGCCGCGGGCGAACTCCTCACCGCACTCGCCTCGCGTCGAACCGTTGCGGTCGTGTTCGAGGACGTGCACTGGGCCGATTCGGCGTCCATCGACTTCATCGCGCACCTCGCCGACCTCGCCGAGTCCAGCCCACTGATGGTTGTGCTCGTGTACCGCCCCCGCAGGGACGAGCCGTCGTGGGAGCTGCGTGAGCGGATCGAGCGGGACCACCCGCACCTCCACACCCCGATTGCCCTCTCACCCCTCCCGGCGACCGACGGGAGGGAACTCATCCGCCGGCTGCTCGATATGGACGGCCTCACCGAACGGGTCCGTTTCGAGATCCTCGAACGCAGCGACGGCAACCCCTACTTCTTGGAGGAAGTCATCCGGTCGATGATCGATGCGGGCATCCTCGATCGGCAGGACGACCGGTGGATCGTCACCGGGGACCCGTCAGCGATCGTCATCCCGGACACGCTCCACGCCCTCCTCGCCACACGCCTCGACGGCCTCACCGAGTTCGAGCGCAGTGCGGTCCAGGCGGCTGCCGTGTTCGGTCGGGAGTTCCGCTACGAGGAACTGGCCGCGGTCATGGACGGCATCGGCGACCTCGACGGAGCCATCGTCCAACTTCGGAGGAAGGACCTCATACGGGAGATTGCCCGAGTTCCGCGCAGGGAGTACCGCTTCAAGCACGCACTCGTCCAGGAGACCGCCTACGAAGGCCTCCTCAAGAAGCGACGCATCCAGTTGCACGCCCGGGCCGGCCACCACCTCGCCAACACCCAACCGGATCGAGTCGACGACATCGCAGACCACTTCCTCGCCGCACGCCTCCCCGACGAGGCCCTTCCGTGGCTCGTCCAGTCGGCAGAGAAGGCACTGGGTGCCTATCTCATGCCTGAAGCGCGCCGGAGGGTCGATCAGGCAATGGAACGAATGGAAGAAGACAGCCCCGCCGACCTCGTGCGCCGGGCCTACGAGGTCCTGGGACGGGTCCACGAGGGCCAGTTCGAACTCGACGAAGCGCTGGCGACCTGGGAGGCGTTGATCGCTGAAGGTGAGCGTCGGGAGGACATCGCGATGCGGATCTCGGGGATGAACAAGCGATCATTCGTGCGGGGCGTCTTCCTCGGGCAGGTCGAGGAAGCACTCGAGGAGCTCGGTTCATCGGAACTCCTCGCCGAGGCCGCGACGTTCGACGAAGGCGTCGTCGAAGCCTGTGTCGCCAACTGCTACATCCGGTCAGCGCTCGCCGATTTCGACAAGGTCGAGTACTACATGGAGAAGGTGGCGAACCTCGGCGAGACGCTCGGTCTCGTCGAACCCACCATCTTCGGCATGACCCACCATTCGAACACCCTCGTGTTCCTCACCCGCTTCGACGAAGCACTCGAGCTCGCAGAGAAGACGTTGGCGAAGGCAGAGGAACACGGCCACCTCAAGTTCCAGGCCGAGCTTCTCACCTTCTCGATCCCCTACTGCCACCTTCGCAATGGCGATGTCGAGGCTGCGTCCGCTGCGCTCGAACGCGGCATGGAGATCGCCCTCCAGATCGGCGACCGTGCCTCGGAGCTCTTCGCCGCCGTGGTGCAGGGCCGCATCGCCCTCAACCGAGGAGACTTCGACGAAGCCGTCGCCTCCCATCAGCGCGGCATCGATGCAGCCGCGGCAACAGGCATCCCCTATGTAATCGCCCTCGGGAGCTGCACTGCCGGGACCTGCTACCGCCGGATCGGGGGCGACCTCCTCGCCCGGGCCTCCGAGCTCCACGATGAGACCCTCGAGACGATGGAGATGCCGACCGGACGCGTCCACGGGGCGTGGATGTGGTCGGAGATCGGCCACTGCTCGCTCCAGAACGGCAACGTGGATCGGGCCGAGGAACTGTTCCGCATGGCGCTCGAGGAGGAAACCGCCTCCATGTGGCTCCTTCGACCCTCAGCCCTTGCAGGCATCGTCGAGGTCGCACTCGCCCGCGACGACGTCGCCGGCGCAGCCGCAGCCTTCGAGGAGCTCCGTTCGTACATCACGAGTCGGAAGATGGTCGATCGGTACATCGAGGTGGAACTCCTCGGCGCTCGGGTCGCCGCTGCGCAGGGGGACACCCCCCGGGCCCTCTCCTCACTCGCGCGCACGCAGGCCATCACGGAACGTGAGGGCCTCGACCGCCTGCTCTTCGACGTGCTCGCACTCCGTGGCGACGTGCAGCGGGCTGCAGGCGATCTCGCCGCAGCCCGACGATCACAGGAAGAGGCCCGGTCCATCGGCCACCGGATCGCCTCCGCCGTGCGCAGCGACGACCTGCGCAGCGCCTTCAAGGCCGAGGTCGCAGCGCGTCTCGGCTGAGGCGTCTCCACGGCTGGGCGCGCCCAACGCAAGGGCCCGGGTCACCCGATCGTCACGCGGTTCCTGCCCGCTCCCTTCGAGTGGTAGAGCAGGCCATCGGCTCGCCGAAAGGCCGCATCGATCGACTCGTCGGCACCCGACACCGAGGTGACCCCTGCACTCAACGTCACCGTCACCGGGCCTCGGGACGTCTCCACGGTCATCGCCTCCGCCGCCTCGCGGAGGCGCTCCACGACCTCGGCGGCCGACTCGGCTGAGGTCTCCCTGAGGAGGGCCGCGAACTCCTCCCCACCGACTCGCCCCACCACATCGGATTCCCGGAACCACCTGCGGAAGAGATCCGCTACTCCACGAAGCACGTCGTCCCCGCCCTCGTGCCCGACGGTGTCGTTCACTCGCTTGAAGTGGTCTATGTCGATCATGGCGAGGGAGAGGTCCGTGCCATGCCGGACCATCGCCTTGTGTTCCTCGGCGGCCCGCGCGAGGAAGGCCCGCCGGTTCGGGAGCCCGGTGAGCTCATCGGTGAGGGAGAGGTGGCGCGCCTCGGCCTCGGCCCGCTCCCGCTCCACCACCTCATGCTCGAGTTCGTCGAGGAGACGCTTCTGATCGGCCCGAGCCCGTCCCAGCTCGAGGAACACGCCCACCTTGGAGACCATGAGCGTGGTATTGACCGGCTTCTCCACGTAGTCGAAGGCGCCGAGCTCGTATCCCCGTACGTGGTCCTGCAGTTCTCGGGCGGCGGCGGTGACGAAGATGATGGGGATGTGCTCGAAATCGGGGTTCGCCCGGATGATCTCCGCGACCTCGAACCCGTCCATGCCGGGCATCTGCACATCGAGGAGGATGAGCGACAAGTCGTGCTCGAGGACACACGCGAGGGCTTCGGGACCCGACTCTGCAGTGACCAGGTCGGCGTCGATCCCGCGGAGGATCGTCTTCATGGCGACGAGGTTCGCCGGGACATCATCGACGACTAGGACTGTGGGGCGGGACGGCATGAGAGGATCTCGTGGAGGCGGTGGGACAGCTGCACCGGCGGGAGGACCTCGATGTCGACACACGCGTCGATGGCCGCCAGCGGCATTTGCGGGAACATAGCCGATTGGGGTGACTGCACGAGCACCCTCCCGCCGCGCCGACGCACCGTGGGCAGGGCTGCAGCCCCGTCGTCGTTGGCGCCCCCGAGGATCACCGCCACCAGGTCGGGGCCGAACGCCGCGGACGCGCTCTCGAGAAGGACCGTGACACTCGGGCGCGAGTGCGACACCCGATGGTCGAGGGAGAGCGCGAAGTGCCCCCTGTCCTCGACGAGGAGGTGGAACCCACCCGGTGCCGTGTGCACCACGCCGGGGGTGATCGGAAGCTTGTCCTCAGCTTCTCGCACCGCGACATGCGTCTTCGACGCCATGACCGACGCGAATGCAGCCGACCCCGGAGGCATGTGCGCAACCACGCCAACGGCCGCTCCACAGGGGTCGGGGAGGCCAGCCAAGATGTCGGACACGACGGGGAAGCCACCGCTCGAGAAGCCGATCGCGACGAATGTCGGCACGGTCACGAGGTGAGTCCCTCCAGTCGCCTCCGATAGAGGCGATCGGTGGCCGATACGACCTCGAACCCTGCCCCAGCGGCACTGAACTCGATCGACTCCTTCGGCCCGAGCCAGAGGTATCCGTTCCGCACGAGGCTGTCGGCGAGCAGCCCGAGGACCCGATCCTGGAGCACCCGATCGAAGTAGATGAGCACATTGCGGCACGACACGAGCTGTACCTCCCCGAACACGCCATCGCCCTGCAGGTTGTGATGGGAGAACGTGACCCTCTCGCGTAGATCGGCGTCGACGATGAAGTGGTCGTAACCCGGACTCACATGGTCCTCGAGGCTCCCTAGCCCACCAGCGAGCCTGTAGCCGTGGGCGTACGCCTCCAAGTGGCGCGCCGGGTAGATCCCCGATGCCGCCTGGTCGAGGGCCTGGTCGTTGATATCCGTCGCGTACACGCGACTGCGGTGGAGCAGTCCCGCCTCTCTCAGGAGGATCGCCAACGAGTACGCCTCTTCACCCGTCGCACACCCGGCTACCCAGACCCGGATCCTGCTGTACGTGGCAAGGACCGGGATCACCTCGTCGCGGAGCCGGCGGTATGCGCTGGGATCCCGGAACATCTCCGAGACCGGCACACTGATCTGTCCGAGGAGCTCCGACATCTCGTTCGGGTCGTCCAGGAGTCCGGGCAGGAGGTCGATCGGCCGCTCCATGCCACGCTTCGCGATGGCGTCGGCGAGGCGCCTGCGCAGCGAGGCGCGGGCATACTGGGTGAAGTCATACCCGTGACGGCGCCGGACGGCATCGAGGACCAGCTCGACCTCGACGTCGAACACGACGTCATCGGGGTTCACGGTTCCACCGTCCTCCCCGAGAGCAACCCGGCGATCACACCGGTGAGCACGTGCATGTCGATTGGCTTCGTGAGGTACTCCGTCGCACCCGCGGCCAGGCAGGCCTCCCGGTCCCCCGCCATCGCCTTCGCGGTCAGGGCCACGACCGGAAGCTCGGAGAATCGCGCATCGGCCCGGATCCGCCGCGTCGTCTCCAGTCCATCCATTCCGGGCATCATCACATCCATGAGGACGATGTCGATGTGGGGATTGGCGTCGAGCTGTGAAAGGGCCTTGTGCCCGTCCTGCGCCATCAGCACGACGAGACCCTTCCGTCGAAGCGCCGTCGAGAGCGCAAACAGGTTGCGCATGTCGTCGTCGACGACGAGTACACGTTCGCCGCCGAATCCACCGGGGGCATCTCCCTCCGACCCGGACACCTCTCCCTCGGACCGCACCGTGTGGAGGAACAACTCGACCTCGTCGAGGATTCGTCCTCCGGCCCTGGGACCGATGTGGATGATGCTGTCGGTGTACGCGCGGAGCGCGAGGGACTCCTCGTCGTCCAGGTCGCGCCTCGTGACCACGATCGCCGGCGTCGATCCGAGGCGACCGAGGAACTCGGGGGCAGTCATGTCGGGAAGGTCGATGTCCACGACAACGCAGGCAACATCCTCGTGCTGGACGAGCGCGAGGCCCTCGTTCCCGTCGTCCACGGGGACGACGCGCACACCGTCCTCGGCAAGCCGTTCGAGGAAGCCGTCCCAGCTCAACTCGACGTCACCGACGGTGCCCACCACAGAGCCTCGATCATCAACGGCCCCCAAGACGCCGAGCGAACCGATCACCTCCTCGAGGCGAGCCCGGCTCGTCGGCTTCGCCACGACCCCCGCGGCACCCCGACCGCGTGCTTCGGGGAGATCAGTGGCCTCGGAGAGGACGTGCACGGGCACCTCGGACGTGCGCGGATTTGCCTTGAGCCGCTCAAGCACCTCCCACCCATCGCGATCGGGGAGCCGCAGGTCCAAGAGCACCGCATCGAAGTCACCGGCTCCGGCCCGCATGATGGCCTCCGCGCCGGAACGTGCGGTCACTGCCACCAGCCCGCGACCTTCGGTGACCTCGACCAGCAGGTCGCGGAGGGCAGGGTCGTCCTCGACGATGAGCACGGTTCCCGATACCACGGCAGGGGGTGAAGCCGATGGGGTCTCCGCGCCACCGCCGGATGGCGACGGGAGTGGGGCCCCGGGATCGGACGCGGGCCGAACGGGGAGGAAGAGCGTGAACGTGCTCCCGGCCCCTTGCTCGGAGTCCGCAGTGATGGTGCCCCCCATGAGCGTCGCCAACTCCTTGGAGATGGAGAGCCCGAGGCCCGTTCCACCGAACCGACGGGCGGTCGAGCCCTCTGCCTGGCGAAACGAGTCGAAGATCGAGTCGAGCTTGTCGGCGGGGATCCCGATCCCTGTGTCCCGCACGGAGATGGACATGTAATCAGCGGTCGTGGCACCCTGGATCGGCACCCGGTCGGGGACCGAGAACCCAACCGTGACCTCCCCCTCCTCGGTGAACTTGAGGGCGTTGCCCACGAGGTTCACGATGATCTGCTCCACGCGGAGGGTGTCGGCCCGCACCACCGACGGCACCCCTTCGTCTACGGCCACCTCGAACCGCAGGCCGCGCTCCTGGGCCTGATGGGAGAAGAGCCGTTCGGTCGTGGAGACGAGCGACCTCAGCTCGATGTCCTCCACGGAGAGGTCCATCCTCCCAGCCTCCACTTTGGAGAGATCGAGGATGTCGTTGATGAGGCGCAGCAGGCCCATCCCCGAATCGTGGATGATCTCGGAGGCCTGCACCTGTTCGTCCGAAAGGGTCCCGTCGTGGTTGTCGGCGAGGTCACGGGCCAGGATGAGCATGCTGTTGAGGGGCGTCCGCAACTCGTGGGAGACGTTGGCGAGGAACTGCGTCTTGAACGCACTTGCCTTCTGCACCTCCTCGGCCCGCTGCTCCGCTTCGGCCCTCGCCTCCTCCACCTCGACCTGCCGACGGCCGAGCGCCTCGTTGATGGTCTGCAGCTCCTCCTGTTGGGATCGGAGCTCCTCCTCCGAGGCACGCAGCTCCTGGGCCTGGTCCTCGAGACGCTCCCGCTGCTCGTTCAACTGGTCGTTCGTGGTGGCGAGCTCCTCGGCCTGGAGCCTGGTCTCCTCGAGGAGTTCCTTCGTTCGCTGCGCCCGTCGCGTGCTCTCGAGGCTCAGGCCGATCGTCCCCACGGCCTGCTCGATCGTGTCGCGATCGGAGTCCACCAGACGCCGGTCGAGCACGGCGAACTCGGCCACGCCGACGACCTCCTTGCCGGAGAGGAATGGAACCACGACGAGGGTCGCGGGTTCGCTCTCCCCGAGCGCCGACTCGACCCGGACGTGGCCCTCGGACACGCGGTCCACCACGACCAGGTCCCGGCGGCGGAGTGCCTCCCCGGTGATCCCGTCACCCGGGCCCACCGCGACCGGAAGGCGACCCCTGTCACCGACTCCGAACATCGCCTGGAGGGCGAGGCGTTCCGTCTCATCCTCCCTCACGTAGCAGGCTCCGGCCACCGCGCCGATCCAACCACCCACCACGTCGAGGACCACCGAGCCAAGCTCCCCGAGGTTCTCCCCCTGCTGCATCCGACGGGACAGGTCTGCGATTCGGCTCTTCGCCTCACTCGTCCTGGTGGCCTCCTCGGTCACGGCCTTGAAGACCTCGGCGGCCCCGGCCATCTCGCCGATCTCGTCGGCCCGGTCCCGCCCCGGGATGCCAACGCCCTCCTCACCGCGCGCGAGCGCCCGCAACGCGATGGACATGCGGCCGATCGGTCTCACGATCCCGCGAGCGGTGGCGATTCCGATCACCACCGCGACCGCCGAGATCCCGACGAAGGCCAGCGCCAGCAATCGGCGCAGGTATGCGGCGGGGAGCTCCACCTCCTCGATGTCCCGCTCGGCGATCGCCGCCCACCGGACGCCAGAGGCGCTTGAGCCCGGGAAGGGGGTGAATGGCTCGTAGGCGACCACTGCAGCCTCGCCGTCGTGCCCTGGCGTCTCCATTGATCCCGTCTCGCCGTCGATCGCCCTGTGCACGCCCTCCATGTCGATCTCCCCCACCAGCTCTTGCCGATCCGGGGTGAAGCGGTTGCGACTCCGAAGGAGGAGGTCCGATCCCACGAGGAAGGTGTGCCCCGTCTCTCCGAGACCCGAACTCTCGAGGAAGATCTCGTTGTAGCCATGGGTCCCGATCTTGATCACCACCACCCCGAGCAGCCCACCCCCGTCGTCGAGGACCGGCGTCCCGACGAACGCAGCCGGTTCCCCCTCCGCGGGACCGTAGAACTCGAAGTCGGTTGCGGCGATGTACCCGGCAACACCCGCAGCGATGGCCTGGGAGGCAACAGTGGAGAGCCCGGTCCCTGACCACGGGGCCTCGAATGACTCGGAGCCGAGGTCGGCGTGCTTCATCACCGAGTAGAGGACGTGCCCATCGGGTGCGACGAGGTAGACATCGGCACGCTCCTTCTGCTCCCGGAAGGTACGGAGGAACGGGTGGATCGAGGCGTGGGCATCCGAGTAGGCCCCGAGGCTCGGAGCCACGACGAGTGCCGAGCGGTCGTCGAAGGGGTTATCGGCGATAAACGCCCGCTGGAGCGTGCCCTGTGGGTCGTCCATCTCCTCCACGGCCTCGTGTAGGGCGTACAAGGCCACTCGCACGTCGGTGCTGTCGGCGAGCACTCGGACATCCGCGTAGAGGTCCTCCACATGGTGCCGGGCCTCGGAGACCCGTGTGTGGAGGAGCGTCGAGAGGGCCGCGGCCTCCGCATCGCGCAACGCCCTCGCCCCGATGTGGTCGGCCCCGATTGCGAGCACCGACAACGCCCCGAGGGTCAGGGCGAGTGTGATGAGAGGGATGCGCAGGGAGAGACGCATCGTCGGGAGCCTCCTCAGATGTGGGCGACCAGGGTGTCAAGAGGGTATCGGTCGGGTCCATCCCCACCATGAGGGAATGCCGGGGCGACTCAGGACGGGTAGCCGGCGAACCCCTCGGGGTACGGCGGGAAGGCCCTGGCGAGCTCCCGCACCTGCGACTCGATGCGCGCCAACCGCCCGTCGTCACCCACGGACTCGAGCGCGTCCGTGACGAGGTCGGCGGTCCGGACGGCCTCCTTCTCGCGCATTCCCTGCGTGGTCATCGCCGGCGTCCCGATCCGCAGCCCGGAGGCGCGGAAGGGGGGGCGCGGATCGTTGGGGATGGCGTTGAAGTTGAGCGTCACACCGATCCTGTCCAGCATCTTGGCGGCGTCCTTGCCGGTGAGGTCCTCATTCACCGATCGGAGGTCGATGAGCACGAGGTGGTTGTCGGTGCCACCCGTCACGAGGCGGACGCCACGGGACGTGAACGTCTCGGCCATCGCCCTGGCGTTGGCGACCACCTGGTGCGCGTAGTCGCGAAACGCCGGTTGCGCGGCCTCGTGGAACGTGACCGCCTTCCCCGCGATCTGGTTGTAGAGGGAACCGCCCTGGGCGTCGGGGAAGAGCCCCTTCTGAATCCTCAGGCCGAGGTCCTCGTCGTTCGTGACGATCGCACCACCCCGTGCACCGCGCAGCGCCTTGTGGGTGGTGAAGGTGGTGATGTCAGCGTGGTCGATCGGGTTCGGCATCGCCTTCCCCGCCACGAGGCCGATGAAGTGGGCAGCGTCGACCATGAGGAGGGCGCCGACCTCGTCGGCGATCGAGCGGAACGCCTCGTAATCGAGGTGCCTCGGGTAGGAGGAGTAGCCGGCGAGGACGATCTTGGGACGCACCTCCAGGGCCTGAGCCCGAAGGGCGTCCATGTCGATACGTTCCGTGTCGGGGTCGATGCCGTAGGAGGAGAAGTCGTACAGCTTGCCGGAGAAGTTCACGTGTGACCCGTGGGTCAGGTGGCCACCCTGGTCGAGGCGCATGCCCAGGATCTTGTCGCCCGGCTCGAGGAGGCCGAAGTACACGGCCATGTTCGCCTGGGCGCCCGCGTGCGGCTGCACGTTCGCGTGGACGCCTCCGAGGAGGTCGAGCAGCCTCCGCTGGGCGAGGCGTTCCATCTCGTCGATGAACTCGCACCCCTCGTAGTAACGGCGCCCCGGGTAGCCCTCGGCGTATTTGTTCGTGAACACCGATCCAGTGGCCTGCATGACCGCCTTGGAGACGAAGTTCTCCGAGGCGATGAGGTGGATGCTTGAGTTCTGTCGCTCCAGGTCCTTGGCGACGAGCGCCGTGAACTCGGGGTCGACGTCGGGGAGGGGACGATCGTCGGTCATGGTGCGAGGATAGGGAACCTCGCACCAGCCGGGATCGTCAGGCGTGCTCCCGCGCCGGCTCACGGAGGCGGTCCATCACCTCGGTGACGGTCCCGAGCTCTTCGGCCGACATCCTGCCCACCCATTCGGCGGTCAAATCCGCCAGATGTGGCTTAACTGCCTCGTGGAGCCGCCGTCGACCCTCTTCGGTGATGACGGCGAACTGCACCCGACGATCGTCCGAGCACGGCTTGCGCTCCATGAGGCCCATGCTGGCGAGCCGGTCGATGAGGCGCGTCACGCCTCCACTCGTGAGGGTGAGCTGGGTGGCGAGCTCCCCCATGGGGACGTCGCCGCCGGAGCGCTCGACACGCAACAGGCCCTCGAACTCGCTCATGGAGAGGCCGGACTCCTGCTTCAGGTTGTGCTCCAGGATCCGGGTGATCCGGCCCAACGCCTCGAGCGCCACACCGAAGTGATGGATTCGCGGGTCCTCGCAGAGGTTGCTGCATTCGGACATGCCGACAGTGTAGGCATGAGTTACTTGACGGCTCACATTCCTTGTCTTATCTTTTCTCTGTCATTGTGTGACACAGCAACCGATGACCATGCAAGTCACCTGCTCACTCCCCCAAACGGGGACCGGGACCATCGACCCCACACACACGACCATCGGCGCGGTGGCTCGCCACCTTGTCGCGTCGCAGGTGCACGGCTCGTTCAAGGCTTTCCCGGGCACCATCGAGACGGGCATCGCAGGCCGCGATGCCCACCTGCGCTCCGGAGACCTCCTGAGCGTCGAGGAGGTCCCCGGGGTGACCTTCTCCTCCACAGCCTGTCCGCAAGGTGGGCGAGCGTTACGGGATCGACGCCGACGTCACGATGGCCTGCATCACGAAGCCTGTCACGCTCGAGCTCGACTACCTCGGCGTCCTGACCGATCCATCGGGCAACCCCAAGGCCATGTCCGCCACGGCTCGCACTCCCGAGCCCGAGCAGTGGGGACCACCTGGAACGCCGCCCTCGAACCGGGTCGACTCCTCGTGTCGAACACCTTCCAGATCGAAGCCCCCGCAGCGCTCGCCTCGATCGCACTCCTCCGTGCATGCGAGGGGGAGTGTTCCCCCACCCGCCCTTCGCCGCACCTACGGTGACCCCATGCCCATCCGACGCCTCAACCACGCAGTCCTCTTCGTCCGCGACCTCGACCGCGCGCTCAGGTTCTACACCGAGGTGCTCGGCTTCACGGTCGTCCAACGGGAGGAGCGGCTGGGCGCTGCGTTCCTGCGCTGCCCCGACTCCGAGAACCACCACGACCTCGGCCTCTTCGGACTCGGCGAACGGGCGCTCCCGAAGCAGCCGAGCCAGGTCGGGCTCTACCACCTCGCCTGGCAGGTCGACACCCTCGATGAGCTTGCAGCGGTGCGTATCGCACTCATCGAGTCCGGCCATCGGACCGGCGAGTCCTCTCACGGTGCCACGCTCTCCGTGTACGGCGCCGACCCCGATGGAAACGAGTTCGAGGTCATGTGGATGCTGCCCCGTGAGGCATGGGGCGACTACGAGTCGAGGGCAGTGGTCGAACGCCTCGACCTCGAAGCCGAGTTGGCCAAGTGGTCGGGGGTCGCGACGGCGTGACTACGCCTGCTCCTCGTCCTCCATGCGGAGGCGGATCTTCGACGCACGCTCCGGATGCCTACCCGGACCCTTCGTCGCGTAGAACGCCCTGATTTCGTCCATGTCCTCCTGCACCCGTCCGGTGAGGTGGACGACGGCCCCGAAGCCGGTCTCCTTGTGCTCGTAGTCGATGTAGCCGAGCACGACGGGGACGTCCGCAGCGAGGGCAATGCGATAGAAGCCTGACTTCCAGTGGTCGCGGGCCGATCGGGTTCCCTCCGGAGCGATGACGAGCGCCATCTCGTCGGCTGCGGCGAACTCGTCGACCATCTGCTGGACGATTCCCCCGGGGCGATCCCGGTCGACGGGGATCACACCCATCCGGCGCATGAAGCCGCCGAACCGCCCAGAGGTGAGGGCCTGCTTGCCAATCGCCCGTGCCTTCACGCCGAAGACGGAGATCACGGCAAGGAAGGCGATGAAGTCCCAGTTGGAGGTGTGGGGGACGCCGAGCGCCACGAACTTCTTCGGCAACGCACCGATCCCGCAGATGTTCCACCCGCGAACCCGCAGGAACCACTGTGCCAGCCATCGCATGGTTCCATGCTGGTCGCCCCGGGGGGCTACCGGCCACCTGTCTGACTACATTCGACGGCCAACCGTCGAGCAGGAGCCAGCCAGATGCCGGAGACGAAGTACCTCCTCCCCGAATCCGAGATGCCGCGCCAGTGGTACAACATCCTCGCCGACCTCCCCAACCCCCCTTCCCCTCCGCTCCACCCCGCCACCATGGAGCCCATCGGTCCCGAAGACCTCGCTCCCCTCTTCCCGATGGACCTCATCGTCCAAGAGGTGAGCACCGAGCGCTACATCGACATCCCCGAACCGGTGCTCGACGCCTACCGGCTGTGGCGTCCCAGTCCGCTCTATCGCGCCCGCAGGCTCGAAGCCGCCATCGGTGGGCCAGCCCGCATCTACTACAAGTACGAGGGAACGAGTCCTGCGGGTTCGCACAAGCCAAACACGGCGATCCCGCAGGCCTACTACAACGCGAAGGCCGGAGTGAAGAAACTCACGACGGAGACCGGCGCGGGTCAGTGGGGGTCGGCGCTGTCGCTCGCCTGCGCCATGTTCGGGCTGGAGTGCGAGGTGTGGCAGGTGAGGGCCTCGTATGAACAGAAGCCGTACCGCAAGGCGATGATCGAGGCATGGGGCGGCACGATCCACCCCTCCCCCTCCGACCTCACCGAAGCGGGCCGCAAGATCCTCGCCGGAGACCCCGACACACCGGGATCACTCGGGATCGCCATCTCCGAGGCGGTGGAGGCCGCCGTCAAGGACGACGAGGCCAAGTACGCGCTCGGGTCGGTGCTGAACCACGTGCTCATGCACCAGACGATCATCGGCGAAGAGGCCATCAAGCAGATGGCGATGGCAGGCGACACGCCCGACGTGCTCATCGGGTGCACCGGTGGCGGCTCCAACTTCGGGGGATTCGCATTCCCGTTCCTCCGCGAGAAGTGGGCCGGGAAGATCGACCCCACCATCCGAGCGGTCGAACCAGCGGCCTGCCCGTCGCTCACCCAGGGCACCTACGCCTACGACTACGGCGACACCGCAGGGATGGCGCCGGTCGTGAAGATGCACACCCTCGGCCACGACTTCGTGCCGGACCCGATCCACGCCGGCGGGCTCAGGTACCACGGGATGGCGCCGCTCATCTCCCAGCTCTATCACGAGGGCCACATCGAAGCCGAGGCGATCCACCAGACCGAGTGCTTCGACGGGGCCATGCTCTTCGCCCGCACCGAGGGGATCATCCCCGCACCCGAGCCGACGCACGCCATCGCTGAGGCCATCCGCGAGGCGACGCGGGCCAAGGAGTCCGGGGAGGAGACCGTGATCCTGTTCAACCTCTGTGGCCACGGGCACTTCGACATGGCCTCCTACCAGGCCTACTTCGACGGCAAGCTCGAGGACTTCGCCTACCCAGAGGCGAAGGTCGCAGAGGCGATGGCGCACCTCCCCGTCGTCACCAGCTGACCGCACGCCGCGTCACCCACCGTGCCCCGCAGCCGGGTATTCCGGTTGCGGGGCATAGTGTCTCATCTCATGGCCCTCGACATCGTTCCCGCCGACGGAAAGCTAGGCATCCTCACCCCCGGCATGGGCGCCGTTGCAACGACCCTGTTCGCAGGCGTCCTCTCGGCGCGACAGGACCAGCAACCCCCGTTCGGCTCCCTCACCCAGATGGGCCGTATCCGCCTCGGCAAGCGCACCGAGGATCGGAACCCGCTCATCCGGGAGTTCGTTCCCCTCGCCGAGCTCGACGACATCGTCTTCGGCGGATGGGACCCCTACTCCGACGACGCATACGCGGCTGCGATGAAGGCCGGGGTGCTCCAGCCCCACCACCTCGAGGGCGTCGGTGAGGAACTCCGACTCATCAGCCCGATGCCGGCGGCGTTCTCGCCCAAGTGGGTCGAACGCCTCGAGGGCACCGACCACACGAAACCCGAGGCGACGAAACGGGCGCAGGCAGACGCGCTCATCGAGGACATCGACCGCTTCCGGGCCGAGCACGGCGTCGAGCGGGTCGTGATGGTGTGGTGCGGGTCCACGGAGGCCTACGAAGAGCCGACCGACGTCCACCAGTCCCTCGCCGCATTCGAGGCGGGGCTCGACGCCAACGACCCGCACATCGCACCGAGCCAGCTGTACGCGTACGCGGCACTCCAATCCGGCGTGCCATTCGCCAACGGGGCACCGAACCTCTCCGTCGACTTCCCCGCCATGGTGGAACTCTCCGACCTGCGGGGCGTACCCATCGCCGGGAAGGACTTCAAGACGGGCCAAACGCTCATCAAGACGATCGTCGCACCCGGCCTCAAAGCCCGCATGCTCGGCGCCCGGGGGTGGTTCTCCACGAACATTCTCGGCAACCGCGACGGCGAGGTCCTCGACGCCCCGGAGAACTTCCGGTCCAAGGAGGTTTCGAAGCTCGGCGTGCTGGAGCAGATCCTCCAACCGGAGCTGTATCCCGAGTTGTACGGCGACCTCTATCACAAGGTCCGGATCAACTACTACCCACCTCGCGGCGATGACAAGGAGGGCTGGGACAACATCGACATCTTCGGGTGGATGGGCTACCCGATGCA
>CAZRJG010000013.1:0-49761 GCA_964600365.1 uncultured Acidimicrobiia bacterium
GTTGGAACTCGAAGCGGGAGTCCTGACGGTTCCAGATCGAGACGCCCGTGATGTCGGAGGGGAGGAGGTCGGGGGTGAACTGGATGCGCTGGAACTCGCCTTCGATGGATCGGGCGAGTGACTTGGCGAGTTGGGTCTTGCCGACTCCCGGCACGTCCTCGATGAGGACGTGGCCCTCGGCGATGAGACAGAGCGTGAGGAGCTCGATCGTGTCACGCTTTCCCCGGATGACCTTCGCGACGTTGTCGACGATGCTCGAGAATGCGGTACGGAACGAGTCCAGGTCGGCGTCGGTGGTGGGGCTGGGCTGCGTCATGGGGTGCCAGCCTACGGCGGACGGCGCGTTGGCCACGAGGGAGGAGGGGGAGTCATCCATATACTGCTGCGATGTCCCCAAGCCCGATCCCATTTCGCGAGATGGCGCTCGCGGTGCTCAAGGTGCCCGCCATCTGGGCCGAAGCCTTGAGGGCCATGGCATCCATGCGATCACTCCGAGCACCGCTCTTGCCCGTCCCAGACAGGGCGTACCTGGTGTGGCGACTGCACACGGCCTACGGCGATGGCCCGATCGAGCCGGAGGACATCGTGCCATTCCTCCGGTGGCGCCGGCGAATGAGGCGGACATCGTGGTGACCCTCGAACAGGAACTCATCGAGATCGAAGGCGTTCGGACGGCGACCGTCGACGTCTCCGGCGGCGAGGTCACGACCTTGCACGTCGAACTGTCCGACGATGCCGATCGGACCCGCGTCGCCGCAGCGGTCGACGTGATCCTGCGCCGGCATGGGCTTCGCTCGAGGCCGCTCGCCGCACCGGGTGCCTCGGAGTCCGATCCGGAGCCCGATGAGGGCCCGGAGCCCGATCCGGCTCCCGAGGAACCTCTCGAGGCGGAGGTCGCCGTCGAGTCGCCGTCCCCCGGCGCGGTGCCGAAGGATGCCATCGACGCCGTGCGCGTCACCCATCGCCGGGGCATGGTCGAGTACACGGTCGAGTGCGCCGATGGAGCCGAGGCCTCCGTGACGTCCGTCCCGCGGGAGGAGGCCCGCCACCAGGCGTTGGCCGAGGCAGTGGCCTCTGCTCTCGGGGTCGCGGTGCGTCCACACGTCGTCGAGGTGCGGCGGCAGCCCGTCGGGGGTCGCGAGGCGATCACGGTCGTGCTCGACCTCGGCGATGACCTGGCGGTTGGGACGAGCTTCGAGCGCGGGAGTGCGGAGCTCGCGCTCGCACGGGCAGTGGCTTCGGCCCTCGTCGAGGCCTGAGTTCAGCCGGTCGCGGCGTCGGGAAGGATCTCGAGCACGAGGCCCTCGGCCGCCGGTGGCGCCACGAGTCGGCGCTCCAACTCCTCGGACCGATCGAGCACGTCGCGGACGATCCTGCGGAGCGGGAGGTCGCCGTCGGTCTCCAGCTCGCCGTCGGCAGCGATGATGCCCACGCCCCGCTCTGCGAGGAGCCGTCGGAGTGCCTCCTGGCCGATCGCGTCGGCGGCGAGCGTCGCGGCGTCCGCCACGACCACCGCGTCGATCTCCTCGGAGAGTGAGCGGAGGAGTGCCCGGAGGCCCGGTCCTGCCACCGTGCCGTCATCGTCTTGGAACGTGCCGACGAGGGTGGCCTGGGATCGCCGGGCCCACTCCCGCACGGCTTCGCCCTGGGCGTAGATCCGTCCCCCTTCGATTCCGGGAACGGAGCGGAGATAGCCGACGACCTGCATGGAGGTCATTGTCGGGAGTGGGTGGCCTCGGATCAAGGACTGTCGGGCATCGACCGCGGCGGCGGGTGTCGACGGCCGCCTGTGGCCCCGTCTCGGCCCGCGGTCAGCCCGCCAGTTCGAGGTAGGTCTCCCACGTGGGGTCGAACCGGCGGCCCGCCCGGGCGTACACCCACCCGAATCGGGTCGGGCGTTCGGGGGTCGCCCGCAGTGCGTGGCCCCACTCGGAGGGGGTGCGGTCGCCCTTGCGAAGGTTGCAGCGACGGCAGCAGGCCACCACGTTCTCCCATGCGTGGGCACCGCCGCGGGAGCGTGGCTGCACGTGGTCGAGCGTCTCGGCCGGGCCCTCGCAGTACTGACACCGGAACCCGTCACGGGCGAAGATGGCCGTCCTCGTCACCGGCGACGTGCGCACATGGGGGACGCGTACGAATCGCTGGAGCTTTACGACCGAGGGGAGGGGGAGCTCCAGGCGCTCTGATCTGAGGACGCCCCCGTTCGCCTGGATCATCGTCGCCTTCCCCTTGAGGACGAGCACGGCGGCTCGACGGGCGGTCACGACCGCCACGGGCTCGAACGTCGTGTTGAGGACGAGAGCGTGTCCCACAGCGTGTCCAAACGTAGCAGTGGACCCGTCGGGCCCGAGTGGTTTGCCCCGTCGCACCGGGGCGTGAGGTGGTGGGTTGTGGCGCGAGGTGGTGATCCAGTGGTTGACAAGTGGGGGAAAGTGGCGGATACTGGCGGCGCTGGAGGCAGAAACGTGGGACGTGGAACAGAAGGAACGACGTGTTCATCGGTGAGTACCACCACTCGTTGGACGAGAAAGGCCGGGTCGTGTTGCCCGCCAAGTTCCGTGCCGCGCTCGCCGATGACGGGGCGGCGACCGGTTTCGTCTCAAAGGGGCAGGAGCGATGCCTCTACATCCAGCCCGAGGGGGAGTGGCGCACCATGGCGGAGAAGGTGAAGGCCCTCCCGCTCACCGACAAGCGGGGCCGTTCCTTCTCCCGTGGCTTCTTCGGTTCCTCCGAGTCGATCCAGGTCGATGGACAGGGCCGCGTGATGATCCCCGCCTCCCTCCGCGAGTGGGCGGGACTGCGCGACAAGGCAGTCCTCGTCGGACTCATGGACCGCATCGAGGTGTGGGACCCCGAGACCTGGGCGTCCGTCTCGGCCGAGAGCGACGACTTCTACACGACGATCGAGGAGAAGATCACCCACGAGGACCTGTGAACACACAACGGGTTGACGACGGCCGTGGTCCATCGTCAGCCCCCCGGACGACCTGGTTGGAAGGCCCCATTCACTCCGCCCGCTTCCTCCTGGATTCATCGCTCGGGGGGCTGACCATGCACCACAGCACCTACCACCGGCCCGTGATGGCAGAGGAGGTGATGCGGCTGCTCGGAGACGTGGAACGAGGCACCGTGATCGATGCGACGTACGGAGGTGGCGGGCACGCCACCCTGTTGGCCGAAGCCGGCCATCGAGTCGTCGCGTTCGACCGCGATCCCGATGTACCGCCCCCCGGCGCCGGCATCACCCTCGTCCCACGTCCCTTCGGCGAGATGGCCGAAGCACTCGACGGCCTCGGCATCGATCACATCCGTGGCGCACTCTTCGACCTCGGCGTGAGCTCCCACCAGTTCGACGAGGCCGAACGAGGCTTCTCGTACAGGGAGGTGGGCCCGCTCGACATGCGCATGGACCGGGAGTCCGCGACCTCGGCCTCGACCATTGTGAACGAGTGGCCCGAGGATGAGATCGCCCGGGTCCTCCGTGAGTACGGGGAGGAGCGCTTCAGTCGCCGCATCGCCCGCGCCGTCGTGGCGTCCCGGCCGATCGAGGACACCGCGACGCTCTCCCGCATCGTCACCGACGCCATTCCCGCAGCCACCCGTCGGACGGGCGGCCACCCGGCGCGTCGGACCTTCCAAGCCCTCCGCATCGCCGTCAACGACGAGCTGGGGGAGTTGGAGCGGGGCCTCGACGCGGCACTCGAGCGCCTCGCCCCCGGTGGCCGGTGCGTCGTCATCTCCTACCACTCGCTGGAGGACCGCATCGTGAAGCGGCGGTTCGCGCACGAGGCGCAGGGGTGCACCTGCCCGCCCGACTTCCCGGTGTGCCAGTGCGGCCGGACCGCACGCGGTTCGCTCCTCACCCGAAAGCCCATCCGCCCCGCCGACGTGGAGGTGGAGTCCAACCCCAGAGCACGCAGCGCCCTGCTGCGAGCCATCGAGAGGAACCAAGCATGACCGCACGAGCCGTAGCGCGGGGCGTCAGGCCCCTTGGCCTTAGCGTGGTGAAGGGCCGCGCACGCCTTCCCCGTATGGTCCTCGCCCCCTGGATCCTCTATGTCGTGCTCCTCGCCGCGGGCTTCCTCGCCGTCGTGTACTCACAGAGCTCGCTCAGCGCCCAGGGAATCGAGCTCGCCGACGTGAGGTCGCAAATCGCCGAGGCGGAGGCCCTCTCCGATACATTGCGCCTCGAGATCGCAGCACTGCGGTCGCCGCACAGGATTGCCACGGAGGCAGAGGCGCTCGGCATGCAACTCCCCACCATTCGCATCGAGACCCTCGTCGCACCCGGCGTCCATGACCCTGCAGAGACCACATGGACCTCCGAACTCGTCACTGCCTCACCTTGAGTCGACGCGCCCGCGGGGACGGCTAGGCATGCCGTCCGATCGCCCCGGCAGGTGGCGGCTCCTCGTCCTTGGGCTCGTCCTCAGCCTTGTCTGGGCATCCGTCACCGTCCGCCTCTTCGACATCCAGGTGGTGCGGGCCGCAGAGCTCGGTGAGCAGGGACTCGACCAACGGGTGCGTTCGATCGAGCTCTCTCCACGTCGAGGGACGATCTACGACCAAGACGGACGAGTCCTCGCGTTCACGATCGATGGGACGAGCATCTACGCCCATCCCGGAGAGGTGGATGACGTCATGGCGACGGCGCTCGGGCTCGCAGGCGTGCTCGGGGTCCCCGTCGCCGACGTGCAGGCACGCCTCCTCAGCGATTCACCGTTCGTGTGGGTCAAGCGCCAGGTGGAGCCCGACATCGGTGCATCCGTCGACGCGCTGGCCCTCCCGGGCGTCTACACCGTTGATGAACCGATGCGCGTGTACCCCGCAGGGTCATCGGTGGGCCACGTGGTGGGTTTCGTGGATGTCGACGGCAACGGCATCGAAGGCCTCGAGTACCACTTCGACGAGCAGCTCCGCGGGAGGGCTGGGTTCCTCCAGTACGAGAGCAGCCCGTCGGGCGTGCCGATCCTCCAGGGCCAGACCGTCGAGGTCGCCCGGGAGCCGGGGGCGGACCTCGTCACGACGATCGACCTCTCGCTGAACGTCATCGCGGAGCAAGCGTGCGCCTCGGGGATCGCCCGCACGAGTGCGAAGCGATGCGCTGTCGTAGTGCTCGATCCCGACACCGGCGCCGTGCTGTCACTCGTGGTGACGCCCGGGCTCGACCCGGCGGATCGTTCCACACTCGACTCCGAGACCCTGCTCTCCCGGATGGAGAACATGGCGATCCGCTCGCTCTACGAGCCGGGATCGGTCATGAAACTCGTCACGGTCTCGGCTGCACTCGCCGAGGGGGTCATCGGCCCCGACCATGCGTTCGATGTCCCGGAGTTCATCGAGTTCGAAGATCCGAACCGCCCTGACGATCCCTGGCGATTCGTGGATGGGAACCGCTTCGAGACCGAGGTGATGACCGTGCGCGACATCGTCACCCGGTCGTCCAACGTCGGCACGATCCTCATCCAGCGTCGCCTCGGCGTCACGGCCCAACAGGAGTACCTCGAAGCATTCGGTTTCGGGGCACCGACTGGGATCGACTACTCGGGTGAACCGATCGGGCAAGTGAACGTGGACCCCTCCTGCACCACGTGCGGGCCGTCGGCCGCCATCGGGTACTCGGTGAACACGACCCTCCTCCAGATGGCTACCGCGTTCGCCGTGGTGGCCAACGGTGGCGAGTGGGTGCAGCCCCACCTCGTCGCCGAGGTGCACGGCTCTTCCGGGGTCACGACCACGGAGCCCGAGCGGCGACGCGTCCTGGATGAGGCGACGGCGGCCACGATGCGCAGCCTGCTCCAGGGGGTCATCGAGTCCGAGCGCGGCACCGGCCGGAACGCGGTCGTCGAGGGCTACTCGGTGGGCGGGAAGACGGGGACGTCACGCGTGTTCGACGATGGGGCGTACCAGGAGGATCGGTTCATGGCCTCGTTCATCGGCATGGCGCCGGTCGACGACCCGCGGCTCGTCGTCGCAGTGCTCATGGAAGAGCCCATTGAGGGGTACTACGGCGGCCAGGCGGCCGCGCCCGTGTTCTCCGAGGTGATGCAGAAGGCCCTCCACGCGCTCGGCGTCGAGCCCGATGCCTGAGCGACTCGGCACACTCGCCGCGTTCGTCGGGGCCGCGCTGCGGGGTGACCCGGACGCATCGGTCGACGACGTCACCCACGACAGCCGTGCCGTCTCGGGAACGGGCACGCTCTTCGTCGCCCTCCCCGGAGCCCGCCACGACGGCCATGACTTCGTGTCGAGTGTCCCGCCGGGGGCGCCCATCTGCGTGGAACGATGGGTGAACCATGACGGGCCCCAGATCCTCGTGCCAGACGGTCGGGCAGCACTCGGCATCCTTGCCGATGCCGTGCACGGGAGGCCGAGTGCCGAGATCGATGTCATTGGCGTGACGGGAACGAACGGCAAGACCTCCGTGACGCACCTCCTCGCCGACGTACTTGGGGCCGCAGGGCGCAGCCCGGCGATCGTCGGCACCACGGGTGTGGTGGTGGGGGAGGAGCGCTCGGCGCTCGCCCACACGACGCCGGAGGCCTCGGACGTCCACCGCCTCCTCCGCCGACTCGCCGATGCCGGGGTCGACGTCGTGTGCATGGAGGTGTCCTCCCATGCGCTCGCCCTCGGTCGGGTCGACGGCGTCCGTTTCCGGGCCGTCGGATTCACGAACCTCTCCCACGACCACCTCGACTTCCACGGGAGCATGGAGGCCTACTTCGAGGCGAAGGCAGCGCTCTTCACCCGGTCCGAGCACCGTGTGGTGCACACGGGGGACACCTGGGGAGTCCGACTCGCCGATCGCCACGAGTGTATCCGGGTCGGGGACGATCCCGTCGCCGAGGACCTTCGGGTTGGCATAGAGGAGGCGGCGTTCAGACTCCGTTGGAGGGGCGAGGCGGTCGACGTCGTGATCCCGTTCGGTGGTGCCTTCACGGTGGACAACGCGCTCGTGGCCGCGGGCCTCGCACTCGACCTCTCCGTCCCGTTGGATGTGGTGGCTGTGGGCCTCGGTGCAGCGAATCCGATCCCCGGCAGGTTCGAACCAGTGCGCTCGGGCCAGCCATTCGGGGTCGTCGTCGACTACGCCCACAGCCCGGCGGCGATCACCGCCGCGATAGAGACAGCTCGTTCCCTCACCGCGGGAAGGGTGCTCGTCGTGGTGGGCGCCGGGGGAGATCGCGATCGGGAGAAGCGGGAGCCCATGGGTGTGGCTGCCGGTGCGGCCGACGTCGTGGTGCTCACCAGCGACAACCCACGCTCCGAGGACCCCGCGGCGATCATCAACGCGGTCCTTCGGGGTGCCGCGACGACATCCGCGGCCGTGGAGGTCGAATCGGATCGCTCGACGGCCATTCGACGGGCGTTGGCATTGGCCGAGCCGGGCGATAGCGTCCTCATCCTCGGAAAGGGGCATGAGACGACCCAAGAGGTAGGTGGCGAGCTCATCCCGTTCGATGACCGGGAGATCGCCCGGTCGGTGCTCGAGGAGTCGTACCCGTGATCTCGATGCTTGTCGCTGCCGCCGTGTCCTTCGTGGCAACGGTATTCGCCACCCCCCTCGCCATCCGGTTCCTCCGGCAGCGGAACATAGGCCAGTTCATCCGCGAGGAAGTCGAGGGGCACTCCCACAAGCACGGGACCCCCACGATGGGCGGCGTTGTGATGCTCCTTGGGGTCACCGCCGGGTACGCCGTCTCCCACGTCTCGCTCTTCACCGCCGGCGTCGGTTTCGAGGTGACGATTCGCTCGTTCACCCCGGGTGGGCTGCTCGCACTCTTCGCCTTCCTCGGCATGGGCGCGATCGGCTTCCTCGACGACTGGTCCAAGGTCCGGGCGGAACGCAACCTCGGCCTCAACAAGCGCGCCAAGGCGGGGGGGCAGGTCCTCGTCGCGGGAGCGTTCACCTGGGGTGCCTGGCAGGCCGACATCCCCCTTACGCTCGGGTTCGTGCGGCCGATTTGGGACGCTCTCCCACTCGTCGTCTTCGCCGTGCTCGTGCTGTTCATGCTCGTGGGCGCTGCGAACGCCGTGAACCTCACCGATGGGCTCGACGGCCTCGTCGCCGGTTCGGGGGCGCTCTCGTACGGTGCCTATTCGATCATCACCTATTGGATCTTCCGCAACGGCGACTTCTACGGCCAGGCGCTCGCGCTCGACGTGAGCGCGATCGACCTCGCGCGGTTCTCCGCCGCCCTCTTCGCAGCGACGCTCGGGTTCCTCTGGTGGAACGCCGCGCCGGCCAGGATCTTCATGGGCGACGTGGGCTCCCAGGCCCTCGGGGGTGCGCTCGCTGCGCTCGCGATCCTCACGAACACCCACCTGCTCCTCGTGCTCATCGGAGGCCTCTTCGTGTGGGAGACGCTCACGGTGATCATCCAGGTGATCGGCTTCCGGGTGTTCGGCCGTCGGGTGTTCCGGATGACCCCGATCCACCACGCATTCGAGTTCCGCCGCTGGCCCGAGACCACCATCATCATCCGCTTCTGGATCATCGCTGCGCTGCTGGTTGCCACGGGGCTGGGGGCGTTCTACGCCGACTTCGTCGTGAACTCCGGCGGCATCCTGTGAACACGCTCGTCCTGGGAGCCGCCCGTTCGGGAGCTGCCATCGTCCGCTTCCTCCATCGACGCGGCGAAGCGCCTGCACACGTGTTCGACGCGGGCCGAGCCGGCACGGTCGAGGGGGAGCCGATCCGAACGGGTGCGTGGGATCGAGTGCTCCTCGAAGGGATCGACCGTGTCGTGGCGAGCCCCGGGTTCCCGGAGACCGGGACCCCCATCTCCGATGCGCTCGCCGCGGGGATCCCCGTGCTCTCGGAGATCGAACTCGCCGCCGGCGCCATCTCGGTCCCCCTCGTGGCGGTCACGGGAACGAATGGCAAGACCACCGTCACGACGCTCGTCGACGACATGCTCAACGCCGCTGGGATCCGCTCCGCCGCCGTCGGGAACATCGGGAGCCCCCTGTGCGACGCCGAACTCCTCGACGTCGACGCGCTGGTGGTCGAGACCTCGAGTTTCCAACTCCGGTTCATCGAGGCGTTCCGGCCCGACGTCGCCGTCGTGCTCGACGTCACCGAGGACCACCTCGACTGGCACGGCGATGTGGCGGCCTACCGGGCCGCTAAGGCCAGGATCACCGAGCGCCAAGGCCCCGAGGACGTCCTCGTCCACTCCGCCGAGGACCCCGGGGCGCGCGCGATCGCCGCCAGCTCGGCCGCGATCTGCATTCCCGTTTCGGGAACGAGCCTCCCGGACGGGGGATGGGGCACGGCCGGAGACGGCCTCCATCTCCCCGGTGGCGTCGTCCCTGCTGTGCCGACACTCGACGCTGCCTATCGGCTCGACCTCGTCGCGGCTGCGACGGCAGCCAGCGCGATCGGTGCCGAGCACGATGCGATCGCCGGGGTCGTGGCCGGGTTCAGCACGGGACGGCATCGCCGCGAGCAGGTCGGCGTGGTGGCAGGGGTCGCCTTCGTGAACGACTCCAAGGCGACGAACCCCCACGCGGCGGCTGCGGCCATCGATGCGTACCCGTCGGTGGTCGTGATCCTCGGAGGGCGTAACAAGGGCCTCGACCTCGCCCGCCTCCTCGTGAGGGACTCGGTGAAGGCGGTGGTGGGCATCGGGGAGGCCGGCGCAGCGCTCGCCGACTCCCATGAGGGGATCGAAGCGGTGGACTCGATGGAGGAGGCGGTGAGGGCCGCAGCGGCGCTCGCCGGCCCCGGGGACACTGTGCTCCTCGCCCCCGGATGCGCGAGTTTCGACATGTTCGGCTCCTACGAGGAGCGAGGTGACGCCTTCCGGGACGTCGTCCTCGGCATCATGCAGGCAGGCCAATGAGCAGCGTCACCTCCATCGCAACCCGTCGCAGTGCCGCCACTGAGGCGGCAGCCGAACACGACCGCAACCAGCGCACCCGCATCTTCATGTTGTCCGTGGTGGGGGTCCTGCTCGTCATCGGCCTCGGAGCCACCTTGTCGGCCTCCTCGGTGATCAGCGTGGGGGACGACGGAGCGATCCTCGACCTCTGGGTTCGCCAGGCCCTCGCCGCCGGCGTGGGCGTGGCAGTCATGCTCGTGGCATCCCGGGTCCCCTACGGCCTCTACTGGAAGATGGCCCTGCCCATCTGGGGGGCGTCGGTTGCGATGCTGGTGCTGGTCCTCTTCGTCGGGCGCACCGCGGGCGGTTCGTCCCGCTGGCTCGACCTCGGCGTCGTCGACCTCCAACCATCGGAGCTCGCGAAGTTCGGCGTCGCGGTCCTCCTCGCCGCCATGTACGCCAAGAAGGAGGAACGGGGAGAACTCGACCAGTTCGGGCATGTCTTCGTGCCCCTCCTGGCTGTCGTGGGCACGGTGGTCGGCCTCGTGATGCTCCAGCCCGACCTGGGCACGAGTGTGCTCATCGGGGCGATCGCCTTCGGTGTCCTCTTCGCGTCCCGTGCCCCGCTCACCTTCGTCGGGGCCTTCTCGGCCGCCGGAGTCGCGGCCGCTGGTGTCCTCGCCGTGATCGCCCCGTACCGGTTTGACCGCGTGCGGGCCTGGCTCGATCCGACCGGCGACCCGACCGGGATCGCCTACCACCTCAACCAGAGCCTCCTCGCGCTCGGCTCCGGGGGCGCGACCGGGATCGGCCTCGGCACGAGCCGCAGTCGGTGGGACTACCTGCCGAACGCCCACACCGACTTCATCTTCTCGATCATCGGCGAGGAGCTGGGATTCGCGGGCGCCACATTCGTGGTTGCCCTCTTCGCCGTCCTCACGATCCTCGGCGTGGCGGTGGCCATGCGCGCGCCGGATCGATTCGGGGCGATGCTCGCCGCAGGCATCACCACCTGGCTCGGCTTCCAGGCGTTCGTGAACATCGGCGGCGTGACCGGGATGATCCCGATCACCGGGATGACCCTTCCGTTCATCTCCTTCGGCGGCTCCTCACTCGTGATGGCGCTCGGCGCCGTCGGCGTGCTGCTCAACATTGCCTCGAAGGGTGCGTCGGGCCGATCACGATGACCGCGATTGCCCTCGCCGCCGGAGGGACCGGGGGACATGTCCTCCCTGCGTTGTCCGTCGCCGAGGCGCTCGCCGGTCGAGCAGACCTCGTGTTCCTCGGGGGTGACCGGTTCGAGGCAACCGCCGTCCCGGCAGCAGGCATCGACCTCGTCCAGGCCCCAGTGCAGGGCCTGCAACGCTCCTTGTCACCGCGCAACCTCGGGATCCCACGGAGCGTGTGGAAGGCCGTGCGGCGATACGAGGAGGCGCTCGACGCCCGCAACGTGGGTGCGGTCCTCGCAATGGGCGGCTACGTGGCCGTGCCCGCCGGCATCGCCGCCCGTCGCCGTGGCATCCCGCTCTTCCTCCATGAGCAGAACGCCCACACGGGGCTGGCCAACCGGATGATGGGCCGATGGGCTCAGGTCACCTACACCTCGTTCCCCGAGACGTCGGGCGCTGTCCGCGCCCGCTATGTCGGCAACCCGATCCGTGCCGCGATCGCTCAGCTCGACCGGCTGGGTCGGCGCGCCGCGGCGCTCGAGCGGTACGGGCTCGAACCCGACCGCGTCACCGTTGGGATTGTCGGGGGGTCGTTGGGATCCCGGCCGATCAACGACGCCATGGCCGCAGCCGCACCGGCCCTGGCCGCCGCGGGAACGCAGGTGCTCCACCTCGCGGGGCCTCGGTTCGAAGACGAGGTGCGGACCCGGACGAGTGGGGCGGGGGTACCGTGGCGCGTCGTGGGTTTCGAGGACGAGATGGAGTGGTTCTTCGCGGCTGTGGACCTCGTGGTCTCCCGAGCCTCCGGGATGGTCGCTGAGTTCACCGCCACGGGCACGCCGTCGGTGCTCGTGCCCGGTGCGTTCGGCTCGAAGGGCCACCAGGAGGCGTCAGCACGCTGGCTCGAATCGGTCGGTGCCGCCCGGGTCGTGGCCGAGGAGGACCTCGCATCCCTCGGCATGCACGTCGCTCGCCTCGTCGAGGACGGTGACGAACGACGCCGCATGGGGGCCGCGGCGACCTCCGTCGGTCGCCCTGACGCCGCAACGGTCATTGCAGAGGAGGTACTCCATGCTGCTGGGTGACGACCTTCGTCGCATCCACGTCATCGGCGCCGGGGGAGCGGGGATGAGCGGTCTCGCCCGCATCCTCGCCCTCGCAGGCCACGAGGTGACCGGATCGGACCTCGTGGGCGGCCCGGCGCTCACCGCACTCGAGGAGGTGGGGATCGACACGTGGGCAGGACACCGCCCCGAGCGCATCGAGGGTTCCGACCTCGTGGTCGCCTCCTCCGCCGTGCCGAGGAGCGACCCCGAACTCGAGCTGGCCGACTCGCTCGGCATCGAGGTATGGGACCGACCCCGGCTGCTACGCGAGATCACCGAGGTGATGCCCGCCCTCGGCGCGACCGGCACCCACGGAAAGACGACGACCTCGGCCCTGCTCGTTCGTGCCCTTCGTGGCATGGGGCAGGACCCGTCCTTCATGGTCGGCGGAACGCTCGCCGACGAGGGGACGAACGCCGGGTTCGCCGATCCGACACTCTTCGTGCTCGAGGCCGACGAAGCCTTCGGCACCTTCCTCTCCATTGTGTTGCGCGGGCTCATCGTGACGAATGTCGAGGCCGACCACCTCGACCACTACGGCTCACTCGAACGGCTCGAAGACGCGTTCGTGGATGTCGCGAAGCGGGTGAAGGGTCCCGTCGTCGCCTGCCTCGACGACCCGGGCGCGGAGCGCGTCCTCGAGCGCGCCGGCGGTATCTCCTATGGGCTGCACCCGGACGCGCAGTGGCACATCCCAGACGTAGGAGGGGCCGATCGCGATGTTACGTTCACGTTGAGATCCTATCTCGGTGAATGGCGGGTCACCGTCGGGCAGCCGGGTCTCCACGTGGCGCGTAACGCTGCCGGCGTCCTTGCGCTCATCGGGACGCTCGGCACCGCGGACGACGTCACCCGGGCCGCGGAAGCCCTCTCGGGGTTCGGCGGTGTTGCCCGTCGGTACCAGCTGCGGGGCGTGGCCGCAGGGGTGACGGTCATCGACGACTACGCCCATCACCCCACCGAGATCCTTGCAACGATCAGGACCGCTCGAGCCGGACGGTGGCGTCGGGTCTGGGCGATCTTCCAGCCGCACCTGTACTCCCGTACCCGCCTGCTCGCGAACGAGTTCGGCCAGGCGTTCCTCGGGGTCGACGAGCTCATCGTCACCGACGTCTACGGGTCACGGGAGCGGCCCGAGCCCGGTGTCTCGGGGCGGCTCGTCGCCGACGCGGCACGGGCCCGCACGACGGCGTCCGTTCGCTATGTGCCCCACAAGACCGACGTGGTCGCGGCGATCGTGGACGAGTTGGTCGAAGGTGACCTCGTGTTGACGCTCGGCGCCGGCGACATCACGGTGCTCCCGGACGAGTTGCTCCGCGCGCTCGCGTCCCGCTGATGCACACCTTCGACGACCTCCTCGCCTCGGGGACCATCGAGGAGCACGTCCCGCTCGGTCCACTCACCACGTATCGACGGGGCGGACCGGCGCGCTGGTACCTCCGTGCGGCGACGCCCGAGGAACTCCGCGTCGTCGTCCCCGAGGAGATCCCGGTGCTCGTGCTCGGGCGAGGCTCGAACCTCGTCGTGGCCAGTGCGGGGTTCAGCGGCCTCGTGGTCCACCTCGCGCCGACGACCGAGGGACTCGAGGCCCACGACCTCGAGATCGCGGCGCCCGGCGGGTGCCCGCTCCCGGTCCTGGCGAGGCTCGCAGCAGCTGAGGGCGTCGGCGGCTTCGCGTGGTTCGTGGGGATCCCGGGCAGCGTCGGTGGTGCCGTACGAATGAACGCGGGCTGCCACGGGTCGGACACGTCAGAGGTGCTCGCCCAGGCAGCGGTGTGGCACCTCCGCAGGGGAACCGAAGACCTCCGGACGCCGGTGGATCTCGACCTCCGTTACCGGTACTCCAACCTCGCCGAGGACGAACTCGTCCTCTCCGCCCGATTCTCCGGGGTCGCCTCGACCACCGAAGAGGAGGAGGCGACGATGCGTGAGGTCACGCGGTGGCGTCGCGAGACCCAACCGGGAGGCACGTTCAACGCCGGGAGCGTGTTCAAGAACCCACCGGGCGACGCCGCCGGGCGGATCATCGACTCGTTGGGCCTGAAGGGGACGGCGATCGGCGGCGCTCGCGTGAGTCCCCGGCACGCCAACTTCATCGAGGCAGCGGACGACGCAGCGCCCGAGGACGTGTACGCCCTCATGCGTCACGTGCGGGATGAGGTGGAGCGGCGAACGGGGATCACATTGCGGCCGGAGATCCGTTTCATCGGATTCGCCCCATGAGCATGGATCCGCGGATCGCAGCTCGCCGCCGAGAGGTGATCGAAGGGTCCGCCCGACGATCGCTCCTCCGCCTCGCCCGGTGGCTGGCGGTGATCCTCGTGCTCATCGGCCTCGGTTGGCTCGTCCAGTCCGAACCCTTCCGTGTCGGAACCATCGAGACGTATGGAACCCAGCGGGCTGCGGTCACCGAGATCCTCGCCGCCGAGGAGGTGGTCGTGGGGAGGCCGATGATCCTCGTGCGGGCGTCCCGCCTCGAGGAGGCGCTCCTTGCCGACCCCTGGGTGGTGGAGGCGACGGTGGGCCTCACCTTCCCCAACCTCGTGGACATCACGTTGCGCGAGCGAACCCCGGCTGCGTGGGTCACCGACGGCGCGAGCCGTGACCTCCTCTCGGCCGACGGCGTAGTCGTGCCCGGGGATGAGGTCGAGGACCCGCTCCCCATCCTGCGGCTCGATGGCCTGGACCCCGCCGAGATAGGTGAAGTGGTGGACGATCCGCGGGTGACCGGCGCGCTCACCTTCCTCTCCGCCCTCGACCCCCTCCTCGCCACGAGGGGCGTGCTCCTCGAGCGCAGGGGAGGGGAGCTCTGGTTCTCGGTGCCCGGACTCGATGTCCGACTGGGGAGGCCGATCGAAATGGCAGAGAAGGCAGCTGCGCTGTCCGCCCTCCTCCAGCGGGGTGTCCCCGCGGGTGCCGAGGTGAACCTCATCGCCCCGACCCGGCCGGCGATCGCCACGCCCGAGCCCGACTTCACGACGGACGCCGACGGCTGATCGCGACCCCGGGTTGAGATCCGGTCAAAGCGTTGGTTGAGGTCGAGGCTCGTCCCTACACTGCGCCGATGCCGTTCCCGACGCCAGGAGCCGATCGATGAGCACCCGGAACACCGGCCCCCAGAACTACCTCGCCGTGATCAAGGTCGTCGGCGTTGGTGGCGGAGGCGTGAACGCGGTCAACCGCATGATCCAAGCGGGTATCCGCGGGGTGGAGTTCATCGCCGTGAACACCGATGCCCAAGCGCTGCTCATGTCGGACGCCGACATCAAGCTCGACCTCGGCCGCGAGATCACCCGCGGCCTCGGCGCCGGCGCCGATCCCGATGTGGGCCGCGCCGCGGCAGAGGCGCACCGCGATGAACTGCAAGAAGTCCTCACGGGGGCGGACATGGTCTTCGTCACCGCCGGCGAGGGCGGTGGCACGGGAACCGGCGGCGCCCCGGTGGTCGCAGAGATCGCCCGCGAGATGGGTGCCCTCACCGTGGGTGTCGTCACCCGGCCGTTCGGCTTCGAGGGCCGTCGTCGCTCCGTGCAGGCCGAGGAAGGCATCCAACGCCTCCGTGACGCCGTGGACACCCTCATCGTCATCCCCAACAACCGACTCCTCGAAGTCGCCGATGCCCGCATGCCGATCGTGGACGCGTTCAAGATGGCCGACGAGGTGCTCACCGCCGGCGTCGCAGGCATCACCGACCTCATCACGACCCCCGGCCTCATCAACGTCGACTTCGCCGACGTGCGCACAGTGATGGAGGACGCCGGTTCGGCGGTCCTCGGCATCGGGAAGGCGTCCGGCGACGAGCGGGCCAAGCAGGCAGCAGATCGTGCGATTGCCTCGCCGCTCCTCGAGACCTCGATGGAGGGTGCCCGTGGGGTGCTGCTGAGCATCGCCGGTCCGGCGAGCCTCTCGCTCCACGAGGTGAACATCGCCGCCACTGTCATCAACGAGCACACCGATCCGGAAGCCGAGATCATCTTCGGTGCCGTGATCGATGACGCGCTCGGCGAGGAGATCATGGTGACGGTCATCGCTGCTGGGTTGGATGGCAAGCGCAGCGCTCGCCCCGCGGGAGCCTCCCTCTTCGGTGGGACGTCGTCTTCGCCGTCACGCGTCCCCGGAGACGATGACGACGACGACCTCGGGATCCCGTCCTTCGTCCAGGGATGATCCGACTCGTCGGCGCCGCCTTCACGACGGCAACCGACGGCGACCAACGCTCCCCATCGTCGCGGGAATCGGTGTCGCGTCGACTCGGTATCGATCCATGGTGGGCCGAAGCCGAGCAGGTGCATGGGAGTGATGTCGCCCTCGTCCACACGTCGGGCCCGGCGGGCCCCGTGGACGGACTCATCACCACCACTCCCGGCCTCCCCCTCGCGGTGCGGACCGCGGACTGCGCCGGTGTCGTGCTGCAAGGCCCCGGGGTCGTCGGCGTCGCGCACGCTGGGTGGCGGGGCATTGCCGCCGGCATCGTGGCCCGCGTTGCGTCAGCGATGGGGGACGCCGCAGCGCCGCCAACCGTCGCATTGATCGGTCCCCACATCGGTCCGTGTTGCTTCGAGGTCGGTGCAGAGGTCGCGGGCGCCTTCCCCGACGCGGTCGCACGCACGACATGGGGCACGACCTCGGTGGACCTCGCCGGCGCGATCGAGGCCCACGCTGGCGGGATCCCCGTCCACCGCACCGGCGGCTGCACCATGTGTGGAGCGGGATGGTTCTCGCACCGCGCCACGGGCACCCCCGAGCGGCTCGCATCGATAGCGTGGATGGCGTGATCGCACATCGCCTTGCCGATGTCCACCGCCGCGTTGCGGAGGCCGCCGAGCGGGTGGGTCGGGACCCGGCCGACATCGAGGTCGTCGCGGTGTCCAAACGCCAACCCGATGAGCTGATCCTCGCAGCGCATGCCGCGGGCCATCGGGTGTTCGGCGAGAACCGGGCGCAGGAACTCGTCTCCCACGCTGCGCTCCTCCCGGACGACGTCGTCTGGCACATGATCGGCCACCTCCAACGCAACAAGGCGGGGACGGTGGCGGAGGTGGCCGATGCGTTCGACGCACTCGACAGCGAGCGCCTCGCCCGGGCGTGGGAGTGCACCGGAAGCTCCGCCCCGGTGCACGTGCAGGTGAACCTCGCAGCCGAGCCCCAGAAGGGCGGTGTGTCGGTGGAGGGCCTGCCCGGGCTCCTCGACGTGTGTGCCGAACTTGGCCTCCCGGTCGTGGGACTCATGGCCCTCCCGCCCTTCGCCGGTGACCCGGAGGCCTCCCGCCAGTGGTTCCGTACCCTCCGTCGCCTGCGGGACGCCGAACAGGCCCGTCACCCCTCCCTTGTCGGCCTCTCGATGGGCATGTCGGCCGATTACGAGGTCGCGATCGAGGAGGGATCCACGTCAATACGCCTTGGCACCACTATCTTTGGCCCGCGGCGCAGCTGAAAGAGACGGACATGTCGTTCTGGCGGACAACCATGGTGTATCTGGGCCTCGTCGACGAGGAACCGGGAGAGGTCCCGCCGGAGGCCCCCGCGACCCGCTCCCAGCGGGCCCCGAGAGAGGCCCCGGATCGCGACGCGCGCCCCGCAGCACACGGCGATGATGAGCCACGGCGTGTCGAGCCCCGACGCTCCGCACCCGTTGCCGAGGACGGCGTCAGGGTGATGACCTCCGGGGTGGAGCGAGCTGCCGGTCGTCGTGTCGAACCCCCCTCCCGCCGTGGCCCCGACTCCGGCGTCACGCGTCGCGACGCCTCCGACGGCGGGCTTCGAACCGTGCGGCCCATGGGCGCCATGGAGCGCCAACCCGAGGTGCTCGCCCCGCACTCGTTCGACGACGCCAAGGCCCTCGCCGATCACATCCGCGATCGCACGCCGGTGGTCCTCAACCTCCGCGAAGTCGATCCGGATCTCGTGCGCCGGCTCATCGACTTCGCAACGGGACTCACGTACGCCCTCGATGGGTCCATGCGCAAGATCGGCACCGGCGTGGTGCTGGTGCTCCCGCCCCGGCTCTCCCTCGGTCGTGAGGAGAAACGATTCCTCGCCGAGATGGGCCTCTATGAGCTGGAGATCGAAGCTCGGTGAACATCGTCTGTTCCCTCATCACGATCTACACGCTGATCCTGCTCGCAGCGATCGTGCTCTCATGGTTCCGCGTCCCCTCCGACCACCCGATCGGCGGCATCCAGCGTGGGCTGCGGGCCGTGACGGAGCCGATCCTCGCGCCGATCCGCAATGTGCTCCCGCCCGTCTCGCTCGGCGGCGCAGGTCTCGACCTCTCCCCGCTCGTCCTCTTCCTCGGCCTCAACCTGCTCCAGAGCATCATCTGCTGATCCCATGCCTCTGACACCCAAGGACATCGAACAGAAGACCTTCAGCGCCTCGTTCCGCGGCTACGCCGAGGACGAGGTCGACGTGTTCCTCGAAGAAGTGATCGTGTCGATCAGCGAGTACCAGCAGATGGTGCGCGATCGGGACGCAGTGCTCGCCGGGAAGGGCACGCCGATGGCCGCCGCCTCCGGACCCGACGATGTGGCCTCTGCCAACGCCGAGGCGAATCGGATCCTCCAGGCGGCCAAGCGCCAAGCCGAGCAGATCCTGTCCGACGCGCGGGCCGAAGCCGGGCTCGTTGCCGCCGGGGCGACCCCGCCCGCGGGCGTACTCACACCAGGGCAGGAGGCCGAGCGGCAGCGACTCGTCGCCGGCTACGAGCGACTCCGGGACGAGTTGGACGCCGTCCGGGCCCGCGTGCGCAAGGCGCTCTCGGCGTCCGATGACGCCTTCGGGATCGTCCAGGGCCAGGTCGAGGGACTCATCGAGGGCGCTGCGCCCGCGGCCCGTGTCGAGGCCCCGGCTCCGCCGTCGGCCCCGTGGTCTGCGCTCTCGCCCGATGCGCCCATCGGTGACGCCGCCGACGAGGCGGAGCCGCCCCGCCGTCCCTGGGAGCAGTAACTCAGCCCGAAACGGCGATCCGGAGCGCCACGCGGTGCTCCACGACGTCTATCTCGTCCCCTCCGACCTTCTGGGCCACCTCGTCGGCGAGGACCTCCCCTGCGATCATCTCGCCGTGACGTCGGAAGGCCTCCCGCACTGCCTCATCGTCCGAGGACCATGCGAGCGTGATCCGATCGGTCACCTCGAGGTCGGCGTCCCGGCGCATGCGTTGGACGTGCGATACGACCTCCCGTGCGAGGCCCTCGACCGCGAGCGCTTCGGACACATGCGTGTCGAGCGCGACGCTGAGCGGTCCATCGGAGGCAACCACCACCTCGTCACGCGGGGTCCGAACGATGACGAGGTCGTCGGCTCCGATCTCGTGGCCCGAGACCTCGATCGTCGCCCCGTCGAGGACACGGGCAAGGTCTTCGTTCGTGAGCGAGGCGCACCCCGCTGCAACGGCCTTCACAGCGGGCCCCAGGCGTGGCCCGAGTGACTTGAAGTTCGGCTTCGCGGCGAGGTCCACGAGTGCGGTCTCGTCGGCCCGGACCCGGACCTCCTTCACGTTCAACTCGTCGGCGATGAGGTCGGCGTGTGACTCGATGGCCGATCGCACGTCGGGATCGGAGGTGAGCACCGTGAGCTCGGTGAGTGGCTGCCGAACCCGGACGCCGTGCTGCTTGCGGAGATTGTGGCCAAGGCGCACCGCGGTGCGCACTGCCTCCATGGAGGCTTCGAGCGCCGGGTCGATGCGCGCAGGGTCCGCCTCGGGGTAGTCGGCAAGGTGCACCGAGTCGGGGGCCTCGGGATCCTGTCCCACCACGAGGCCCTGGTGAAGCTGTTCGGTCACGAACGGGAGCACGGGGGCAAGCACCTTCGAGAAGGTCACGAGTGCTTCGTAGAGGGTTGCGAACGCCGCCAGCTTGTCTGCGTCGTCCTCCGAGCGCGACTTCCAGAAGCGGCGACGCGAGCGACGGATGTACCAGTTCGTGAGGTCGTCGATGAAGGCGAGCGTGGGCTCGATCACGTTGTAGAGGTAGTAACCCTCCATCTCACGATTCACCTGTGCGACGAGGCTCTGGAGGACCGACAGGAGCCAACGATCGAGCTCAGGGCGATCCTCGAGCGGTGGCGCTGCGGCGAGGTCCTCCATGGTGATGCCATCGGCCTCGGCGTACGTCGTGAAGAACGAGTACGCATTCCACAGGGGGAGGAGCGTCGTCCGGACGACCTCCCGGACGCCGCGGTCAGCGAAGCGCAGCGGCTCCCCGCGCACGACCGGTGAGTTGATGAGGTACGCCCGCAGTGCATCGGCGCCGAACTCGTCCATCACCTCGGTGGGGTCGGTGTAGTTGCGGAGGCTCTTCGAGAGCTTCTTGCCATCCTCGGCGAGGAGGTGGCCGAAGACGACACAGTTCGAGAACGGCTCACTGTCCGAGATGAGGGCTGCGAGCACGACGAGGGTGTAGAACCACCCTCGGGTCTGGTCCATCCCCTCGGAGATGAACTGCGCCGGGAACATGTCGTCGAAGATCTCTGTGTTCTCGAACGGGTAGTGGAGTTGGGCGTAGGGCATGGAGCCCGACTCGAACCAGCAGTCGAGGACCTCGGGGACCCGTTCGGCGGTCTCGCCGCAGTCGGGGCACGGGAAGACCACCGGGTCGACGTTGTGCTTGTGGAGGTCGTCGAGTCGGACCCCACTGCGCTCCTCGAGTTCGTCGATCGAGCCGATGCAAGTGTGGTGCTCGTTCGGGCAGACCCACACCGGGATACAGGATCCCCAGTACCGATTCCTCGAGATCGCCCAGTCGCGTGCACCCTGAAGCCAGTTGCCGAATCGCTTCTCGCCGACGTGGCCAGGCACCCAATGGATGCGCTCGTTGAGCTCGACGAGGCGGTCGCGGTGCTCCTCGACCTTCACGTACCAAGTGGGCACGGCCTTGTAGATGAGTGGCGTGCCGGTGCGCCAACAGAAGGGGTACGAGTGGTTGATCGTGCCTTCCTGGACGAGGAGGCCCTTCTCCCTGAGCATGCGAAGGAGGGTGCGGTCAGCATCCTTCACGAGCGCTCCTTCGACGTCGGGCACCGCGGCCGTGAAGCGGCCACCGGCATCGACCGGATCCACGAGGACGTCGAGCCCAGCAGCCTGCAGTGCGTAGAAGTCGGCCTCGCCGTAGGCGGGTGCCATGTGCACGAGGCCGGTGCCCTCCTCGGTGGTGACGTCGTCGGAGGCGATCACCCGGAAGGCGCCCTGCTCCCGCTCGCCGGAGAAGTACTCGAATGGGGGCACGTACGAGACGCCGAGGAGCGAATCCCCGGGGGCGCGGTCGACGACCTCGGTGTCGTCGCCGAACACCGCGGCCACGCGGTCCTCTGCGAGCCAGTAGTGCGCGCCGTCCACGGCGACCCGGGCGTAGGTCAGATCTTCGCCCACCGCGATGGCCAGGTTCGAGGGAAGGGTCCACGGGGTCGTCGTCCAGATGAGGAGATGGTCGTCGTCGGACACCGGGCCGGATGCTTCGAGCACCTGGAGGCGCACCGTGATCGACGGGTCGTCGACGTCGCGGTAGTCGAGGTTGGCCTCGAAGTTGGACAGCGGCGTCGTCGCTCCCCACGAGTAGGGGAGCACCTTGAAGTCCTGGTAGACGAGGCCCTTGTCCCAGAGCTGCTTGAAGACCCACCACACCGACTCCATGAAGTCGGTGTCGAGGGTCTTGTAGTCGTTCTCGAAGTCGATCCACCGGCCCATGCGCTCCGTGACGACCTCCCACACCTCCGTGGTGCGGCTCACCATGGCGCGGCATGCCTCGTTGTAGCGCTCGATGCCGAAGTCGGCGATCTCGCGCGGGCCGGAGATGCCGAGTTGCTTCTCGACCTCCATCTCGACCGGGAGGCCGTGCGTGTCCCAGCCGAAGCGGCGCTCGATGCGGTAGCCCCGCATGGTCCAGTAGCGGGGCACGATGTCCTTGACGACGCCGGCGAGGATGTGCCCGTAGTGCGGGTCACCCGTCGCGAAGGGAGGGCCGTCGTAGAAGTTGTACCGCTTGGATTCTGGGCGCTGCGCGATGCTGCGGCGGAAGGCGTCGGTGCGTCGCCACAACTCGAGGATCTCCTGCTCGCCCTCGGTGATGGAGGTCGGTGGCGTCACTCGTGTGAATTCGGGCATGGGCTCACGTGGTCGGGAAGCGGGGATGGTATCGCGTCGACCACCCCTAGCCCGAGTGCATTCCCGGGGCATCGCTACCGTCCGGGCGGTGTTGGAACAGGTCGAAGGCGGCACGCTCGTCACCGTGTGGGTGGTGCCGGGGGCACGCCGCGACGAGGTGATCGGCCCGTATGGCGACGCGCTCAAGGTGCGGGTCGCCGTCCCTGCCGAGGCTGGACGGGCCAATGAGGCTATGCTCCGGCTGCTCTCGGGCCGGTTCGGCGCACCCTGCACGCTCCTTCGGGGGGCCACGAGCCGCAGGAAGACCGTGCTGGTCGAGGGGAATGACGCATCCGAGGTCGCCGGGGCATTGGGATTGCCACCGGTCGACGTCCACCGTGAGGAGGGCTCATGAGCCGCCAACTCGCACAATCCACGCTCGACGGCTTCCGCCAGGAACTCCAAGAGGAGCGCGCACGCCTCATGGCGACGGTGGAGGAGCACGAACGCGAACTCGAGGAGTCCCTCGAGTCCGAGGCCTCCTCCGAGCGGATCCCCGACCCCGCCACCGGCGAGGGCGGGACCCTCTCCTTCGAGTACGAAATGGAACGTCAGCTCGACGCTGCCTCACTCGCCCACGTCCTGCAGATCGACGTCGCCCTCGAGCGGCTCGACGCCGGGACCTATGGCGACTGTGAGGACTGTGGGGAGGCCATCCCGATCGAGCGCCTCCGTGCGCTTCCGCACACGACGCGTTGCGTGTCGTGTGCCGCCAAGCGCCGGTGATCCGTCGACTCGCCCCGGGACTCCTCGGGGCGACGCTCGTCGTGGTCCTCGACCAGCTCACGAAGCGCTGGGCGCAGGGCTCCCTTCCCGGCGACCCGATCGTGGTCGTGGATGGGTTCCTCTTGTTCGCCTACGCCGAGAACCCGGGGTCAGCGTTCGGCCTCTTCCAGGACGCCGGGCAGATCATCGGTGTCCTCTCGATCGGCATCGCGGGATTCGTGCTCTGGATGATGGCCCATTCGGAGCGCCGGCTGGACGTGATCGCCCTCGGCTTCGTCCTCGGTGGCGCCCTCGGGAATCTCACCGACCGGATCACCCGCGGGGACGGGTTCCTCGATGGCAGGGTCGTGGACTTCGTCGGCCTCTGGGTCATCCCCAACTTCAATGTGGCCGACGCGGCGATCAACGTGGGCGTTGCCATGCTCCTCGTCGTCGCCCTCGTCATGGAACGCCGTGCCTGAGGCCGGGATCCCCGAGGGCCTCGCAGGCTCCCGATTCGACCTCGCCCTCGCACGGGTGGCCGGCCTCTCCCGGTCGCTCGCCCGGCGGTTGATCGACGACGGTGAGGCGACCCTCGACGGCGAGCCGGCTGCCGCCCGCGCCAAGGTCTCGGTCGGGATGGTGGTGTCGTGGCCCGAGATCGAGGATCCGACCCACGAGCCGGATGCCTCCGTGCCGATCTCGGTGCTGTGGGAGGACGAGGCGGCCGCGGTCGTCGACAAGCCCGCTGGTGTCGTGGTGCATGCGGGAGCCGGCCGTCGGGTTGCGACCCTCGCCCAGGGCCTCGTCGCGCACTGGCCGGAGATGCTCGACGTCGGTGAACCGGGCCGTTGGGGCCTCGTCCACCGCCTCGACCGCGACACGTCGGGGGCCCTGCTGGTGGCCAAGACCCCGGCGGCGCTCTCGGCACTGCAGGACGCGCTGCGGCGACGGGTGATCGGTCGGGAATACGTTGCACTCATCGAGGGCCACCCCGGTGCCCCGACGGGCACCATCGATGCGCCGATCGACCGGGACCCCGCGATGCCGACCCGCCGCCGCGTGGCGGCCGGGGGCCGGGCTGCCCGCACGCACTACCGCGTGCTCGAGGCGTTCGGCGAGGACGAACTCACGCTCATGGAGGTCAGGCTCGAGACGGGCCGCACCCACCAGATCCGCGTTCATTTCGCCGCCATTGGACACCCCGTGGTCGCAGACCGGGTGTACCGGTCCTCGACGACCCCGTCCCTCGGGCTCCATCGCACGTGGTTGCACGCGCAGCGCCTCACCTTCCCCCACCCGGCGACGGGCGAGACGATCGAGGTCACTTCGCCGCTCCCGCCCGAGCTCGAGCACAGCCTCGCCCGTCTGCGTCCCTGACGCCCGTTCGGTGTGCGCTCGCACGGTGGGCCGGTAGCCTCCCTCTTGCAGACCCAAACGACGACACCCGGAGCCATCCATGTCACATGACTACGCCGCAATCCAGGACGTCTTGGGCGACCAGGCTGAGTACCTCCTCGGTCACCGCTCCGAGACGATCTCAAAGGACCTGCTCCACCTCCCCGGTCCCGACTTCATCGATCGCGTGACCGTGTTCACCGATCGCGGTCCGGCCGTGCTGCGCAACCTGCAGACGCTGTACGACCACGGGCGCCTCGGGGGAACGGGCTTTGTCTCCATCCTGCCCGTGGACCAGGGGATCGAGCACTCGGCTGGTGCGAGCTTCGCCCCGAACCCGATCTACTTCGATCCAGCGAACATCTGTGAGCTCGCCATCGAGGGCGGCTGCAACGCCGTGGCCTCGACACTGGGCGTCCTCGGCGCCGTCTCGCGCAAGTACGCACACCGCATCCCGTTCATCCTCAAGATCAACCACAACGAGTTGCTCACCACGCCGAACACCTTCGACCAGACGCTCTTCGGCTCGGTCCAGCAGGCGTTCGACATGGGCTGCGTGGGTATCGGCGCCACCATCTACTGGGGCTCGGAGGAATCGAACCGGCAGCTGCAGGAGATCTCGGAGGCCTTCGAGCTCGCCCACCAGCTCGGCATGTTCACGGTGCTGTGGTGCTACCTCCGGTCGCCGTCGTTCAAGGTGGACGGTGTGGACTACCACACCGCGGCCGACCTCACGGGACAGGCCAACCACTTGGGCGTGACGCTCGAGGCGGACATCATCAAGCAGAAGCTCCCTACGAACAACGGGGGCTACCCGGCGATCGAGGCCGGCAAGACGCATGAGAAGGTGTACTCGGAGCTCTCGAGCGACCACCCCATCGACCTCACCCGCTACCAGGTTGCGAACGGGTACATGGGACGCATGGGCCTCATCAACTCGGGTGGGGCGTCCGGCTCCAACGACCTGCAGGACGCGGTGGCGACGGCCGTGATCAACAAGCGTGCCGGCGGCATGGGCCTCATCAGCGGTCGCAAGGCGTTCCAGCGGCCGATGGCCGAGGGGGTCGAGATCCTCAACGCCATCCAGGACGTCTACCTCTGCGACGACGTCGATTTCGCCTAGGGGGCACGCATGCGCATTGGAATCCTCACAGGCGGCGGTGACGTCCCGGGCCTGAACCCGGCCATCAAGGGCGTCGTGACACGAGCGGCGGAGGCGGGCCACGAGGTCGTTGGGCTCCGTCGGGGGTGGGCAGGTCTTCTCCACACGAACCCCGACGACCCCTCCTCGCTCGACGAGTACACCCTTCCGCTCAACCCCGTTCGCGTACGGACGATCGACCGCTCCGGCGGCACGATACTCCACAGCAGCCGGACCCATCCGGGCAAGGTGAAGCCGTCGGACGTCCCCGACTTCCTCACCGTGCCGGACGGTGCGGAGCCGCCCTACGACTTCACGCCGCACGCGGTGAAGGTGCTCGATGCGCTCGGTATCGATGTGCTCATCCCCATCGGCGGTGACGACACCCTCTCCTACGGACTCCGCCTCCACAACGAGGGGGTGCCGGTGATCGCCATCCCGAAGACGATGGACAACGACGTGCATGGCACCGACTACTGCATCGGCTTCAGCACCGCCGTGACCCGCGGGGTGGAGTTCGTCCACAACCTCCGCACGAGCACCGGATCACACGAGCGCATCGCCGTCATCGAGCTCTTCGGTCGCTACTCGGGCGAGACGAGCCTCATCACCGCGTACCTGGCAGGCGTGGACCGGGCCGTCATCTCCGAGGTCCCGGTCGACGTCGAGCGGCTCGCAGGGTTCCTCGTGCAGGATCGGGCCTCGAACCCGAGCAACTACGCCATGGTCACGGTGTCGGAGGGTGCTGTGCTCGAGGGCGGGGACATGGCGCTCACCGGCGAGGCCGACGCGTACGGGCACCGCAAGCTCGGGGGCATCGGGCAGGAGCTCGGGGAGCGCCTCAAGGGCGCCACCGGCATCAACATCATCAACCAGTCGGTCGGCTACCTCATGCGCTCCGGGAGCCCCGACTCCCTCGACCTCATGGTGGCGAGCAACTACGCCGTCATGGCTACGGACCTCGCCATGGAGGGCCAGTCGGGCCGGATGGTGGCACTGCGCGGCGGGACCTATACGAACGTCCCGATCTCCGTGACGGGTGAGGGCGTGAAGCGCGTCGATGTAGGCGAGATGTACGACGTCGAGGCCTACCGACCCAAGATCCGCCACGTGGGCGGCAAGCCCATGTTCCTCTACTGAACGGGAGCGACGCATGAGCGTCATCGGTGTGCTCACCGCTGGGGGCGACTGCCCCGGCCTCAACGCGGTCATCCGCGGCCTGGTCGTCCGTGCAAACCAGCAGGATGCCGAGGTCGTCGGGATCATGAACGGCTGGGACGGGCTCATGGAGGGTGACGTGCGCCTCATCGACAGCAAGGAGGTCGGGGGGATCCTCGCGAAGGGAGGGACGATCCTCGGCACCTCGAGGAGGGATCCCTACGTCCACGGGGATGGGTTTGCGAGTGTCGAGAGGACGCTCCGGCGCAACGAGATCGACACCCTCGTCGTCATCGGCGGGGATGGCACGCTGCGCACCGCGCTACGACTCGAGGAGGACGGCGCCAAGGTGGTTGGTGTCCCGAAGACGATCGACAACGACATCAACGGCACGGACTTCACCTTCGGCTTCGACACGGCCGTGCAGATCGTCACCGATGCCATCGATCGCCTCACCACCACGGCCGAGGCGCACAACCGGGTCATCATCGTCGAGGTGATGGGGCGCACGAAGGGATGGATCGCCGCCTACTCGGGGATCGCAGGAGGCGCGGAGGCGGTGCTCATCCCTGAGATCGAGTACGACCTCGAGGAGATCGCCTCACTCATCCGTCGGCGCCATCGCCGGGGCAAGAACTACTCCATCGTCGTCGTCGCCGAGGGGATCAAGCCGCCCGTCGAGACGCAGCTCGCCAAGGATGCCTTCGGGTTCGACCGACTCGGTGGGGTGGGATACCAACTCGCCCCGATGATCGAGGAGCTCACCGGATTCGAGACGCGGGTGACCGTGCTCGGGCACCTCCAGCGAGGCGGTACGCCGACCGCCTTCGACCGTGTGCTCGCGACCCGCCTCGGCACGAAGGCCGCCGACCTCGCGGTGGCGGGCGATCACGGGACGATGGTCGCGATGCGTGGCGGCGACATCGTCTCGGTGCCCCTCGCTGAGGGGTGCGCGGAGATCCGCGGTGTCCCGGACGACCTCTGGGACGTCGTGCAGACGTTCTTCGGCTGAACGCCTCCACCGGGGTACGACGCGCCGCTTCCTACCCTTTGGGCCATGGAACCGCAGGGCGCCGACACCGACACGACACCCGTGTGCTACCGCCACCCCGACCGGGTGACGTACCTTTCGTGCACGCGGTGCGACCGCCCGATCTGCGGCGACTGCTCGATCGAGGCTGTCGTGGGACAGCGCTGTCCCACCTGTGTGATGGAGCAGGGCACCCAGCAGGTGATCCGACGACCCGTCCAGCGCAGCCTCGCCCAGCGAGCGCCGGTGACCATGGCGATCCTGGCGTTGACGGTGGTCGCGTACCTCGTGACCACAGTGGTCCCGGGGGCCCGGTCCCTCGTGATCCTTCAACCGGCCGCAGTGCTCGCCGGCGACTGGTGGCGTCTCCTCACCCACACCCTGGGGCACGGGGGTTTCCTCCACCTCGGGGTGAACATGTACGCCCTCTACATCCTCGGCCAGGGCCTCGAGGCACGACTCGGACGGCTCCCGTTCGTCGGCGTGTGGCTGTTCTCGGCCGTCGCCGGAGGCCTTGCGGTCACCTACCTGGCCGATCCGTTCAGCCAGACCGTCGGTGCCTCCGGAGCGGTGTTCGGCCTCTTCGGGATCTGGCTGGGCAACGCCTGGGCGCAGCGGGGGAGTCGCGCCGGCAACGCCCAACTTCGATCGATCCTGACCCTCCTCGCGGTCAATGCGTTCGTCTCGCTCCTCCCGGGCATCTCATGGCAGGGCCACCTCGGCGGTCTCGTCGGAGGCGTGGTGGCGTTCGCCATCCTTCGTGGCGCCGGTGATCGATCGACCGCAGCGACGGTGCTGCTCGGGTTGGCCGCGATGCTGGTTTTCGCGACCCAACTGTAGGCGGGATGCGGCTGCCCGGGTGCTGGTAGGGTCACGAATCCCATTCGTGTAATTCGCCGCGCTTCATGAACGATCGTTTCGCCCACCTCCACGTCCACACCGAGTTCTCCATGCTGGACGGGGCAGCACGGGTGGGAAGGGTCATGGAACGGGTCGCCGCGGACGGCCAACCCGCCGTCGCCATCACCGACCATGGGGTCCTCTATGGCGTCGTCGACTTCACGAAGGCAGCCGCGAAGGCGGGGGTGAAGCCCATCATCGGCATGGAGGGCTACGTGGCGAAGGGGTCTCGCTTCGACCGCCCCCGGGGAGGGCGTGACTACTACCACATCACCCTCCTCGCCGAGAACGAGACCGGCTACCGCAACCTCATCCAGCTCGCCTCCAAGGCCTACCTGGAGGGCTTCTACTACAAGCCGCGGATGGACCTCGAGCTGCTCGCCGAGCATGCTGAGGGCCTCATGGCCACCTCCGGGTGTCTCGGTGGCCCGGTGGCGCAGATGCTGGCGCCCGACGCCGTGGTCGAGGAAGGGCAAGAGCACACTGCGCGCGACTTCGAGAAGGCCGTTGAGGTCGCAGGGATGTACCAGGACATCTTCGGCCGCGACAACTACTTCATCGAGGTCATGAACCACGACTTCGAAGCCCAGCAGCGCGTCCTGCCGGACCTCCGGGAAATCGCCTCACGCGTCGGCGCGCCGCTGCTCGCAACGAACGACGCGCACTACGCAAGTGCCGACGAAGCCGATGCACACGACGCCCTTCTCTGCATCCAGACGGGCTCGACGAAGGACCAGGTCGACCGGTTCCGCTTCAACGGCGGGCCCGAGTACTACCTCAAGACCGCTGCGGAGATGCGAGCCCTCTTCCCCGAGGACCAGTTCCCCGGAGCGTGCGACAACACCCTGTGGGTGGCAGAGCGGGCTGACGTCTCTCTGGAGTTCGACAAGATCCTCCTCCCGGAGTTCCCCGTACCGCCGGGAACGACAGAGGAGGGCTACCTCCGTGACCTCGTGTACGAGGGTGCCCGGGCGCGTTACGGCGACCCGCTCGGTGACGAGGTGCGTGCTCGCATCGAGCACGAGCTCGGGATCATCCAGGACATGGGGTTCCCCGCCTACTTCCTCATCGTCTGGGATCTCATCCGGTACGCCAAGGAGCAGGGGATCCGGTGCGGGCCGGGGCGTGGTTCGGCGGCCGGGGCGATCGTCGCGTACTGCCTCGGGATCACCGACCTCGATCCGATCGAGTACGGGTTGATCTTCGAGCGCTTCCTGAACCCGGGTCGGAAGCAGATGCCCGACATCGACATGGACTTCGACGAGCGCTTCCGCTCCGATGTCATCCAGTACGCCGCCGAGAAGTACGGCTCCGACCACGTCGCCCAGATCATCACCTTCTCCACCATCAAGGGGAAGCAGGCGGTGCGGGACTCCGCCCGGGTGCTCGGGCATCCGTACGGCCTCGGCGACAAGATCTCCAAGCTGTGGCCGCAGGCGATCCTCGGGAGGGAGGCGAGCATCGCCGACCTGCTCGAGGAGCCGGAGCCCGGCAACGAGAACGCGAAGGCGTTCTACAACGAGGCGAGCGAGCTGCGCCGCCTCTACGAGGACGAGGTCGATGTCCGGGAGACCCTCGACATGGCGCGGGGCCTCGAGGGCCTCCGCCGCCAGGACTCCATCCACGCCGCCGCGGTCGTCATCGCGCCGACCCCCGTGACCGACATCGTGCCGATCCAACAGAAGGGCGACGGCGCCGAGATCGTCACCCAGTACGAGATGCACGGCGTCGAGGAGCTTGGCCTGCTCAAGATGGACTTCCTGGGCCTGCGCAACCTCTCGATCATCGACCGTGCCCTCGACCTCATCGAATCGGGGACGGGCACCCGCCCCGACATCGACCACGTGGACCTCACGGATGCGGCCACGTTCGACCTGCTCCGGCGGGGCGATACGGTCGGCGTGTTCCAGCTGGAGTCCTCGGGCCTGCGGAATCTCATCCGGGCGCTCGAACCCGACCGTTTCGAGGAGATCATCGCCGTCAACGCCCTCTATCGGCCGGGCGCACTCGGGGCGAACATGCACACGATGTTCGTCGAGCGCAAGCACGGCCGTGAGGAGGTCGAGTACGCACACCCCGACCTCGAGGACGTCCTTGGCGAGACCTACGGCATCATGGTCTACCAAGAGCAGGTCATGCAGGTCTCCCAACGCATCGCCGGGTTCTCCATGGCCGAGGCCGACGGCCTCCGCAAGGCGATGGGCAAGAAGATCCCGGCGCTCATGGCCGAGCAGCGGGAGAAGTTCGTGGCCGGCGCCGAGGCCCAGGGCTACGGCGCCTCCCTCGGCGAGGAGCTCTTCGGACTCATCGAGTACTTCGCCGGGTACGGCTTCAACAAGAGCCACTCGGCGTGTTACGCCTACGTCGCCTATCAGACGGCATGGCTGAAGGCGAACCATCCCGCCGAGTACATGGCCGCCATCCTCACGTCGACCAAGCGGGACAAGGACAAGACCTCCCTCTACCTCAACGAGTGTCGGTCGATGGGCGTCGAGGTGGTGGCACCCGACGTGAACCGGTCGGACATGGACTTCACGGTCGATGGCGGGGCGATCGTGTTTGGCATGTCGGCGGTCCGCAACGTCGGCGAAGGCGTCGTTGAACGCATCCTCGAGGCCCGCAGGGAGGGCCCGTTCGCCGATTTCGCCGACTTCCTCGACCGCGTCGACCTCCAGGTGCTGAACCGCAAGACGATGGAGTCCCTGATCAAAGCGGGCGCATTCGACGGTCTGGGGCATCCGCGCAAGGGGCTGTTCCTCGCCTTGGAGGACATCCTGGGAGCCACGGTCGAGCGCCGTCGCAACGAGGAGGCGGGCCAGTTCAGCCTGTTCGACGGAGGTGAGGCAGTGCCCACCGAGTCGCCGCTCGCGTCGATCGGCGACGACGAATGGGAGAAGCGGATCCGGCTCGCGTTCGAAAAGGAGATGCTCGGCCTCTACATCTCCGACCATCCGCTCTTCGGGGTCGAGCACGTGCTCCGGGCGTCGGTGACGTGCGCCATCCCCGGTCTCGAGGACCGGGCCGATCGCGAGCAGGTCGTCGTCGGCGGCGTCGTGGGCGCCGTCACCCGACGGTGGACGAAGAACAACCAGCTCATGGTCTTCTTCCAACTCGAGGACCTCGAGGGCGAGGTGGAGGTGCTTTGCTTCCCGAAGGCGGTGGATGCCTATGGACCGCTCATCGAAGAGGACGCGATCCTCCTCGTGAAGGGCCGGGTCGACACCCGTGGCGACGAGCGCAAGGTGATCGCCTCCGAGCTCGTCGAACCCCGGCTCGATGCCGGATCGGCCGTCCACATCGACGTCAAGGCGTCATCGCTCAGCAGGGAGAAGGTCGCAGCGCTGCGTTCCGTCCTCGAGAACCACCCCGGTGACGCCCAGGTGTTCCTGCGGCTGCTCAACGGCACCGAACCGAAGGTGCTCTTGTTCAACGGGTTCCGGGTGGAGCCCCGGTCGGACCTGTACGCCGAACTCCGGGAGCTCTTCGGTGCGGGGAGTGTTCGCTAGGGGCGAAAACCGGTCGGCAGGAGGTCGGCCAGCCCGTCGATGGTGACCGGGGCGACGGCCTTCCACGGCACCGTCGTGACCCCCACCCCGAGCGTGGCCGCGAGCTCGTCTCGCAGGTGCCGTTGCCGCCTCGCCTCTGCCGCCCACAGGTGGAACGCCACAATCGCCGCGTGGTCATCGCCGGGCACCTCGGCGTGCTCCCACTCGGGCGGGACCGCACGGTTGAAGACCACCTCGCTTGGGCCGGTTGCCACCCCGGGGAGGAGGTCGGCGAAGTGCGTTGCCTCGGTGATCGATGCGGGATCGGACGACGTGACGACGATCGTGGTGCTCGCCCGATGAACGGCGGAGATCTCCTCGGCACGACGCGTGAGCCCGTCGGCGGTGGTCCGCAGGTCGAAGAGGAAGGCGGTGAGGTCCTCGAGGACGGCGCTCCCGAGGAGGGCGTCGGCGATCTTCAGGACGGGCGCCATGGTGAAACGGAACAGGGCCCGGGAGCCGGGTATGCCGCCGCCGGTGAGGGCCCGGATGAGCGGCCCGTTGATGAGGTCGAGCAGGTCGTTCGCCGCGGTGAAGAACTCGACCCCGCCGGCAGAGGGAGGGGTGTCCACCACGACCACGTCCCAGTTCCCGGCCTCGGCCTCCCTTGCCATCGTGTCGGCGGCCGCGTACGCCTGGCTCGCGGGGAACCGACGAGCGACCGCCTCGAAGAAGGGGTTGGCCTGGAGGCGTGCGGCCGCCTCAGGGGAGGCGTGGCGCTCGGCGATGTCCTGCCATGACCCCTCTGGGTTGAGCATCGCTGCCCACAACCCCGGTTCATTCGTCCGGTGGGGTTCATCGTCGAGCTCGGCGAGGCCGAGTGCCTGACCGAGGCGCCGTGCGGGATCGACGGTCACGACGAGTGTGCGCAACCCCTCCCGTGCATACCCGACCGCGAGCGCAGCGGAGACGGTCGTCTTCCCGACACCACCCGCGCCGGTGACGGTCACGACGCGGGTCATCTCCACGACTCCAGCGCCTCGGCGAGGAGGTGCGCCACCATCACCGGGTCGGTTGCGCCGAACAGGAGGGGGAGCCCCGGACCATCGGGGAGCTCTCCGCGCCAACGAGCCTGTGCGGCGACGAGACCCGCCTGCAGGGCCATGGCATCGTGGACGGCCCGGGGGTGGGTTGGGGAGGCCAGGGGTGGGGTCTCCATGAGCCGATTCACGACGACGTCCCCGAGTGGGGTGGGGAGGCGTGTGACCGCAGCGATGGCTTCGAGTGTCTCGGTGACGGGAAGCTCCTCTGCGAGGGCAACGAGGTGCACGACGGAGTTGTCGGTGAGGTCCCCGGCGAGGCGGTCCGCCTGCTGGGAGACTCGACCAGAGGTGATGAGGTCGCGCATGACGAGGGGAGCTCCGAGATAGGAGTCGAGTTGGCCGGTCGGTACGGCATCGACGATCACGCGGTCCCAGTCGCGGGCGTCGTACAGGATCTTTCCCACAGTGATGAGCTCGCGCACACCGGGCGCAGCGGTCGCGAGTGCGTCGAAGGCACGCAGACCCCGCCCCAGCTCGGCGAGGAGAGGGATGGGGGAGTAGATGCGCACGTATTGCTCGAGCGCGTCCACGCGGCGGATCTCGGCAGCGTGGACCCCACCGAGGCCTTCGCGGGGTTCGGTGGCGAGCTGGGGGAGCCCGAGGTGTGGGCCGAGGCCTCCTCCGGGGGCCATCGCCACGGCGAGGACGCGCTCGCCACGAGCCGCATGGATCCTGGCGATGGCCGCAGTCACCGCCGACTTGCCGACGCCACCCTTGCCGGAGACGAACTCGACGCGCACCCGGGCTCAGTCGCCGGGGCGGAGGGGGATGCGCAGCACGAGGTGGTCGCCCTCGACCGCCCACGTGGCGCTCCCCACGAGGTTGAAGTCGAGGTAATCCTTCTCGCGCGCCTCGATGAACAGCTTTCGCTCCTCGCCGGCGACCGGAGGAAGGGGACGGTTCTTCACCGCCTCGGCGCGCTCCGAGAACCGGGCGAGCATCGCATCGACATCGAGTGAAGCCATGGGTGTACGTCCTTGTTCGGGAGCGCCCGAGGCTAGTGGGGCGCCCGCGCTGGGCGACCCTGTCCGCTAGGTGTCCCCGGAGCGTTTCGCTTCGATTCGGCGACTCTCCTCGAGCCGCTCGAGGTCGGTCGTCGAGCGGTCCACGTAGGACATGGCCGCATGGATCCTCCGGTGGCCGGCGACCTCGCCGATGAGCCGGTGCATCTCCTGGCAGACGCGGCGGTAGTCGGGGTGGCCGGCGGGTTGCGTGCGCAATTCGAGGAGGTGGAACGCCTCCCGGGCGTTGAACTGCATCATGTAGCGAATCCGGTAGGCGAAGGGGACGACGTACTGCGCCACATCGGGTCCCAACGCAGACCGGACATCCTCGAAGAGCGCTGCCGCCTCGCCCATGAGTCGGTGCCATTCCTCGTCAAGGCCGACCTCGGCGAGGGTGCTCGGCGTGGCGTAGCCGTGGCGGGTGGTGAGCCGTTGCCACTCGACGGTGAGGAGGCGGTGCCGCTGCAGGTCGCGGAACGCGCCGTAGTCGGAGAGGACGTCGAATCGATAGTTCGTGCGTTCGGCTGCCCGTCCGGGCTTGTGGCGCCGGTTGGCCCTGTCGCCGACCATCGCGGCGAAGACGGCGTCGAGTTCGGCGTCGGACATCTGCCGGGCGATGTCGAGCAAGGCGTCGTCGGGGAGTTCCGAACCCGCGTAGAGCGCTGCCGCCGCGAGCTTCACCTCCGCCTCGGGATCCCAGTCCACGAGCGTGACCTCGGCGCGTTCGGGCACCGGACCCGAGGCGTGGGTCGCGGCGGCTCGCTCTGTCGCCTCACGGATCGAGGTCAGGTGGGCGCCCCACGCGTCGCCGCGGTCGACGCGGTCGACCCTGGTGAGGAACTCGGGGATCACCGTCCGGAGTTCCTCGAGCATCATGTCGGCGTACTCCCGTGCCTCCTCGAGGGGATGGGAACGCAGCCGGATGAGGGCCTGTTCGAAGGCCTGGCCGGATGCGTAGATGCCCACGTTGGAGGTCGTGGCCGCAGGGAGCAACCCTCGGACGGTGTCGAAGGCCTTGGCGCGGATGGTGGAGCGCCACACCCAGTCGGAATCTCCCTCTTCCTTGGGGAACCGGTCCCCGAACCAGGGGATGAGCACCTCGATGAACTCGGAGTACGTCGAGAAGAGGTCGTCCATGAGGGCTCTGAACCGGTCGGCGAGGGGGGAGCGGGCGATCTCCGGGGGTACCCGGTACCGGTAGGCGCCGCCGAGCGGCTCGTCGTACGGGATGTAGCGGGTCGACTGTTCCAGGTAGCTGGCGAGCCTGCCCCACTCGAGCGCCTTCGTGAGCACGTTGGAGGCCTGTTCGCAGGCGAGGTGCACGCCCCCGAGTTGGGCGACGGAGTCGTCCCCGTACTCGAGGAAGACCCGGTCGTACAGCTTGGCGGCACGGTCTGTGCCGACCTCACCGGCGATGGCGTCCATGGCGCCCTCGCGGTCGCCGATGAACTCGTCGAGGAGCAGGCGTCGCACTGACTTCGAGGTGCGGGAGTAGCGCGCGAAGAGGGCGCCCTTCACCACCTCCGGGAGGTGCATGAGCGCAAAGACGGGCTTGTCGACATTGGAGACGTAGCGGGAGAGCAGCGCAGCTTCCTGCTCGGTGAACGACTCCTGGACGTAGGCCACGGCGGCGAGCATAGACCGGGATGGAGTGCCGCCGTGCACGGGCATTCCCCGACGCGGGGCGTACCCTGACGCTCCCATGCTGTGGCTCCGGCTCATCGTTGCGGTGCTGCTGCTCGGCGCCTTCGCCGTCGCAGTCATCCCCCTGCTCGTGCTACTCGACCTCGCGTCGGGCGGGACGGGCTACGGCCTGTGCCCGGCGGGGATCCGGGAGTGTGCGTTCGGTTACCTGCGTCCCGTGGAACTGATCGCGTGGCTCGCTCTGTCACTGTTCGGCTTCGTTGCTGCGATCCGGGTGATCGTGAAGCTCTCTTCTCGCTTCACGGGCCGGACCTGAGCGCCTCGGCGCCAGCGAGTTCCGAGGGGCGAGTGCCGGCGGCCCACGCGCCGAGTACGACGAGCCCGATCGCTGCGAGGGAGGCAGCATCACCCGGAAGTCCTGCCACGGCAGCCGTTCCCACCACCGGAAGGGCCAGTTGAGGGCGGATCCCCCCTGGGGTGAGATGCTGGGAGAGGCGCACCCGGAGGAGTGGCAGGACGATGCCGCCGAGGATCGTCGCCCCGACGAGGGAAAGCCAGGTGCCTTCCGCTGGCATCACCGAACCGGTGGAGGCCGCGCCGGCGAGGAGCAAGGCGCCTGCCACCACGAGGACGACACCGCCGTGCGCAATGGCCCGGTGCCGATGGAGGACCCGAGCCACCGTGAGGTGGACCAGCAGGAGTGCTCCGCCGGCGCCCGCGGACAAGACCACGCCTGGCTGGGGGGCCCCGGTCGCTCCCACCACGACCACTGCGAGCAGCCCGGCGGCGAGACCGACCAACTGGGGTGGAGGCGGCATCGTCCGACGGAGGAAGCCGGCGATGGCGGGTCCCACGGCGAGTGGGAATCCGAGGAACCCCACGAGCACGACCGGCTCGCGCACGTCCAGGGCGTACGAGGAAAGCCCGAGCGTGAGGGCAAGGAAGATGCCCGGGACGACCCCGTCCCGGACGGCAGCCATCGATGGGGGAGCGAGGACGAGCCAGACGACGCCGGCGGCGGCGGCCCACCATCCAGCGGCGACGAGTGGCCCGGTCTCGGCGACGGCCATGCCGAGGAGTACGAGGACTGCCCCCGAGGCGAGCATCACCGACGCCGCTGCGGCATGCGCGCGGAGCGAGGTGGGGTCAGAGGAGGTCATCGACGGCGTCAGTCACGAGGTAGAGGCCAGTGGCGTTGACGCATGGTCCCTGCGAGTCGGCGAGATCACCCGAGAGGCGGAGTCGCTTGCCCCGCCGCTCGTCGACCCGGGCCGACAGGGTGAGGGGGGTGTCCACTGGTACGGGACGCCGGTACCGAAGGTCGAGGGTGCCGGTGACGCAGAGGACGCCCTCCAGCAGGATGGCCGCCCAGACGAGGATCTCGTCGAGTGCGGTAGCCGAGAGCCCTCCGTGGAGGCGGCTCTGGAGGCCGCGGTGGAGGGGTTGGGGGGAGAAGCTGGCGAGGACGCGATCCCCATCCACTTCGAAGCCGTCGATGCCGAGCCCGAGGTGGTTCTCGCGCCCACACGCGAAGCACAGGTCGCCGAATGCAGCCCGGACGCGATCGACGTACCCGGGATCACGCATCGGCGACCTCGATGATGCCTCCCTCGACCGAGGCAACGGTGACGAGCGACTCCACCCGGCACCCGGTCTCCTCGATCCGCTCCCGCCCCGGCATCCACGCCTTCTCGATGACGAAGACCGATCCCGTCACCTCCGCACCGGCCTCCTGGGCGATGCCGACGAGGGCGACGGCCGTCCTGCCCCCGGAGAGGAAGTCATCGACGATGACGACTCGTTGCCCCGGGTCGAGCACGTGGCGTGCCACCTCGACCCGGTACTCGAATCCCTTGGTGGGGGAGGAGACCTCTCGTCCGTAGCTCAGGCGACGCCCGGTGCCCACGTACTTCTTCGCGTAGACGACCGGGAGGCCCGTCTCCAGCGAGGCAGCCATCGCAGGCGGGATGCCGGAGGCCTCCGCGGTGAGGATCACATGAGCGCCCCAGGTGGAGATGCGGTCGGCGATGCCCACGCCCACCTCCCTGAGGACGTCGGGGCGGACCCGATGGTTGAGGAACCGGTCCACCTTCACGAGGCCGTCGACGACCCTTCCTTCTGTCTGGAGGGCGTCGATGAGGAGTGACATGGCGGCGGAGGATATCCCACGCCGGGACGTCGGGGACCGTGGCGCACCCGAGTGCCTACGCTTGCCGACCATGCCCCCCGCACGCACACGCGCCAACGGTACGACCCCGACGACGGGCGAGCGTGCCCGAGCGCGGAGGATCTCCGAGGCGCTCGCCGAGCGGTATCCGGAGATCGGCACGGCCCTCGACTACCGGTCCCCGTGGGAACTGCTCGTCTCGACGGTCATCTCCGCCCAGACGACCGATGAGAACGTGAACAAGGTCACCCCGGGCCTGTTCGCCCGCTTCCCCGAGCCCGAGGACCTCGCAGGCGCCGACCCCGAGGAGGTCGAGCAGCTCATCTATTCGACCGGCTACTACCGGCAGAAGACGAAGTCGATCATCGGCCTTGCCACGGCCATCATCGACGAGCACGAGGGAGTGGTCCCCGACGACATGGAGGCCCTCGTGATGCTTCCCGGCGTCGGCAGGAAGACGGCGTCCGTGCTGCTCGCGGAGGCCCACGGTCGCCCGGAGATCGCCGTGGACACCCATGTGAAACGGGTTGCCGGCCGACTCGGGCTCACCGTGCAATCCGATCCGGTGAAGATCGAGCGAGACCTCAAGGCGGTCATGCCGAAGCCTGCGTGGAACAAGCTGAGTATGCGGATCATCCAGTTCGGGCGGGACACCTGTGACGCGCGCCGACCGAAGTGTGGGGACTGTCCGCTCCGACGAACCTGTCGATGGCCGGGCACGCAGGCGTAGGCGGCCTCAGGCGGGAGGCCCTCCGCCTCGCCGTACCTGCGCTCGGGGCGCTCGCTGCCGACCCCCTCGTGAGCCTCGTGGACACCGGCTTCGTGGCCACGCTCGGGAGGGTGCCGCTCGCCGCACTGGGGGTCGACGCTGCGATCCTCGGATTGGCGTTCGTGGCGTTCAACTTCCTCCAGTACGGCGTGACCCCGCTCATCGGGCGGGCCTATGGGAGGGGTGACGATGGAGCCATTGCCCGGGGCACGCGCCACGCCCTGCTCCTCGGTGGGCTCATCGGGCTCACGACCTCGCTCGTGCTCATCGTCGGCGCCCCGTACCTCCTCGACCTCATGGCTGCCCCGGCCGAGGTGGTGCCCGATGCCACGACGTACCTCCGCATCAGGGCGGTCTCGGGCGTGTTCGTCCTCACGGTGATGGTGGGGCACGGCGTGTTCCGCGGCCTGCAGGACACGCGGACACCCCTTGCGGTCACGCTCGGCCTCAACCTCGTGAACGTCGCACTCGACGCCATCTTCATCTTCGGCTTCGGTCTTGGTCTAGTCGGTGCTGCGTGGGCGTCGGTGATCGCACAGGGAACAGGGGCCCTCTGGTTCCTGCTCGCGCTCCGACGACGCGGGATCGCCTTGGTCGGCGCGATCGACGCCGGAGAGGTGCGGGCGCTGGTACGCGTCGGCGGTGACCTCGTGGTGCGCACCGCCAGCCTCGTCCTCACACTCACGATTGCAACGAGAGTTGCCGCCTCCCTCGGGGCGGCGACGGTCGCCGCCCACCAAGTGGCGACGCAGGTCTTCCTCGTTCTGGGCCTCGGCATCGACGGGTTGGCCATCGCCGGGCAGTCGATGATCTCGATGCGGCTCGGGGCGGGAGGCCACGAGGAGGCGAAACGGATCGGCGATCTCCTCCTTCGATGGGGAGCCGGTGCGGGCGTGCTCCTGGGAGCGGGTCTCCTCGCGATTCGTGGCCCTGTGGCGACGACGTTCTCGTCGGACGCGGCCACGGCTGCGATCGCAAACGAGTTCCTCGGGTGGGTCGCGGTGCTCCTCGTGCCCGGCGCGCTCGTGTTCACCTGGGACGGGATCTACCTCGGCGCGAGCCGCTTCCGGTTCCTTGCCGTCACCACCCTCGCCGCGTCCGTGGGTGCGATTGCGTACCTAGCGCTGCGCCCGAGTGTTCCCTTCGGCGTGGGGCCCCACCAGGTGTGGGCTGGCATCCTCGTCCTCGTCGCGCTCAGGGGGATCCCGCAGGCGATCGACTACGCGAGGTCGGGAGCTTCCTCGGCGTACTCCGGGTGAGCCTTCGTCTCCGGGAGGGCCGCGGTGACCGCGATGGCGATCAGCATCCCGACGCCCAACAGGAGCACGGTCATCGGGAGGCCGATCTCATCGATCGCCCGATTGCCGACCCAGAGGCCCCCAATGGTGCCAGCCACCGTGAAACCGGCGAGCCACGCAACGGCGGATGCCCTGATCTGGGTCGGGAACAGCTCATTGCGGTGCGCGGCCGTCGCAGGCGCGGCTGCGAACGCCCCGAACGCGGCGAGGAACACCGAGATCCACAGCAGTGGGAGGGTCGAGGTCCAGTACAACCCGACGCCACCTAGGGCCGCCACCCCGAAACCAACCATCGTCACGATCCGGCGTCCGAGGGTGTCAGCGAAGTGGCCACCCACGAAGTACCCGAGACCACCGATGGTCCCCCCCGACAAGGACACCAGCACGATGACCGAGGCCGCGTACCCGAGGTCGTTGATGAGGCGCTCGGAGGCGAACGTGACGTGGGTCGTCGTGAACGCAGCGAAGAGCAGTGAGGCAACGGCGAGCGGCCAGAAGTGTGCTCCGTACGGCGTGGCGAGCGGTCGCCAGATGGCATACCGCCGCCGAGGCCCGGTCGGCCTCGGCGGTTCGGGGATCCAACGGGCGGCAATGGGGACTGTGACGAGCCCAACGAGGGCGAACTGGAACAGCACGCGCCACTCCTCCGGGCCCTGCTCGGCAATGGGGAGCATGAGCACCGAGATGCCGGCACCGAGTGAGGCAGCCGCCGCGTAGATGCCCATTCCCATCGCACGTGATCCTGCCGGGAGGAGCTCCGCGATGATCACCACGGCGAGCACGCCGGCTGCGGTGGAGGCGGCGCGCATCACTCCCTGCACGATCGTGAACTGATCCGCGTCGGCCACCCATCCCGTGGCACCCGCCGCGCCGACCATGAGCGCGATGGTGGCGAGGAAGAGTCCCCGCCGTCCGATGCGATCGGACACGAACGAGACGATGATCGCCGAGAAGGCGCCGATCCTCGTGAGCGCCATGACGCCCGCCATCTCCCCCTCGGTGAGCCCGAAGGTGATGCGGGTGAAGGGGAGGGTGTTCGCGGCGTGCGATTGGGCGAAGCCCTGGGCCACACCGACGAGCCAGAAGGCAACGATCACGAGGCGATCGGTGCGGGACAGGTCGAGGAGGGGAGCAAGGGCCCGGCGCATGAGTTCGGAAGGCTATTACCGTCTCAGGAAGAAGCATTCCCCCTAGGACGTTTCTCCACGCATGGAATTCTCCGAACTGATCCTCGACGGCAGTCTCCTGGTGGGAATGGCTGTGGCGCTCCTCGGAGGTGTGTTCGCCTTCGTGTCGCCGTGCGTCCTCCCACTCCTGCCCGGCTACCTCTCGCTCATGTCGGGCTACTCGGTCGCCGACCTGGAGGGTGGGGAGTCGGATCGGGGGCGCATGCTGCGGGTCACCCTCCTGTTCGTCGCGGGGTTCACCGTGGTCTTCGTCATCCTGGGCGTGGCCGCGGCCGGCGTCGGTCGTTCACTCGGCCCTTTCCTCGCCCGCGCCTCGACGTGGGCCGGCTGGCTCGTCATCGTGTTCGGGATCGTCATCCTCGCCACGGCGTTGTGGAACCTGCCGTGGCTGCAGATCCTCATGCGGGAGCGGCGGATGCACATGGACGCCAACCGCTTCGGGGCGGCGACGCCCGCGGTCATGGGGTTCGCCTTCGGTTTCGGCTGGACCCCGTGCGTGGGTCCCATCCTCGCTGCGATCCTCGCGGTGGCGAGCTCTTCGGGGTCCATCCTCAGCGGTGTGATGCTGCTCACGGCCTTCTCACTCGGCCTCGGCATCCCCTTCGTCCTCAGCGGCCTGGGAATGGCCACCCTCTTCAAGCGACTCCGGAAGTGGTTGCGGCCGATCAACATCGTCTCGGCGCTCCTCCTGATCGCGTTCGGCATCGTGATGGTGCGCGGCGACATCGGGATCCTGTCGGGGTGGTTCTCCAACCTCCTCATCGACCTCGGGCTCGAAGAACTCGCCCAGATCTGAGTCGTCGTACCGCTTGCAGCGGCTCATTCCCTACCCTCCCGTCGCATGACGCCCAACCTCACCCGCGAGGAGTTCGTCGGCCTTGCGGGCGACCACGACGTGATTCCCCTCACCGTGCGGATCATGGCCGACCGCGAGACCCCGGTGAGCCTCTTCGAGAAACTCGTGGGCGACCAGCCCGGGTTCCTCCTCGAATCGCTCGTCGGCGGCGAGCAGTGGGCCCGGTGGAGCTTCGTCGGGTGGGATCCGCTCACGACGATCAGGTCGCACGACGGAGTCACCACCAGCTCCGGCACGGTTGCACTCTCAGTCCCCGACGGCGATCCGCTCACCGTCCTCGAGGAGATCGTGGGCGGTCACCGCACCCCGGACCTCCCCGGGCTGCCACCGCTCCACTCGGGACTGGTCGGGTACCTTGGGTACGACTGCGTCCGCTACGTCGAACACCTCCCGAACCGGCCCGAGGACGACCGGGGCCTCCCCGAGATGGTCTGGCAGATGGTCGGGTCACTCGCGGCGATCGACGCCGTGCGACAGGAGATCGTCCTCGTCCGTAACGTTGTGGTCGGTGACGACCCGGCAGTCCAGTACCGGGCCGCCATGGCCCTCCTCGAGCGGACCGTGGAACGGATCGGCGCGTCGTCGGCGTATCGGCCCCAGCCCTCCATCGGGAGGGGCACTCCCGCGCTCGACGGCGTGGGCTCCTCGGTCTCCCGCGAAGCCTTCGAAGAGGCGGTGGAGCGGGCCCGCCGGTACGTCCGTGCCGGGGATGCCTTCCAGGTGGTGCTCTCCCAGCGCCTGGAGACCGAGTTCACCGGCTCGGACTTCGACGTGTACCGCAACCTGCGGCACATCAACCCTTCTCCGTACCTGTTCTTCGTCCGCGACGACACCGTCACGGTGGCCGGCTCCTCTCCCGAGCTGATGACCAGGGTGCGTGACGGCATCGCCTACTCCCGCCCCATCGCCGGCACCCGACCCCGGGGCGCCACGCCCGAGGAGGACGCCGCCCTCGAGGCCGAGCTCCTCGCCGACCCCAAGGAGCGGGCGGAGCACGTGATGCTCGTGGACCTCGCCCGCAACGACCTCGGGCGCGTGTGCTCGTACGGCTCGGTGCAGGTGGACGACCTCATGGTGATCGAGCGCTACTCCCATGTGCTCCACATCGTCTCTGGGGTGAGCGGCACCGTGCGAGACGGGATCGGACCCGTGGATGTCGTCCGCGCCACGTTCCCCCATGGGACGGTGAGCGGCGCACCGAAGGTCCGGGCGATGGAGATCATCGACGAGCTCGAGCCGATCGCCCGCGGCCCGTACGCCGGTGCCGTGGGCTACCTCGACTTCTCGGGGAACGTCGACACCGCCATCTGCCTCCGCACCGTCGTCCTCGCCGACGGGATGGCATGGGTCCAGGCGGGTGCCGGTCTCGTGTACGACTCGGATCCCGGGCTCGAGTACGAGGAGACGATGAACAAGGCTGCGGCGGCCCTCGCGGCCGTCCAGGCGGTGCGGCATGGCTGACCTGCGCGTCGCCGATCCTCGCTGGCGCCTCACATGGTGTATCGGCCCCGACGCCGTGTCGTTCCTCCAGGGACTGCTCAGCGCTGACCTCGCCGTCGATCCGGGAACCGCAGTTCGGTCGTTCCTCCTCCACCCCCAGGGGAAGGTGGAGGCCATGCTTCGTGTCCTCGTCGACGGGGATCGAGTCGGCCTCGTGTCCGACGCGTCCGTGGCCGATGCAGTCGTGGCCACCCTCTCCCGGTACCGGATCCGCGTGAAGGCCGCGTTCGAGGTGGACGAACGGCCCGTGCGCGTCCTTGTCGACGAACCGGCTGACGTCGCGAACGGATGGGAGGAGGCCGAAGGCGCGTTGCGTGCCGATGCCCTCCTCCGTGGCAGCGAGAGCACGCTGGTCGTCGGCGTACCCCCTCAGGGCACGCAGATGGCCCCGGAGGAGTGGGATGCGTGGAGGATCGTCCATGCCGAGCCGATCACAGGTGTCGACGTAGATGCGTCAACGATTCCCCAGGAGACGGGCCTCGTGGATGACTCCGTGTCGTTCACGAAGGGGTGCTACCTCGGACAGGAACTCGTCGCCCGCATCGACTCTCGGGGTCGGGTGAACCAGCGCCTCGTCGTGGTCACGGCCGCAGGCGTCATAGCCCCCGGCGACGTCGTTGCCGGAGCCGAGCGAGAGGCTCCCGTGACCTCGGCGGCGAGCCTCCGTGGCGAGTGGGTCGGCCTCGCAATGGTGCGGCGGGAGGTACCCAACGGTGCCTCGGTGGTGGTCCGCACCGCCGAGGGGGACGTCGCTGCGACGGTACGCGAGCCATGAGTTCTTTCCTCGAGCGGATCCTCGCCTCCACGGCCGAACGGGTCGAGGCACTCGCCCCGCACCGTCACGAGATCATGGCGTCGGCCGAGTCGGCTCCCGATCCGTCCTCGTTCTCCGACGCACTCCTGGGCCCGGGCCTCGGGGTAGTGGCGGAGGTGAAGCGTCGGTCCCCGTCGCGGGGAGCGATCGACACCGGGTTGGACCCCGTCGCACAGGCCAGCTCCTATGCGGCAGGAGGCGCCGACGCCGTCTCCGTCCTCACTGAGCCCGACTACTTCCAAGGGAGCCCTGAAGACCTCAAGGCCGTCTCCTCGGCGATCGAGGCCCCCACGCTGCGCAAGGACTTCGTCATCGACCCCCTCCAGGTCTGGGAGGCAAGGGCATTGGGTGCCTCGGCGGTGCTCCTCATCGTTGCGGCCCTGGACGCCGGGGACCTCATGTCCTTGATGGGGGAGGCGCGCGCCGCGTCGCTCTCCGCCCTCGTCGAGGTGCACACCGTGGAGGAGGCCCGCATTGCGCGCGAGGTGGGTGCCGAGATCGTTGGCGTGAACAATCGCGACCTCACCACGTTCGAGACGGACCTCGGCGTCGCCGAGCGGATCGCCCCAGTGCTCGAAGGCGTGCCCATCACGATCGGGGAATCGGGGATCTGGACGGTCGACGACGCGGCCCGGATGGCTGCCGCTGGGTTCGACGCCGTGCTCGTGGGAGAAGCGCTCGTTCGCGCTCCCGATCCGGCCGAACTCGTGCGCCGGCTCAAGGCCATTCGATGACCTGGGTGAAGGTCTGTGGGCTCTCGCGCCTTGCCGACCTCCACGCAGCGGAGGAGGCCGGGGCGGATGCGATCGGCCTCGTCCTCGCCGAGAGCCCCCGGCAGGTCGATGAGGGTCGCGCAGCCGAGCTCATCGCCGCGACCCGACTCCCGGCATACCTCGTGACCGTCGGGCTGGCCCAGGGTGCGATCGTGAGGCTCCTCGAGCGCACCGGTGCCCATGGCCTGCAGCCGCATGGATCGGGTGCCGAGGCCGCCGCTGCGGTGGCCCTCGACCACGGCGCTGACGTGCTGTTCCCGCTCGTCGGTTCGGGGGTGATCGCCTGGGAGCGTGTCCCCGACGGGGCCCGGCCGCTGGTGGACGGCCCTGTTCCCGGGTCGGGTCGGTCCATCGTCTGGGAGCCGCTACGCGCTGCACCCATCCCGTTCGTCCTCGCAGGGGGCCTGGACCCCGAAAACGTCCGCGACGCCATCGCAGCGTCGGGCGCCGCTGGGGTGGACGTCTCCTCGGGCGTAGAATCGGCGCCAGGCCGGAAGGACCCGGACCGGATCCGATCCTTCGTGGAACGAGCGAAGACCCCATGACCCTTTCCCGACCAGACGACCGCGGGCGCTTCGGCGCCTACGGAGGCGTGTTCGCCCCCGAGACGCTCATGCCCGCCCTCGACGAGCTCGGGCGCGCCTTCGAGGAGGCGTGGGCGGACGAGGAGTTCGTGGGCCGCTACCACGAGATCCTCACCACCTACGTCGGGCGTCCGACGCCGCTCCACGAAGCGGCACGCCTGTCGGAACACCTCGGCGTGCGGGTCCTCCTCAAGCGTGAGGACCTCGCCCACACAGGAGCCCACAAGATCAACAACGCCATCGGCCAGGCCCTCCTCGCCCAGCGGATGGGCAAGCCCCGGATCATCGCGGAGACCGGCGCTGGTCAGCACGGTGTTGCCACGGCGACTGCGGCCGCGTACCTCGGCCTCGAGTGCGTCGTGTACATGGGGGCGAAGGACATGGAGCGCCAGCGCCTCAACGTGGAGCGCATGCGGTTGCTCGGGGCGGTCGTGGAGCCGGTCAGCACCGGTGCCAGCACCTTGAAGGACGCCGTGTCGGCCGCCTTCCGCAACTGGGTCGAGACGGTCGAGACCACCCACTACGTGATCGGTTCCGTTGTCGGCCCCCACCCGTTCCCATGGATCGTGCGGGAGTTTCAGCGCGTCATCGGCGATGAGGCGCTTGCCCAATTGGATGCGCTCCCCGACGTCGTCGTCGCGTGTGTCGGAGGTGGCTCGAACGCAATGGGGATCTTCCACCCGTTCTCCGACAAGGGCGTCGAACTGGTCGGCGTCGAGGCGGCTGGCCTCGGCGTCGAGACCCAGCATCACGGCGCTTCCATCGGCGCCGGATCGCCGGGGGTCCTTCATGGGAGTGAGACCTACATGCTCCAGGACGACGACGGCCAGGTCGAGGAGGCCTACAGCATCAGCGCCGGCCTCGACTACCCGGGGGTCGGACCGGAGCACGCGTACTTCGCGGACCTCGGCATCGCCCGCTACGTCTCGGTGACCGACGCCGAGGCGATCGAGGGTGTCAAGCTGCTCTGTCGCACGGAGGGAATCCTCCCCGCACTCGAGACCGCCCACGCCATCGCCTGGTTGGAGAAGGCGAAGGACGAACTCGCGGGCAAGACCGTGCTCGTGAACGTCTCGGGCCGGGGCGACAAGGACGTCGACACGATCCTGGAGCACCTCTGATGGGGCGTGAACGCCTCGAGGACCTCTTCCGGGCCACGAGGGCCGAGGGCCGCTTGGCGTTTCTCCCGTACCTCACCGCAGGACTGCCCGATCCTGCTTCGTCGCCAGCGCTCTTCGCCGCGATGGAGTCGGCTGATGCGTTCGAGGTGGGGATCCCGTACTCCGACCCGCTCATGGACGGGCCGACGATCCAGGAGGGGGGCCGCCGCGCCCTCTGGGCAGGCACGACGTTCGACGTCGCCCTCGACATCGTCTCCCGGGTGAAGGAGCGCACGGGGAAGCCGGTCGTGGTGATGACGTACGTGAACGTGGTGATGCGCCGCGGGCCCGAGGCGTTCGCGGCCGACGTCGCCGAGGCCGGCGCCGACGGCGTGATCGTGGCCGACATCCCCCTCGAAGAGGCCATTCCGCTGCGCGACCCCGTCGAGGGCGCCGGCTTGGGCATGGTGCTCTTCGCCGCTCCCACGACGGGCGATGGCCGACTCGACCTGGTCGCGGGCGCCGATCCCGTGTTCATCTACGGCGTGAACGACATGGGCGTCACCGGAGAGCGCACGTCTGACACCGGTCGCGGCGTCACCCTCGCCGCACGCATCCGTGCCCGCACGGACGTACCGCTCGTCATGGGCGTCGGTATCTCCCGCGCTGAACAGGTCCGGGCCCTCCACGGCACTGCGGACGGCGTGATCATCGGATCTGCGATCGTGCGCAGGGTGCTCGAGGCACCCAGTGCCGACGCTGCAGCCGTCGAGCTGGGCGCCTACACGCAGGAGATATCAGGCGCCCTCCGCGGCTGAACCGGGTGGACCTTCGCTGCCTGCTCCATGGAGCGGGTCGAGGCGCTCGGCTGCGATTACGAGCCTGACTTCGGGGGCCGGGCGCTCCCGTTCCCCTGATCGGCCGGCGCCGGTTCGCGCGTCGGTGCCGGCTCTGCAGGGATCGTGGGCCTCAGCGGCTCCACGATGATCACGCGCTCTTGCTCTCCGATGTCCATGCCATTCGCTCCTTCCGTGCCTCCAACCAGAAGCACATCGTCTCGATTCGTTTGGTCGTGGGGAGGACGCCGTCGAGTCCATCGAGGCACCCACCGAATCCTGCGAGGAGCTCATCGGCCTCGTCGATGAGGAGCACGCCCACCGGATGAATGGCGGCGAGCGCCACGACCTCCATGTGCTCGGCCCGGTAGCCCTTTGTGTGCTCGACGACCTTCCCGGTCATCTCCACGAGCCCGAAGGCCAGCCGATTCCCGCCCCAGCCAGTCACCTGCACGAGGTCCTGCGCTCGCTTGAGGGCGTACAGCCCGCAGGGCGGCGTCCCGCAGCGGCCGTCGGTGTGTGGGACCTCATCGGTCTCGGAGTGCGACTTGCAGGTCGCTGTGGACCGAGGGCGCTCCCACGTCTCCCACGCCCCGTGCAGGCCCCCCTCGTCGATGAGCCAGGCCCGGAATCCGAGCACCGGGATGGGGGACCACGCCTCGTTGCGGACGTCGCGGGCGTGCTCGATGACGTCCTCGATGAGCGCGTGGAGGGATCGGTCGAGCTTCTCGATCGACTCCAGGGTCACGCGCCTCCGGTCGGCGATGCGGTCGAACTCGTCGTTGAGGCGATCCAGTTCGAGGAGGTGTCGTTGCCTTGCATTGCGGATCCGGCGCACGTCGTCGTCGACCCCGAGGTCGCCGTAGCGACGGGTGAGGAGGTCGAGCTCGCGTTCGGCGTCATCCACCCACCGAACCTATCGGATCGAACATACGTTCGTCAACGGGAGTGTTCGCGCTCGTCAGTCCCCCCGCTTGCGGGGGGAAGGTACCGCCGCCGTAGGCGGCGGTAGGGGGGCTGTGCGGGCCCGGACCGCTCTTGGCCCATCGGGCGGCAACGTGCCGATCGTTTTGGCGTGTCGCCGCTCCTCGCGTGGCTCGTCGCGTCGACCCGGGAGCGAGACAAGGCTGCGGTCGCCTTCGGCGATCCTCGCCACTCCGGCCCTTCGGGCCTCCGTTTCGTCCGCGTGGCTTCGCCACCGGGTTCGCTACCCACCGCTCACGGGAGCAGGTGCACGAACGGCCCCGAGATGGGGCCGTTCGTGCACCTGTACCGGGAGCGGGACTCGAACCCGCACGCCCTTTCGGACAACAGATTTTGAGTCCCAACGGACCCGATACGCAGAACCGGAGGACCCCATGAAATGGGGGTTTCCGGGGCCTTGGACTGGCTGGGAGCAGGTACGACAACTGCTCTCTGCAACCGATCCTGCAACAGGAGCTCCACATGCCCCAACTCCGAGGCACCATCAACCGCCGCCCAAACGGAACATTCACCGTCGTCACGGGCAGTGCACCCGGGCGCCGTCGTCGGTCGATCGGCACGTTCCCGACCGAGGAGGAGGCGTGGCGTGCCCTCCTCATGTTCAACGCCTCGCCGGGGTCTGGGGCCTTGGCAGGCCCGTCAGTGCGTGCGCTGGTCGAGGACTGGTGGGTCAATCTGGAGCGGCGGGTCCGGGCAGGTGACCTGACGCATGGCACCGCTCACGACTACCGGCAGGTCTGCGACCTGTGGATCCTTCCCCAGCTTGGGCGTGAGCCCGTCGGCGGGCTCACTGTGCCTGTCCTCGAGGAGTATGTGGCGGAACTACGTTCCTCAGGTCTGTCGGACCGTTCCGTGCAGAAGGCGTGGCGAGCGCTGTCGAAGTGCTTGAAGGACACCCATGACGGCCCAAACCCGTGCGCCGCACTTCCGGCGCCTCGGGTGCGTGCGAAGCGTGAAGTCGTGCGACCGACGGTCAGTCAGGTCGCCGGCTTCCTGACCCATGTGGAGGCGTGCGAACGCCTCACAGAGGACGAGAGGGTGCTCTGGCGGCTTGCTGGGCTCGCCGGTCTGCGTCGCAGTGAGTTGGT